>CAYTSW010000170.1:2294-5522 GCA_964440605.1 uncultured Phycisphaeraceae bacterium | reverse complement strand
ACCTGGAAGCGTGGCTCCACCGGCTTCCCGGTCGGCGCGGGTGACTGTGGCGTGGGGAGGCGAAGCGCCGACCGTTGGCTGGCTCGGATCTCGAGCGTGTGTCGCCCGGCGTCGAGCGTGACTGGCCGGGGCTGCTGGCGTGTTTGGTTCGCCGGGCGGTGCGGGAGGCGACGGGGCTGACGTGTTCGCTCGGCGTGGGTCCGAACCGGTTTCTGTCGAAGATCGCGTCGGACATGCGGAAGCCGGCGGGGGTGACGGTGGTGCACCGCGATGATGCGCAGGCGTTCGTCAGCGGGCTGGGCGTGCAGAAGCTGCGGGGCGTGGGGCCGGTGATGGCGGAGAAGCTGCGGGCGCGGGGGATCGCGACGGGGGCGGACCTGCTGGCGCTCGGGCGCGACGGGGCGGGCGAAGTGTTGGGCGAGTTCGGGGCCGGGCTGTATGCGGCGTGCGTGGGTGAGCCGCCGATCGGGCCGGTGCGCGCCGGCTTCGGGTACGGCGAGGGCGAAGCGGGCGTGGAGGTGGGCCGCAAGAGCATCTCGCACGAGCGGACGTTCAGCGAGGACGTGCGCTCGCGAGCGCACCTGCACGCGTCGATGGCGTCGCTGGTCGCCAAGACGGCGTTCGAGCTGCGGGCCAAGGGGCTCAGCGCCGGGTGCGTAACGGTGCGCGTGCGGCTGAGCGACTTCTCGACGCATCAGCGTGACGAGGGGCTCGGCGCGTGCGGCGTCGTGCGGTCGGACCTCGATGCCGACTTTCTGGAGGTCGCACACCGGCTGCTCAACGAACTGCTCGACCGGCACGGCAAGGGCGGGCCGTGCCCGGCGGTGCGCCTGATCGGGTGCAAGCTTTCGCGCCTCGCGACGGGTGGCGGGCGACAACTCCGACTGGGTGAGACAGACATTGAGCAGCGCAGCGGCGTGCTGAAGGTGGCCGACGCGATCCGGCGGAAGCACGGGTTCGACGCCGTGCGCAGCGGCGCGGCGCTGCCAATGGACAAGCTGCGCCGGAACGACGGGCTGGAGCCGGAAGACGGGTTGGACGCGGACGGGGCGCGGTTCCGGCCCGGGCGGTAGGACCGGAAGCGGGGGCGGGGCGTTAGGCTGGGGGCATGAACACTTCTGCGACGGCGTCGGGCGTTTCGTCGATCTTGGATCGGCTGGGCATCTTCGAGGATCCGCGGGTGAGGCGGCCCGGGGACGGCGTGCCGGCGGATGGGGTGCCGACGGTGAACCCGGCGACCGGCGAGACGCTCGCGGTGGTCGCGCTCGATGACGCTTCCGCGTACGACGCGGCGGTGAGACGGTCGGTCGCGGCGTTTGAGCAGTGGCGCGTCGTGCCGGGGCCGAAGCGGGGGGAGATCGTGCGGCGGATCGGGCTGGCGCTGCGGGAGCATCTGGATGACCTGGGCTCGCTGGTGTCGCTGGAGATGGGCAAGATCAAGCCCGAGGGCGTGGGCGAGGTGCAGGAGTGCGTGGACATCGCGGACTTCGCGGTGGGCCTCAGCCGGCAGTGCTACGGGCTGACCATGCCCTCGGAGCGGGAGATGCACCGGCTGCAGGAGCAGTGGCACCCGCTTGGGCCGATCGGGGTGATCACGGCGTTCAACTTCCCGATCGCGGTGTGGGCGTGGAACGCGATGGTTGCGGCGGTTTGCGGCGACACGGTGTTGTGGAAGCCTTCGCTGATCACGCCGTTGGTCGCCGTCGGCGCGACGCGGGTGGCGCAGCGGGTGATGGAGGAGCAGGACGTGTGGAGCCCCGAGGGCAACGTGCGGGCGCGGGACGTGTTTCAGCTCGTGATCGGCGCGGACGAGGTGGTGGGCGAGGGGATGACGATGGATCGGCGCCTGCCGCTCATCAGCGCAACGGGGTCCTGCCGGATGGGTCGGCACGTGGGGCAGCGGGTGGCGTCGCGCTTGGGGCGTTGCCTGCTGGAGCTGGGCGGGAACAACGCGATGATCGTGATGCCCGACGCGGACATGGAGCTGGCGCTGCGCGCGACGGTGTTCGGCGCCGTTGGCACGGCCGGCCAGCGATGCACGACGACGCGGCGGCTGCTGTGCGTGGGCGGGGCGGCGGAGGAACTCGTGCCGCGATTGGTCGAGGCGTATGGCAAAGTGTCGATCGGCGACCCGCTGGCGGCGGGGACGCTGATGGGCCCGCTGATCAACGATCGCGCGGTGGAAGACATGCGCGAGTCGATCCTGGCGGCGGAAGAAGAAGGTTGCGAGGTGCTGGCGGGGGGCGTGTCGGGCATCGAGCGGTTCGAGGCCGAGGCGGGTCACTTCGTGGAGCCCACGCTGATCCGCGTGCCGAAGGGCAAGGCGCCGGAGGTGACGCAGCGCGAGACGTTCGCGCCGATCCTGTACGTCTTCGAGGTGGGGACGTACGAGGAAGCGATCGCGCTGCACAACGGGGTGGATCAGGGGCTGAGCAGCGCGATCTTCACGTCGGACAGCCGCGCCGCGGAGCGGTTCCTCTCGCCGACGGGCTCGGACTGCGGCATCGCGAACGTGAACCTCGGGACGTCGGGGGCCGAGATCGGCGGGGCGTTCGGCGGTGAGAAGGACACGGGCGGCGGTCGCGAATCGGGCTCGGACGCGTGGAAGGCGTATATGCGTCGGCAGACGAACACGATCAACTATGGGGATGCGTTGCCGTTGGCGCAGGGAATTTCGTTCGGTTGATTATAGGGGTCAGTGTGAGCTGGCCCGTGCGCAGCAGGGCTGCAAGAAGGGCTACTGGATTCCGCTCGAACCAGGGGGAATCCCGGACATCGGCCCAACTTTCCACTTTCCGACGCCGATTCGTGAATAGTCGGGCGACGGCGGGGGATACTTGTTGTAGACCAGTGTGGACGCGTTGCGCCCGTCGCGGCGTGTTATTGATCAAGCAATCATTGGAGGAATCCCATGTTTCAACGCAAAGGTGCCTCGCTTCTCGCCACGATCGTGACCTCGGTCTTCGGCGTGGGAGCGCTCGGCGCTGTCGGCTACTCCGTCATGAATGGCGGGATGTGCGGCAGCGGGTGTTGCGGCGAAGCCATGCCGGCTTCGGCGCAGGTCGTTCAGGTCTGTGACGAGAAGGCCGAGACGACCGAAGTGATCGCCGCCTCGCATTCCGAGGAAGGCAAGAGTTGCTGCGCTCTCGGCAAGCTGGCCGAAGAGGCCGAGGTTGTCGCCGCGAGCAACGAGAAGGCCTCGTGCGCCTCGGCGTGCTCGAAGCCCTG
>CAYTSW010000170.1:0-2194 GCA_964440605.1 uncultured Phycisphaeraceae bacterium | reverse complement strand
GTGCTCGAAGCCCTGCGGCGAGCGTCAGACCGTTCGCGCGACCGTTGTGCAGGCCAGCTACCCGCTGATGATGCCCGCGATGCTTGAGTCGGCGGAGGCTGACTGCGGCGCTAAGCCCTGCGGCGGCAAGGCCGTGCAGGCGGTCGCCAACGCTAAGGCGTCGTGCGCTTCGCAGTGCTCGAAGTCCTGCGACACGTCGGGTGTTCAGACCATCGCCGCCAAGGCCAAGAAGGCCGCCTGCGGCTCGTCGTGCGACAAGCCCTGCTCGGGAAAGGGCCTGATGAAGATGGTCCGCTACATGAACTGGAAGGTTGAGCCCGGCATCATCGCCGCGTCGTACAACGCCAAGCGTTCGGCGTGCGCCTCGTCGTGCGACAAGCCCTGCGGCGTGACGAAGGCCGTCCAGGCCGTCGCGGCCAACGCCAAGGCCTCGTGCGGCGCTTCCTGCTCGAAGAGCTGCGGCGACAAGACTGCCGTTCAGGCCGCCTCGAACGTCAAAGACAGCGGCTGCTGCAAGGGCTCGGGCGTCCGGGCCGACGGCAAGGCCTGCTGCGGCGGCTGCGACAAGCCCGCCGACAAGAAGGTCGAGGGCGAGCCCGTCGCCTCGGCCGGTGAGTGATCGCCTGACCGCTTCGACTGACTGAATCACGCGACGCCCCGCGTTTCGACGCGGGGCGTTGTTGTTTTCGCCGGTCGCCGGATTCGGCGTGCGCGACACTCGCGGGCCTTGAGGCGGTAGAGTCGTGGCCCATGCCGACGTACCTGTTCAAGACGGAGCCGGGCGACTACGCGTACGACGATCTCGTGCGCGAGGGGAAGACGGTGTGGGACGGGGTGGCGAATCCGCAGGCGTGCATGGTGCTGCGGCGGATTCCGAAGGGGAGCCAGGCGTTCATCTACCACACGGGCAAGGAGAAGGCGGTGGCGGGGTTGTGCCGCGTGGTGTCCGAGCCGTACCCGGACCCGAAGCGGCCCGAGTCGACGGTCGCGGGGGATGTGAAGTACCCGGTGGTGGATGTGGAGCCGGTCGCGGGCGTGACGGACCGCGTGACGCTGGCGCAGATCAAGGGTGACGAGCGGTTCGCGGAGTTCGCGCTGGTGAGGCAGTCGCGGCTGAGCGTGATGGACGTGCCGACGAAGTTGGACCGGGCGCTGCGGACGATGGCCGGGCTGCCCTAAGGAGTGACACGCGTGTCAGGAGTGATGATGAGCTGGTGTCGGTCGTGCGTCGTGGCTGGAGCGCTCGCGAGCGTTGTGGGCGTCGCGGGGTGTGCTTCGGAAACGGCGCAGCGTGGGGACGTGGTCGATGCCGGGGTGGAAGGCGAGACGCTGGTGTGGGTGCCGAACGCGGCGGTGCGATTCGGGACGTTCGACCGCGACACGCTGTACGCGCTGAAACACTCGCCCTCGCGTGACCTGCTGATCGTCGAGCAGCGCGAGGCCGCGGGTCGCCAGACGCGTGCGCTGCTGACGTGGCTCGTGGAGATCCCGGCGGTGGCTCGTCTGGACGATTCGATCGCGATCGAGGGGGCGGCGGGCGCGGCGCGGGCGTGGCTGCTGGAGGACCGGCAGGACCAGGCGTCGTACGGGGCGCCGGCGACGGGTTCGATCATCGTGCACGACCGCTCGCCCGGCTCGGTGGAGGCGACGCTCACGCTCGAAGTCCGCACGGGACCCGCGGGCCCCGGCGAGGTCTTCGCCGATCGCGTGGCGCTGACGCGGCGCGGCACCTGGCGTTTGGTCGATACGACGACCGCGAATCTGCCTGACGTGGAGACGCGCGGCGGAGACACGTTCGGTCAGCTCGAAGAGCAGGACCGGGACCCGGACGATGCGGGGCCGGGGCTGTACGGCGAGGGGATCGGCAACCGGTGATCGCATCGCAACCGCTGAGCGGGTGATCGCGATTTCACCGGCACGGACGGGCCGGAGCGTGTAGAACCTCACGAGGAGGTTTCCATGTCTGATCACGTGTACAAGGTCATCGACATCGTGGGCTCGTCGGCGTCGTCTTCGGACGAAGCGGCCAAGCGAGCCGTGGAGCGCGCGGCGGAGACGATCCGGCACATGCGCTGGTTCGAGGTCGTCGAGGTGCGCGGGCACATCGAGAACCAGAAGATCGCGCACTGGCAGGTGCGCCTGAAGATCGGTTTCACGCTCGACGAGGCGTCGTAAGCCTCAGCCCTGCTCGTCG
>CAYTSW010000169.1:0-5677 GCA_964440605.1 uncultured Phycisphaeraceae bacterium | reverse complement strand
ATCGCCGGCTTACCCGCGATCGCCCGCTTCTTGAACAGCACACGCACGAACCACCGGAGCACCGCCGGCGGCTTCCCGGGCGGGAAGCCATCGAGCGATGCTCGAAAGAAGATCGCCAGATGCCGCAGGTTCTGCCCGGGCGTCCAGTTCCCGGTCGTCTGCAACGTCCCGGCGCTCTGGCCCGCTTCGATGCGGTCGAGCTCGGCCCGCAGCTCGTCAAGGGAACCGATGTGCAGCTCCCGTCGCGTCGCATGCTTGGTGTTGATCGTCATCGGTGTCGCGGTCGCGGTGGTCATGTTGCCGCCTTTCGTCCCCTCCGTACCGCCGTCGATCAGAGGCGTTCAAAGTAAGGCAGCGTGTCGACCAGCGGCCTCGCCCACTCGATGAAGCCGTCCGTCACGTCGTTACCTTCCTTGTTCACGTGGTCCTCGGGCAGGTGGCGCGTCTTGGCAGCCACGTCCGTCAACTCCACCCTCGCTAACTCCGAGCGGTAGGGCTCGGTCGACACGCGCTTGATCGCGATCGAGCCGTCGCGCTGCCCGCCCATCGCGCACCGCGCCGCGAACCGCCCCGCCTCGCGCGCCTCGGCCTGGTCGATCCGCGAGGCGTCGGGCCAGCACCGCTGCGGGTAGCCGAACGTGTCCGCCCGCACCCGCGGCGGCTTGCCGCCCGCCGGCGTCAGCTTTTTCTTGAGGTACGACGCCAACTCGTCGCCCAGCGCGCCCGTTCCAGACAGTTGGATGTTCCCGTGCGCATCCCGCTCGCCCTCGAAGAGCTTGGCCGCGATCGCCGTGCCCTCGGCATCCTGAATGCCCTCGCTCACCGCGATCTGACACCGCCCGCGCTTGGCGTAGACGCGCTCCACGTCGGCAGCGAACCGCTCGAGATCAAAGGTCTTCTCGGGCACGTACACCAGGTGGGGCCCGTCCCCCTCGTGCCGACGCGCCAGCGCCGCAGCCGCGACGAGAAACCCCGCGTGCCGACCCATCACCACGTTTATTTTGATGCCCGGCAGCGAGGCGTTGTCCACGTTGTCGCCCATGTGCGCGAGTGCGACGTACCGCGCCGCCGAGGCGTACCCCGGCGTGTGGTCGTTCTCCATCAGGTCGTTGTCCACGGTCTTGGGCACGTGGAAGCAGCGCAGGTCGTAATCGCGTTCCCGCGCGACCTCGTTCACAATGCGGCAGGTGTCCGACGAGTCGTTGCCCCCGATGTAGAAGAAGTAATGAATGTCCTTGGCCTTGAGCGACTCGAAGATGCGCGCGCAGTAGTCCGCGTCGGGCTTGTCGCGCGTCGAGCCCAGCCCCGCTGAAGGCGTCGCGGCAAGGCGGTCCAGCTTGGCCTGCGGCGTGTCCTGGAGCTCGACGAACTGCTGATTCACCATGCCGCTCACGCCGTGGCGGGCGCCGAAGATCGTCCCCACCTCCGGCGCGAACCGCAGGCCCTCCACCACGCCCACCAGCGACTGGTTGATCACCGCCGTCGGCCCGCCGCCCTGGGCCACCACCGCGTTGCCGGTCACGAGGTCTGCGGGCATTGCTGCTCCTCCATGGTTTGAGTCATTGGGTTCGGGCGCGTCCGCCTGTCGCGCGACATGGTACGGACCCGCTGCACCCGAGCCGGGGCGGTGACAGCCCTCTGCCCGGTGCGATTACAGTGCCCGCCATGGCCACGCCTCTCCGTGCCGCCGCCCCGCTCAGCGCGCTGCTCCTCGCCCTCGCGATGGCCCTCGTCGGCTGCGCGTCAACGCCCGACGACGCCGCCGTCGCCGCCCCCGCGTACGCGCCGATCTTCGACGCCGCCCGCAACGCCCTGCGGGCGCACGATTTCGAGCTCGAACGCGTCGACGCCGCCGCCGGCGTCATCCGCACGCGTCCCCGCAGCTCCGCAGGCCTCGCGACCCCCTGGATCGACCACGCGGACTCCTTCGGCGAATCGGTCGACGATCTGCTCAATCGCGAACGCCGCACCGCAGAGGTCCGCTTTCGCCCCCTCGCCATCGAAGGCGACGGCGACGTATTGCTCGAAGGCGACCTGCGCACCCACGCCGGCCCCTTCGCCGCCGAAGTCACCGTCACGGTCGAGCGCGTCTACCTCCCGGGCCGACGCCCCTCGCCCACCGCCGTCCGCCTGGGCGGCGTCGCCCGCGACCCCGCCCAGCGACAGGCCGGTCTCCAGCCCGCGTTCGCCATCCAGCGTGGCGTCGACGAGCCACTGGCCGCGCGCATCGCGGCGTGGATGCGCGAGCAACTGGCGGCTCCGATCGAGCGCTAACTCGGTGATTGGCTCGTCGTCGCCCGCGAACCTGAGCGCATTTCTGACGCGAGCGAGTTGTCTAAATCCCCCCAATTTAAACCCCACTTCGGGTGTAGGGTGATACGCTTTACCGATGGTTTTTGACCTGGGATTCTCGAGTTTCTGCACCAGAGACCCCTGATTGCTCCGGTAGACCCGCGCTCCTTCCCGCACAATGGGTGGAGATTGACACAATGGGGCGAAAGATCACCCGGTTCTCGGAACTTGTCTGAGGGAACTCCTAGGAGTCAGCCGAGATTCGTTGGGCCGAGATTGGCAGGGCGTCGCGAGTCGCCCGCATCGCATCACCCTCCTTCCAGGACTGAAGGGGAACACCATGAGTCAGACCAGCATTCACCCGGAGCACCTCCGCCGCGTCGCCGACGTTGTCACTGCCATCGGCAGCCTGCCAGCCGTCGCCACCCAAGACTGGTGCGAACGCGCCGCCCGGTGCCTCCTCCCCCTCCGCACCGACGCCGTCGCCTGCGTTCTCATGGCGGATCTCTCCGATGACGGCGAGGTCCTCCTCAATGAGGCCTCGGGCGTCGTGCACGGCGGCCAGGGCGGCGAGACCATCGACGGCCAGATGATCCACCCCGCCGTCGCGCCCTCGCTCGGCTGGTGGATCAACCGCACCACCGAGAACGCCCCCGCCGCCGCCCTTCTGAGGACCCTCCCCGACGCCGCCCGCTGGCCCGAATCGTCCGCCGGTCGACGTTGGACCCGCGACTTCGGCGTCACCGACCTCGTCGTCGGCATCTGCCCGCTCAAGGGCGAGGCCGACGGGCGCTCCATCGTCGTCGAACTCGGCGTCCGCTCGGAGGCCCAGCCCTTCGAAGCCCCCGACGCCGCCACGGTCGCCGCCGTGATCGAACCTCTGGCCCGCCGCGCCTCCCTCGCGTTCGGCCCCGAGGCGACCAACCCGCTCAACCGCATCACCCCACGCGAGCAGCTCATCCTCGAGCAACTGGCCCTGGGCAAGACGGTCAAGCAGATCGCCACCTCCCTGAGCCGTAGCCCGCACACCGTGCACGATCACGTTAAGAGCTTGCACCGCAAGCTCAACGCATCGAGCCGCGGCGAACTCATCGCCCGGGCGCTGGGCCACATCGAGATGTGCGCCAAGACCCGCGAAGCCGCCAACGGCTCGCTCAACGCCCGCCCGATGCCCGAGATCCAGACGCGGCCCAACCTCCTGCAATCCGCCTGATCGATTCCGAACATCCGCGGACGCGCCGACGTACTTCATGAGAGAACGCCGGCCACCGTCCGAATAAGGCCCCAAGGCGCTCACGCCGACGCGGCCTGCACAGATCTCTCTCTCTCCTCCTGCCGCCCGCGATGCGAACAGCGTCACGGGCGGCATTGGTTTTTGCACCGACCGCTACCATCGCCGGCATGACCCTTTCCTCTGCCGACTCCGTACGGGCCGCACGCCAGCTCATCGAAACCAACGCGCTGCTGGGCGTCGACTTCGTACCGGTCGCACGCACCAGTGCGCCGGCCGCACCTGCTGCGCGGCCGGCAGCGTCCGACAACGCCGGCGAGAGTGGGGGGGGTGAGGGGTCGAAGGCGGAACGCCTCGCTGCCCTCCGCGAGCGCTACGAGCGCGAAGCCGAGATCCTCGCACGCATCGAGGGCTGGACCAACATCGTTTTCTCCGACGGCGACCCGGACGCGCGCCTGATGTTCATCGGCGAAGCGCCGGGCGCGGACGAGGACGCTCAGGGCCTGCCCTTCGTCGGCCGTGCGGGTAAAAAGCTCAACGAGATGATCACCGCGATGGGCCTCTCGCGCGAGACGGTGTACATCGCCAACGTGCTCAAGGTCCGCCCGCCCGGCAACCGCACGCCCACGCTCGAAGAAGCCGCCCTCGATGGTCCGTGGCTCGCCCGGCAGGTCGAGATCGTCCAGCCCGAGGTCATCGTCACACTGGGCAAGTCGGCGGCTCAGTTCCTGCTCAGCTCCGACGCCGCCATGGGCGCCCTCCGCGGTTCGTGGCACGAGTACCAGGGTGTGCCCGTCATGCCGACGTACCACCCGGCTTACCTCCTGCGGTCGTACACCCCTGAGAACCGCAAGAAGGTGTGGTCCGACCTTCAGCAGGTGATGGCACGCCTCGGGCTGCGGTGAGGGAAACCGCGCGATTCCCCAAGAAAGCGTTGAGCTGACCCGTCATCCCATTACCATCTCCCCGCTGCCGAGGAGATCAGCGAGGACGAGAACTGCGGCGCCGACGCGATCGACATGAACAACTCCCCCAACAACATCATCTACGAGAACCGCGTCATCCTCTGCGGCCCCAACCCGCTCTCCGGCACGGGCCAGTCCGACGCCCCGATCGCCTCCAGTTCGTCCGTGACGTCCAACCCCAAGGCCAACATCACCCGCTGACGGGCTTGCCTTCAGCGGCGTATGGCACCACCCTTGCGCGTCATGCGCCGCGCTCGCACAGCCGCCGAACTCGATGACGCCCTTGCCCGCGGACCGTGCGTCCTCGTCCCGACGATGGGCGCGCTGCACGCCGGCCACGAAGCACTCATCGACGAAGCCGTCCGCCGACGCCAGGCAACGGGCTGGCCGGTCGTGGTCTCCATCTTCGTCAACCCGACGCAGTTCAACGAACGGGCCGACTTCGCACGTTACCCTCGCACGCTCGAGAACGACGAAGACCGCTGCGCACGACTGGGCGTCGACGTCGTCTTCGCGCCGGGCGTCGATGACATCTACCCCGAAGGCCCGACGACCCGGCCCGAGCTCGTTCCCGATGTCGCCAAGCGGCCCCGCCTCGAAGACGCGTGGCGGCCGGGGCACTTCGAGGGCGTATGCGTGGTCTGCGATCGGCTCTTCGAGTTGACCCGCGCCCGCGAGGCCATCTTCGGCGAGAAGGACTGGCAGCAGCTCCGCGCCGTCACCGACATGGCCGCACGCACACGCCCGGACCTGACGATCCTCGGCGTGCCGACCGTACGCGAACGCGACGGCCTGGCCCTCTCCAGCCGCAACGTACACCTCACCGAGGCCGAGCGATCGGCAGCCGCGGCGAATCCACGCGCGATGACCGCAGCGGGCGCGTCGGGTGATCCCGCCCACGCCGAAGCCCGGGCGGGAGCCATCCTCCGGGAGGCCGAGCTACGCGTCGAATACGCCGCGGTCCGCGACGCCCACACCCTGCTCGATGCTCGGCCCGACCGCCCCGCCCGCGTCCTCATCGCCGCCCGCGCCGGCGACACGCGGCTCATCGACAACGCGCCCTGGCCCGGCTTCACCCTCAATCCGAGCCGGTGAGGCGATCGATCGCGCGGGCGCCAGCGTGTGGTGGCTGCTGCCGTACTCGCCGGATCTGAACCCGATCGAGAAGCTCTGGAGCAAGGTCAAGAGC
>CAYTSW010000168.1:2229-5704 GCA_964440605.1 uncultured Phycisphaeraceae bacterium | reverse complement strand
GGCGGCGCCTTCGCCAACGACCAGCTCTTCGCCACCCTCATGACCCGCACCCGCGAGTGGAACCTCGGCGGCGGCGAGTCCGTCATGCTCTCGGACACCGTCGGCTTCATCCGCGACCTGCCCCACCACCTCATCGCCTCCTTCAAGGCCACCCTCGAAGAGGCGACCAGCGCCGACCTGCTGCTGATCGTCCTCGACGTCGCCGATCCCGCAGCCGAGCTGCACTATCACACCGTACAGTCCACGCTCGACGAGCTCTTCGACGAGCGCAAGCTGCCCGAGGCCGATCGCCCCGAGCGACTGCTCCTGCTCAACAAGGCCGACGCGCTGCGCGACAACGCGCCCCTGCTCGTCTGGACGCAGCGTTACCCCGGCGCGATCCCCCTGTGCGCGAAGGACCCCAAGGGCGTGGGCCAGGACGAGCTGTACGACCGTGTCCGCGCCGCCGCCCGAGGCCCCGTGCGTGAGCTGCGCGTGACGCTCCCCCTCTCCGAGGGCAAGGCGGTGGACACCATCGAGAAACGCGCCGAGGTGCTCGACCGCGTCTACGACAACGGCTCGGTCACCCTGCTCACCCGCATCGGCGAACGCCAACTCGCCCGCTTGCGATCGTCCGGCGCCCGCTTCGACGCCCGCACCCCCGCCGGCGACCGCTTCCTCCTCCCCGGCGAACGCGAACGCGAGGAAGGCTGGGCCCGCAAGTCGTGACGCCCGATAGCCGCCCACGCACCGGACTCACACGCGCTTCGTCACCACATGGAGCACCAGGCGCGAGCCCGGTGGACTTCGACCCCTCGTGCGCGGATAATGCCCCTCGCGCCGCCGGAGACCGACCCTAATCCCCACGGCGCGGCAGGCCACCTTAGCTCAGTTGGTAGAGCGAAGCTTTCGTAAAGCTTAGGTCGCCGGTTCGAGTCCGGCAGGTGGCTTTGCTCCCGCACCCTGCGCGTATATGCGCGGACGAGGACGCCGGGCCTCCCATCCGCATCGCTACAGTCCGCCCCACGCGATCGCCCCGCGTCGTTGTCCCGCTGCGCTCACCCTCCGCGAAGCCGCTCCCCAATGCCCGACTTCCCCATGCCCAAGCCCCGCTCCGATGCGTCCCCCCTGCACGACGAGCGCATCATCCATCCCAAGAGCCTCTTCCGTGCCGAGCAACGCCTCGATCGACCGCTCAGCCCGCCACGCCCAGGCGTCGGCGCAACGCTCCTGCCCGGCGTCACGCGCTGGCTGCCCGAGGGCGTGACGCCCGACGATCCGCCCATTCCCAGTTTCGCCCTCGAGGATCCCGGACTCGGTCGCGAGACCGGCGCACCCATCAGCGACCCGACGACCGTCGTTCACTTCGGCGCCTGCCTCGACGCGCGGCATCTCATCGAAGTGCCCATCGAGGCCGGCACGACGCTCCACGGCGTCGGGATGCACGCCGCCCCGCTCGAGCGGTCCGGGCGCGTCTACACCTGCTGGAACACCGACTGGCCCGCCTACACCGATTCCAACCCGAGCCTGTACCAGTCGCACCCGTGGGTCTTCGCGGTGCGGGTCGACGGGTCGGCCTTCGGCGTCCTCGCCGATACGACCTTCCGGTGTGACGTCGACCTCACTGACCCCGCCGCGATCCGCGTGCGCGCCGAGGGCCCGGCCTTCCCGGTGTACATCCTCGAAGCCGAGTCGCCCCTCGAGCTCTGCCGCCTCTTGGCGCGCGTGACGGGCCGACCGCCCATGCTGCCGCTCTGGGCGCTTGGGTATCACCAATGCCGCTGGTCGTACTACCCCGCGGGCCGGGCCATGCGCATCGCCGAGGAGTTCCGCACGCGGCAAATCCCCTGCGACGTCATCTGGTTCGACATCCACTACATGCAGGACTACCGCATCTTCACCTTCCACGAGCACCGCTTCCCCGACCCGAGGTCCGTCAACGACCGCTTGCACGAGATGGGCTTCCGCACCGTCTGGATGATCGACCCCGCGCCGAAGAAGGACGACGACGACCCCGTCTACGCCACCGGCACCGAGGGCGGGCACTTCACCCTCGCGTCCGACGGCGAGCCCTACGTCGGCTCCGTCTGGGCCGGGCCGAGTTGCTTCCCCGACTTCACACGCCCCGAGACCCGAAAGTGGTGGGCCGGGCTTTACAAGGACTATCTCGCCCACGGCATCGACGGGGTGTGGAACGACATGAACGAGCCCTCCGTCTTCGATGACATCACGAAGACGATGCCCGAAAACACGTGGCACCGCGGCGGCGACGGCCTCCCCGCCGCCCCCCACGCCGCCTACCACAACGTCTACGGCATGCTCATGGTCCGCGCCTCGCGCGAAGGCATCCTCGCCGCCCGACCCGACAAACGCCCCTTCCTCCTGACGCGGTCCAACTTTCTGGGCGGGCATCGGTACGCCGCCACGTGGACCGGCGACAACGCCGCCACCTGGACCGACCTGCACCGCTCCATCCCCATGGTCCTCTCGCTCGGCCTGTCCGGCCAACCGATGTCCGGCCCCGACATCGGCGGCTTCATCGACCCCACCGAAGGCGACCCCGAACTCTTCGCCCGCTGGATGGGCGTCGGCTGCCTGCTCCCCTTCGCGCGTGCGCACGTCGCCGACGGCTGCATCGACAAGGAGCCCTGGTCGTTCGGCCCCGAATGCGAAGCGACGTGCCGCCGCGCCATCGAGCTGCGTTACCGCCTTATGCCGCACCTCTACACCCTCGCCTGGCGCGCGCACACGCAAGGCGACCCGATCACCCTGCCCGCCTTCTTCGCCGACGCGAGCGACGCCGACCTGCGCACCGAAGATCGCGCCTTCCTCCTCGGCGAACACCTGCTCGTGACGTGCGACGTCTATCCGAAGAACGACGCTGAGCAGCGCACACCGATTGCGACGCCCAAGAGCGACTGGCGGCCCGTCCAACTCGGCGAGCCCGACCCCGACCTGCCCGAGCTGCACCTCAAAGCCGGGGCCGCGATCCCCACGGGCCCCGTCATGCTGCACACCGGCGAGAAGCCCGTCGACCCGCTGACGATCGTCGCGGCCCTCGACGACAGCGGCCGCGCCGAAGGACTGCTGTACGAAGACGCCGGCGACGGCTGGTCCTACCAGACCGGCGACTACTGCCTGAGCCGCATCCGCGTCGAATGCGTCGCGGGTGCCGAGCCGAAGGCGAGGCTCGAACACGTCGAAGGCGACCGCCCGGCGGTGCAGCGCTCGATCAACATCGTGCTGGTCTGAGCGCGAGAGCGCGCGCGGGCTGGCATTTGGGGTGCCCGGCTACTGCGCAGCAGAAGCCGGAAGCGGTGTCCGCATCCACGACCAACGCCGGGTTCGGCTGCGCCGTACCCGGGCACCCGCCCCAGCAAACGCCAGCAAAGGTGGGTGCCCGGCTACTGCGCGGCAGAAGCCGGAACCAGCGTCCGCATTCACGACCAACGCCGGGTTCGGCTGCGCCGTACCCGGGCACCCGCCCCAGCAAACG
>CAYTSW010000168.1:0-2129 GCA_964440605.1 uncultured Phycisphaeraceae bacterium | reverse complement strand
GCCGTACCCGGGCACCGCAGGTCGTGCCCCTCAGTAGCTCCGCGCCCGCTCCATCACCACCCCCAACTCCCCGGCCCCCCCTTGAACGGCCCGGCGAACTCCGACGTCACCCAGCCGCTGTAGAACAGGCCGGGCTGCGGCGTCACGCGCTCCTCGCCCACATAACACGCCAGCTCGTCGGCGTAGAACGACAACCACCCCGCGTACTCCTCGAAGCGTTTCGTCGGCTCGGGGTACGTGAAGGCCACCTCGCGCGTCGTGGCGCCGCTGTCGGTCACGACGTCGAAGTACAGCGCACGACCCTTCCACTCGCACGCCGACGTCCGGCCGGTCGGCTTGAGCAGGTCCGTGCGCACGTCCTCGGGCGGGAAGAAGTACACCGGCGGGTGGCTCGTCTCGAGCACGCGCACGCAGCGGGTGGAGCGGGCGATCTCCACGCCCCCAAGCTCCACGCGCACCTCGCTCGGCACGTTTTCGATCGCGGGGGGGCGCGGGAAGTCCCATACGCTTCGCTGGCCCGCTTTCATCGGTTCACGCTCAGGAGCCTGTTGCATGCTCTGACTTTCGCGTTCCGCCCAGCCGCGGATGCTGACCCGCGGCCCCGAAGAGCCCGCCGCCTTCGTGCGCCAGCAACGCAGCCTTGCGCTCCAGCCCGCCCGCATACCCCGTCAACGAGCCGTCCGCTCCCACGACGCGGTGGCACGGCACGACCAACGCCGCGGGGTTCCGCCCGTTGGCACGCCCCACCGCCCGAGCCGCCCCGGGTTCGCCGAGCGCGCGAGCGATCGAGCCGTAGCTGCGCATCTGGCCGAAGCCGATCGTGCGCACGATGGCCCACACACGCTGTTCGAACGCCGACCCGCGCAGGTCGAGCGGACCGTCGAATGGCGGAGCGTCGCCGGCGAAGTACGCCGCCACCCACGCCGCGACCTTCCGCAGCGGTGGGGGAGTCGTCGCCGAAGCCGTCGGCCTGTCATCGGTGAACGCCAGCTCGCGCAGCCCCGCCTCGCTCGTCACGATTCGCACCCACCCCAGCGGCGTCGCGATCCCCACGCAATAGACCGGCCCGTCTGATGCTTGACGCATAGCAACCACGGTACCAACACCCACCTTTGCGGAGATCATCGTGACCGATACCCCCACCGACCCGCTCTTCGCCCCGCTCCAGATGGGCGAGCTCACGCTGCCCCACCGCGTCCTCATGGCCCCGCTCACGCGCTCGCGCTCGAGCCAGCCGGGGGATGTGCCCAACGACATCATGGCGACGTACTACCGCCAGCGGGCGACCGCCGGGCTGATCATCTCGGAGGCGACGCAGGTCTCGCCGCAAGGCAAGGGCTACGCCTTTACGCCCGGCATCCACACGGACGAGCAGGTCGAGGGTTGGCGCCGGATCACCGACGCCGTGCACGAGGAGGGCGCGACAATCTTCCTCCAGCTCTGGCACGTCGGGCGCATCTCGCACACGGCCCTGCAACCCAACAACGCGCAGCCGGTCGCCCCCTCGGCCATCCGCGCCGAGAGCCAGACGTACATCGACAAAGACTCCGGCGTGGTGCGGGTCTCCGAACCGCGGGCGCTCGAAGCAGACGAGATCCCCGGTGTCGCCGACCAGTTCCGGCGAGGCGCGCAGCGCGCCAAGGACGCCGGGTTCGACGGCGTCGAGATCCACGGCGCCAACGGCTACCTGCTCGACCAGTTCCTCCGAACCGCGACGAACTCGCGCACCGACGACTTCGGCGGCTCACTCGAGAACCGATTGCGCTTCCCGAAGATGGTCGTCGAAGCCGTGCTCGACGTCTGGTCCCCCGGTCGCGTCGGCTACCGCATCTCGCCCCTGGGCAAGTTCAACGCGATGAACGATGACGACCCGCTCGAGACCTTCGCCGCCCTCGCCGAAGCGCTCAGCGCGTACAACCTCGCCTACCTCCACGGCGTCGAGGCGTTCGCCGGCCAGGAACGCGACGAAGACTTCTACAAGGCCCTCCGCCCGCACTTCAAGAACACGTACATCGCCAACGGAGCCTTCACCGGCGACCTCGCTCGCGAGACGATCACCGGCGGCCGCGCCGACGCCGTCGCCTTCGGCGAACTCTTCATCGCCAACCCGGACCTGCCCGAGCGCTTGC
>CAYTSW010000167.1:0-5709 GCA_964440605.1 uncultured Phycisphaeraceae bacterium | reverse complement strand
GCGAGCGTCATGCCCGCCGGCTCGCCCATCGGCTCGGGCCAGGGCGTGCTCAACCGCAACAACATCCTGCTGACCATCGAGCGCCTCAAGGAAGGCGACCCCGACTACCCGGTCATCGTCGACGCCGGCGTCGGCGGCGCGTCGGACGTCGCGATCGCCATGGAGATCGGCGCCGACGGCGTGCTGCTCAACACCGCCATCGCCCACGCGCAACATCCGGTGCTGATGGCGCGGGCGATGCGCGACGCCTGCCGCGCCGGTCACGCGTCGTACCGCGCGGGCCGCATCGCCAAGAAGCTCTACGCCACGGCGAGCAGCCCGTGGGAGGGCGTCATCTCGTACATACCGGGGGAGTGACAACGTGCCCATCGCCGCCATCCTCGCGCTGAGCGCCGCTTCACTTGCCGGAGCGCCCGTCGACCTGCCACTGACCTTCACGCAAGAGCGCGTCGTCAAGCTGCCCGGCGCTGAGACCATCGCAGGCTCTCCGCGCAACGGGTTGATTTTCGTCACGGCCCAAGACGGGCTCTTCGCCATCAACACCCGAACCGCCGACTGGACGCCGACGCTGCTGCAAGGCGGCCCGGCGGGGCGCGTGACCAGCGTCGACATCCTCCCTGACAACGAGTCCATCGCGCTGGCGACGCTCGTTCCCGAGGACGCGACCCAGCCCGGCCGCCTCCTCTTCTTCGACGTGCGCAGCAGCCTGCTGCTCGCAGACCTCGAAGTGGGCTTCCACCCCGACGCGGTGAGCATCTCCGAAGACGCGCGCTACGCCGTCGTCGCCAACGAAGGCCAACCGGCAATCCTCCCCGATGGCTCGATCTTCGACCCGCCCGGATCGATCTCGGTCGTCAACCTCCAGGGCCTGCGCACGACCGAGCAGTTCGCGTCGCTCGAGAAGGGCCGCATCAGGACGATCGAGCCCGACGCCGATTGGCTCGCGTGGCAGCTCAAGAAGTCGACGCCCGACGCGCCCATTCGCATCCACCCCGACAACCGCGACGCGCCCGCACGCGACCTCGAGCCCGAGTACGTCGTCGTCGTGCGCGACCAGGCGTGGGTGACGCTGCAAGAGAACAACGCGCTGGCCCGCATCGACCTCCGCCGCGGCTCCTGGGAGGAACTCATCCCCATCCCGCTCCTGCTCCAGGTGCTCGACGCCTCGGACCGCGATGGCATCCGCATCAACGACGGTATCCACACGCTGCCCATGCCCGACCAACTCGGCTTCGCTCTCAACGGCTCGCAGCCCACCCTCTACTTCGCAGGCGAGGGCGACACCCGCGGCGAACTCGGCGAAGGCGCGCCCTTGACCGATCACGCCCGCCACGCCGACCTCGCCCAAGCCGGCCGCACGCAAGGCGACGAACAGCTCGCACGCCTCAAGGTCTGCACGATCACGGGCGACCTCGACGATGACGGCGTCATCGAACGTCCGAACGCCATCGGCTCCCGCGCCCTGCACCGCTACGACACGCAGAGCGGCGAATGGTCGCACACCGGCGACGCGATCGAGCGCCTCGTCGCCGCCCAAGCGCCCGACTTCTTCAACGCCAACTCAGAGGACCCCACAACCATCGACGCACGCTCCGACGACCGCGGCCCCGAGCCCGAAGGCGTCGTCGTCCACGACTCACCCTGGCGCTCGGCGATCTTCGTCGCCCTCGAACGCCCCGGTGCGATCGTCGCCTTCGACACCGACCTCCAGCCGATCGGGTTCGTCATGTCCGCCGAGAACGACTTCACCGCGCCCGAAGGCATGGCCTTCTTCGACCGCTTCGACTCCCCCTTCAACGACTTCACGCTCGCGGTCGCCTTCGAAGGCTCCGGGCACGTCGTCTTCTACACCGTCGCGTGGGCGGAAGACCAAGCGAGCGACTGACGATCGCCTCACGCCGGCGCGATGCCGCGGTACAGCATCTGCACGCGCTCGGCCTGCTGACGGCGCACCGTCTCCAGCGTCAAGCGCGGGATCCGCCACGCCCCCTCTTCCTCCGTCACGTTTGCGCAGTGCTCCTGAATGCAGTGGTACAGCAGCTTGAAGGCGTCGCGCGGCTGGTGCATCTGATCCAACGCGTCGATCACGTCCGTCCGCGAGACGTTCTCCTCGAAGAGGTCGACGAGGCTGATCGGCTCGGCGTTGCTCGCCCGGCAGGCGTTCAGCCGCGCGTTGCACAGATCAAAGAGCGTGGCGCCGGTCCACGTGAGGCGTTCGACGAGGCTCTGCTTGTCCAGCCGTGCTTCCTGGAAGAAGTTGCTCGTCTCGCGGAAGAGCTCGTGCCGCAGCTCGATGGGCAGCAGCAGCTTGAGTCCCATGCCGTCCTGCTGGAGGAACTTGTTGTTGAGCAGCGGCCAGATGACCGCGCGCATGCGCTCGGCGTCGCCGTTGATCAGCGTCGGCTCATCCACACGATCGACGATCACGATCACGCCACGGCAGTGCAGCGCCCGCAGCACGCCGCGCAGCCGGTCGAGCAGCGCGTACCGCGTGTCGTCGTCGGCGTCCACGGGCAGGGGCGTCACGCGCCGGTGGGCCGCGGGCACCTGCTCCATCGCCGCGTGGAGCTGCGAGCCGTCTCGCCCCCCCGTGCGCACCTCGCGGGCGATCTTCCCCGCAAGCCGACGCAGCGACACCTTCTTCCAGACGTACACCCACACCACCAGCGCGACCCACGCCACGCCGAGGATGATCGCGACCACCAGCCACGCCGTGCGCAGCGTGTCGGCGGTCTCGTCGACCAGCATCGCGCCGATCAACGCCGCCGCCGGCAACGCCCAGCCCGCGAACGCGGCGGCCCGTTCGACGTACCACTGCGGCCCGCGGTGGACGTTGAGCGTCTTGCGCAGGGCCTCGAGCCGCCCCTCGCCCGCCGCCGGGTCGCCATACACCGCCGCCAGCAGCAGCAGGTCGGCGCGCGTCGAGCGGTCGGCCTTGCGAAGCTGCCCCGCGGGCTTCTCGCCCAGCGCGTTGGCGCTCTCCTGATCGGCGCGGCCGAGCACCTGATCCGTCATCCGCCGCGTCGCTAGCGCCACGATCGCATCGATGTGATCCACCAGCCGGACGGACTTGAGCGCTTTGATGATCGCCTTGGGCTCGGACGCCTGCGTCACGCCCTGCTTGCGGCAGAACCGCTCGAGCACCGGGTTCAAATCGTCGTACGCCACCAGCAGCACCCGGTCGTCGGGATGACGCAGGTTGTGCTCGCCCACGCGCTCGGCGATCTGCAGGCGGATCGCCGTCTTCCCACTCCCCTTCTCGCCAAAGACCACCGCCGTCGACGGTCGGCTGACGTCGCCGGCGATCTTCTCGAAGTCCGGGTGGGCCGTCGGCCCGACACCCAGGCGCGAGAAGACCGGGTCGTGCCGGGCCTCTTCGGCGCGGAAGGGGTTTTCCACGATCGACCAGTGTTCCAGGAAGCGTGAGATGTTCATGCGGGCCTCATTGGGATGCGCGGCGGGGAGATGCGCGGAAGGGTCCGTTCCCGGACGTTGATCACACGTCGCAGCCTAGCAGCCCCGCGGCATCCTCACTTCCAGCCGCCTTCACGCCGATTTCACGTCCTCTACCCCCGCCGGCTCCAGGCCCTGCTTTGCGCGCTCGTTGCGCACCAGACGCTCCGCCCGCCACCCCAGCAGCCGCTCGGCTTCCGAACAGTCGTGCAGAATGTCCATCGCCACCGCCCGCTCGGCGCCTGGCACGTCCGTGTAATAACGCTCGACAATCGCCTCGACGGTCGCCCCGGGACGCGGGTCCGGCGCCGCACACCACACCACGTGGTGCCCCGGCTTCTCGAGCTCAGCGGCCCGCACCAGAGCGTCCCCCGCGTCGTCCTCGTGGAGATACGCGAAGGCCTCGCATCCGCCCCACCGATACTCGGGCACACCAACATTCTGAGCCGTCCGCTCGAAGGCCCCCCGACTGAGGACGAAGGGCAGGCGCACGCTCACCGCGGTCGTCTCCGGGTTCCCGAAAGCGCGCGACGCCAGACCCTCGAGCATGCGCTCGGTCATCAGTTTGCTCAGCCCGTAGCTGTTCGATGGTCGCGGCTCGACCCGCTCCGTCACCGGCAACTCCGGCGGCAGCACGCGCTCGTCCGACTGCGACCGCCATCGCTCAATCCCCCCGAGCATCGCCTGCACGCTGCTGGAAAATACCAGCCGCTTCACCGCCATCTGCGCCGCCCCGACGAAGACCGAGCTGTTGAACGCGAGATTCTCACGCAGCACCGTCTCGGCCGGGCCCACCTCGCTGTTCGTGTGGTTCGCCAGATGGATCACCGCGTCGCAGTCGCCGAAACGCTCCATCGCGCGGTGGATTGCGTACGGGTCGGCGAGCGAGGCGACGTAGGTAGGGCAGACCTCCGGCTCGCGCGCCTGCATGTCCAACCCCACCACGCGGTAGCCGGCGTCGCGGGCGCGCGCGACCACCGCCCGACCCACCTGACCATTGCATCCAGTCACCAGCACGCGCATCAGCCGCTCCAGGAAGAGCCCCTCCGCAACGCCGCTGTCAGTGCGTCACGGGGGTTCCCAGCTTAGGCGTGATCTCCTCGAGCATGCGCGCCAGCGTCGCCGAATCGCGCGCCTCGAGGTTCAATCGCAGCAGGGGCTCCGTGTTGCTCTTGCGCACGTTCGCCCACCAGCCCTCGCGGTTGAAGCAGTCGATCGTCACGCCGTCCAGCTCGTCGATCTCCCCGCGGTCGGCGTAGTCGTCCAGCAGCTCCTCGAGCGTCGCGTCCTTGTCCTCGACCTCGAAGTTCCGCTCGCCGCTCTGCTTGTACCGCCGGAAGGGCTCGATCAGCTCGCTCATCGGCTTGCCCGAGTGGGCGACCGCCGTCAGCACCGTCGCCATCGCGATCGCACCGCTGTCGGCGTTGAAGTTGTCGCGAAAGTAAAAGTGCCCCGACAGCTCGCCGCCGAAGATCGCTTCACGCTCGGCCATCAACGCCTTCATGAAGACGTGGCCCACACGGCTGCGCACGGGCGTGCCGCCGTGCGTGCGGATCTCTTCTTCCAACGCCTTGCTCGAACGCAGGTCGTAGACCACCGCCGATCCCGCGTGCTTGTCGAGGAACCACTTGGCCAGGAACGCCGAGAGCAGGTCGCACCCCACGATCTCGCCCCGCTCGTCCACGACCATCAGACGGTCCGCGTCGCCATCGAAGCAGATGCCGAAGTCCGCCTTGGTGTCGCGCACCTTCGCCTGCAACGCCGCCAGGTTCTCCGGCACAAGCGGGTTGGGCTCGTGCACGAACTCGCCCTTGCTGTTGTCAAAGTACAGCTCGACGACATCCAGCCCCTCCACGTCGCCTCCGCGACGCCCGAAGACCTTGGGCACCATCGTCCCCGCCATCCCGTTCGACGCGTCGACAACGACCTTCAGCCCCTTGCTGCCGAGATCGAGGAACTGCGACACGTGCGCGCGATACGCGTCCCAGAGATCGCGCTCCTCGCTGTGCCCGGTGCCCGAGCCTTTCGCTGAAGGCTCGTACGTCGCGGCGAACTTGCGCACCTCCGCGAGCCCCGTCGCCTCGCCTACCGGCTTGGCCCGCCGCTTCGAGACCTTGAACCCGTTGTACTTGGGCGGGTTATGGCTCGCCGTCGTCATCACGCCGCCCGCGCAGTCCAGGTGGTTGATCGCGAAATACACGAAGGGCGTGTCCACCTTGCCGACGTCGATCACGCTCCCACCCGCGTCGATGATGC
>CAYTSW010000166.1:0-5741 GCA_964440605.1 uncultured Phycisphaeraceae bacterium | reverse complement strand
TTCACGTGACTGGAGTTCAGACGTGTGCTCTTCCGATCTCAGTAGCCGCTCCAAACGCCCCCTCAGCGTTTTCGATCGCGCGCGCGCTCCGGTGATGGTCGCTTCGACCATCTCGAAAGTGCTGCCGAGCGCCGGCGGGCCGTGACGATCCTTGAGCGTCGCCACCGCCTCGGTCAGCATGCCGCGGTTGTAGGTCGCGAGCTGCGTGCGCTTGCTCCACGCCCGCTCGTTGCCGATGTGGAAGGTCGCGTGCATGTCCTTGTGCTCGACGAGCCGGTAGCCGCTCAGCGCATCCATGTTCGCGAGCATCGCCTTGCCAACGCCCGGCGCGCCGATGCACACGCCGTCGAGCACGAAGCGGTCGGCCCACGCGCGCGGGAAGACGAAGCAGTCCCACCCGGGGTGGCGCTCGCCCTCGTCGGCGTACATGGCCGCCAGCGATCGCCGCTGCGCGTGCTCACCCGAGATCGTCCGCCGATTGATCACCGCCGCCCGCTCGCCCGAGCGCACCAGTCCCGCGACGCACTCGTAGAAAAATGGCTGCACCGCGATGTCCACGTTCGTGTAGATCAGCACGTCGGCGTCTTCGCCGCCCGTACCCTCCTCGCGAAGTTGCGCGCCCAACCTCACCAGATCGCCCATCAGCGGCAGCCGCTTGCCCACCTCGAAGCCGCACACGTCAGCGACCGAGCGCGTCAGCCTTGCCCCCTCGACAAGCGGCGGCTTGACCAGCCCGCGATCCTCCTCGAACCCCACCGCACCGACGACGACGTCCACCTCCGGCGCGTGCGTGCGTGCGTATTCGATCGCCCGGTCGAGCGACTCGAGCGTGACCGACTGCGCGATGTCGTGCTCGGAATCGGCCGGTGCGCGAAACGGGTTGATCACGTGCGTGATCTTCACCGCTCGCGCTCGATGATGTCACCGCTCGTCGCTTGCGTCCCGCCGCGCTTCATCGGCGCCATCGTACCGGGCCGCGTCTTCGGCGGGTTCGGGCGCGCCGTCCTGTTGGGTCGGGGTCTGGTTCTGTTGGCTCGACCCCGCGGCGCCCATCTTCCGCAGCGTCGACCACACCATCAGCACCGCGATACCAAGCATGAGCCCGATCAGGAAGGTGCGCAGGCGCTCGCCGAAGCTCATCATCCCGCCGCCGCCCGTTCGCCCGTTCCCACCCCGATTCTCGCCCGTGCCCATGGCGTTCCTTTCTCACACGCGTCCGCGTTGCCGGCCGCCGCTCTTGTGCGCCCGTTTGCCCGACTTCGAGCCTGCCGAGCCGGGCTTCCGCTTGCCGGCGCTCGCGGTCAGATCGCTCAGGCGCACCTTGGACCCGCCCTCGAGCAGCGCCGGGTCGTCCTTGATGCGGTTCATCTGGTCGCGCAGCTCCGCGGCCTTCTCGAACTCCAGCTCCTGCGCCGCTTTGAGCATCTCCTCCTCGAGCAGCTCCAGCAACTCGCTGGCCTCGTACTCCGGCTCGCTCGACTTGACGGCTTCCCGCGCGGTCTTGCGCGCCCGCAGCTCGCTCTCGATGCCCCGCCGGATCGCCTTCTTGATCGTCGCCGGCGTGATGCCGTGCTCCGCGTTGTACGCGAGCTGCTTCTCACGCCGACGCTCCGTCTCGTCCATCGCCTCCTGCATCGCCGGCGTCACGGTGTCGGCGTACAGGATGCACCGCCCGCCCACGTTCCGCGCCGCGCGACCGATCGTCTGCACCAGGCTCGTCGGGCTGCGCAAAAACCCCGTCTTGTCGGCGTCCAGCACGCAGACCAGGCTCACCTCCGGCAGGTCGAGCCCCTCGCGCAGCAGGTTCACACCGACCAGCACGTCGAACGCGCCCAGCCGCAGATCACGCAGGATCTCGATACGCTCGAGCGTGTCGATCTCCGAGTGCAAGTATCGCACGCGCAGGCCTTCGTTGTGCAGGTAGTTCGTCAGGTCCTCGCACAGACGCTTGGTCAGCGCCGTCACCAGCACGCGTTCGTCCTTGCCCGCGCGGTCCTGGCACTCCTTGACGAGGTCGGCCACCTGCCCGCCCGCCGGACGCACTTCCACTTCGGGGTCCACCAGCCCCGTCGGGCGGATGATCTGCTCGACGACTTCGCCGCCCGTCCGCTTGAGCTCGTACGGCCCCGGTGTCGCGCTCACGTACACCACCTGCGGGATCAGCGACTCGAACTCGTCGAAGGTCAGCGGGCGGTTGTCCATCGCGCTGGGCAGCCGGAACCCGTGGTCCACCAGCACCTGTTTCCGCTGGCGGTCGCCGTTGTACATCGCCTGCACCTGCGGCATCGTGACGTGGCTCTCGTCGATGAAGAGCAGCCAGTCCTTCCCCGCCTTGCCATGGAAGAAGTAATCCAGCAGCGTGAAGGGCCGCTCGCCGGGTTGGCGCCCGTCGAGGTGGCGCGAGTAGTTCTCGATGCCGTTGCAGTAGCCGACCTCCTCGATCATCTCAAGGTCGTACTTCGTGCGCGCCAGCAATCGCTGCGCTTCGAGCAGCTTGCCCTCCGAGCGCAGCTCCAACACCCGCGCGTCGAGCTCCTCGCGGATGGCCTTGATCGAGTCCTCGATGGTGCCTTCCTTGGTGACGTAGTGCACCGCGGGGAAGACGAAGTACATGCTCTCTTCTGCGAGCATCTCTCCGCTCGTGGCGTTGATCAGCGCGATGGACTCGATCTCGTCCCCGAAGAGCTCAACGCGGACCGCGTACTGCTCGTACGCCGGGTGGAGCTCGATGGTGTCGCCCCGCACGCGGTACGTGCCGCGCTTGAAGTCGTAGTCGGCGCGCTGATACTGCATGCCGTTGAGCGCGAGCAGGAACTCGCGCCGGTCGATCTCCTGCCCGACGCTGAGCGTGATCAGCCGCTCGTTGTACGCCTCGGGCGACCCCAGGCCGAAGATGCATGAGACCGACGCGACGACCACCACGTCCCGCCGCGACAGCAGGTTGCTCGTCGCCGCGAGGCGCAGGCGGTCGAGGTCGTCGTTGCGCGACGAGTCCTTCTCGATGTAGATGTCGCGCTGGGGAATGTACGCCTCGGGCTGGTAGTAGTCGTAGTACGACACGAAGTAGCTCACCGCGTTCTCGGCAAACAGCTCCTTCATCTCCTCGTAGAGCTGAGCGGCGAGCGTTTTGTTGTGGCTCAGCACGAGCGCCGGCTTCTGCGCCGCCTGGATCGTGTGCGCCATCGTGAATGTCTTGCCCGTCCCCGTCGCCCCCAGCAGCGTCACCGCCCGCTCGCCCCGCCCCAGCCGCTCGGCGATCCCGGCGATCGCCTCGGGCTGATCCCCCGCCGGCGCGTGCTCGCTCATCACCCGAAACTCGCTCGTGCCCTGAACCCGCATCGGCAACTGTAGGAGCGCACCTCGCCCGCCTCGCCCCCCCTCGCCCCAGGGCCACCGGGCTCGCGCCCGGTGCTCCATGTCTCGTGTTCCCCCTTCGTGCCTTCGTGCCTCAGTGTCTTCGCGCCCTCCACCTCCACCCAACCTCGCCCAACAACCACGCCTCGAACGCCAGCGTCGCCCCCGCGATCGCGCAGAGCACCCACTTGCCCTGCTCGAACCACGACGGGTTCGCTTCGTTGCCGACGAACGCCTGCCACGCCATCGCCCACGCCGGGATGACGAGCATCACCGCCGCCGGCGCCGCGGCGAACCACCAGGGCCGGTGCTTCAGCCGCAGCCACGCGATGATCACGACGAACGCGAAGCCGGCGAGGAGCTGGTTCGTCGCGCCGAAGAGCGGCCAGAGGATGAGGCCGCCCGAACCGCCTTCTTCGATCCATGTCACGAGCCGGTCGAACAGCGGCAGTTGCGCCGGCGGTGTTTGCGAGCCTGTCGGATTCGCCTGCGGGGCGATCGCTTCGGGGAACGGCCCCAGCGCGAGCACGAACGCCGTCAGCACGGCGAACAGCGTCGCCCCGTGCCGCGTCGCGAGCCAGCGGAAGGGGTTCCACCACGCCACCGCCCGCCGACGCACCTTGAGGTCGTCGTGCGATGCGACCTCGTCCCCGCCGCACTCCGGGCAGACCGCCAGGTCGCCCTTGTCGTAGCCGCATCGCGCGCACGTCCCGGCCTTGCGTCGCGGCAGGAACGTCGAGCTCAACTCCTGCGCGACATACCGCTGCAGCCGGCACGTCGTGTCCAGCGTCGTCGCGGCGAAGGAAGCGACCATCACCGCCAGCAGCGCGATTGCGACCTCGAAGGGGACACCGAGGCGCGACACCATGTTGGCGGCGCCGTCTACGAACGCTCGCACCTTGGCAGCCAGCGAACCGGCTGACTGCCAAGAGAAGTAGCGCGCTTCAAAAGCCGGCGCGCCTGTGTAATCCAACTGAGCCACGAACGGGTTGATGTCGGCTGGTTCGTCAGGATGCACACGCACCCTCCCGCCTTCCACTTCACGCCACACCCCCGGCAAAGCCTCACCTTCCTTAAGCGGCGCAGTAGTCACCAGAAACGCTTCGCGAACCGACTCAGGAAGCTCGCCCGCCTTGCTGATTCCCAGCCCGATCCCCGCCGCGCACGCCACGATCACCAGAATCGCCAGAAACCCCTCCGTCAGCATCGCCCCGTACCCCACCGCCCGCGCGTGCGTCTCCTTCGCGAGCTGCTTCGCCGTCGTCCCCGAACCCACCAGGCAGTGGAACCCCGAGCACGCCCCGCACGCCACCGTGATGAACAGCACCGGCAGCAGCGGCGGCGCACCCATCGGCTGCCAGTCCACCACCGGCGCCACCAGCCGCAACTCGCTCCGCACCACCTCGCCGTCGAACGACACCGCCCCGCCCAGCACCGCCGTCGCGACCAGCCCCGCGACGATCAGCCCGAGCGTCGTGATGAGCTGCAACGCGTTCACGTAATCCCGCGGCTGCAACAACGCCCACACCGGCAACACGCTCGCGACGTAGCAGTACGCCAACAGCCCGATCACCCACTCGCCCGTCGGGCGCGACGCCAGCCACACGTTGAGTTTGTGCAGCACGCCGACGTCGCCGAAGATCACGCTGAGGTACATCAGCACCAGCACGACAACCGACGGCAGCGCGATGCCGCGACCCTTGCGGTGGAACCACACGCCGATCACGACGGCCAACGGGATCTGGAGCAGCACGGGCGTGATCGCCTGCGGGTACGCCTTGAGCACGCCCGCGATCACCAGCCCGAAGATCGCCAGCACGATCCACAGCGCGACGATGAGGATGCACAGAAAAAGCAGCCGCGCCCGCGGGCCGAGCAGCATCCCCGCGATGTCCCCCACGCTCCGCCCCCGGTTCCGCAGCGACACCACCAGCGACCCGAGGTCGTGCACCGCGCCGATGAAGATGCACCCGACCACCACCCACAACAGCGCCGGCAGCCACCCCCACATCACCGCGATCGCCGGCCCCACGATCGGCCCCGTCCCCGCGATCGACGTGAAGTGATGCCCGAAGACGATCGACTTCTTCGTCGGCACGTAATCCGCATCGTCCGCGAGTTCCACCGCCGGCGTGCGCACGTCGTCGGACAGTTCGAACACACGCCGGCTCAACCAGCGGCTGTAGAACAGGTACGCCGCGACCAGCGCAAGGCCTACCAGCACGACCAGCCAAAGCACGCCCATGGCGAACAACCTACCCGTCTTCTGCCTTTGGTGGGACGGGCTTCCAGCCCGTCTTCGGCCGAAGGCCGACCCGCCCCCTCGCAAGTCGCACGATCACTCAGCACAACCCCAGGCCATCTCCACGGGGCTTGCGCCCGGTGCT
>CAYTSW010000165.1:0-5776 GCA_964440605.1 uncultured Phycisphaeraceae bacterium | reverse complement strand
CAGACGACCCTTCTGGAAAGGACCCGACCATGTGCCTCTTCAAATCAGCGACCCGATTGCTGGTGATTGGTGGATTGGCGGCGGGCGCCGCGGTGCTCGTGGCCGGACCCGACCGTATCGGCGCTCTTGCGACGCAGGCCCGCCAGTCGATCAACGCGCAGATCGATCAGCAGATCGACGATCCCGTCGCGATGCGTCAGCAGCTCAAGAAGCTGGCCGCCGGCTATCCCGAGCGGATCGGCGCGTATCAGAACGAGCTGGCCGACCTGCGTTCGGAGATCACATCGTATGAGCGTGAGTTCGCCGTGGCGTCGCGTGTCGTCGAGCTCGCCTCGGCGGACCTTGAGATCCTGCAGGACGCCTTGGCCAAGGCTGAGGAAGTCCGTACGGATCAACCCAGTGCCGTGATCCGCATCACGCACGACCAGCACTGCCTGCCGCTGGATCAGGCGTACAGCAAGGCGACGCAGATCGCGCGGACGGTGGACACGTACAAGGGCCGTGCGGCTCACGCCGAGCAGGGGCTCGACTCGCTTCGTCAGCAGGAGTCGGTGCTGGTCGAGCTGATCGACGAGCTCGAAGCCGAGCATGCGCAGTTCCAGAGCCAGCTCTGGAAGCTCGAGAGTGAGATCGACCTGTACGAGCGTCAGGAGCGCCTCGTTGAGATGGTCGAGGACCGCAAGCGTGTGATCGAGGACGAGCAGCGTTATGACGCGGGCAATCTTGACAGCCTGCTGGCTCGCATGGACCAGATGCAGGCCGAGCAGCGGGCGCGTCTGGAGCACGCGACCAGCCGCGTCCGTGAGACGAACTACGAGGACCGCGCCGCCGTCATGCTCCGCTCGGAGCTCTCGGCCAAGGAGCTGTACGACCAGACGCTGGAGACGGCTCGCGACTTCGAGGTCGAGGATGATGTGATCCTCATCGAGCCCGATAACGACACACGTCAACCGTCGGCTTCGGATGAGGGCGACACGCCCGTGGCCCAGCGGTAACCGCTCTCGGACCTGTACAACTCACCGCCCCGCTCTCGTGCTCCACGGCCTGAGCGGGCAACCATCGACCGGACGCCGCCTCAACTGGGCGGCGTCCGGTCTGTCATGGCGCGCGTGCTGACCCGCGGGCTGGGCTGTGATAGCGGGTGACAGGCTTCCCGAATCGCTCCGCCATGCGCAAAGGACCGGAGAGCCCTTGTGACCCTGCCGATAGGCGGTCGTGTGCGCGATGTGCGCACGATCGACGGTTGCGAACAGACACGGCGAGGAGGCGAGGCCCGGCCTTGATCCATCGACTCACGCGCTTGCGAAACAAAGGATTGGCAGGCCGCGGACGCGCCATCGCGGGCACGGCGTGCGTGTGCGCCGTCCTCGCGGTTGGAATGCTCGACGCCTGGCGGCTGGGTCGCGATGGGCTCGGGTGGCCCGCGGCGGTCACCATCGCGTTCGTGCTGACGGCGGCGGCTCTCTTCGGGGCGGTCGTGCTCCTGCACCGCCAGCGTGTGAAGTTGGTGTTGGCGGCTACCGAGCTCGACACCTTCTTTACGACGACACCGGAGCTCCTGATCGTCGCCGACGGGGCGGGCCGGATGCTCAAGCTCAGCGGCGCCTGGAGCGATTTGGTGGGCGCGCCCGTCGGAGAGCTCGTGGGACGCGTGTTTCTTGATTTCGTCCATCCGGACGATCTCGAAGCCACTGTGGGGGCGATGGAGGCGCTCGAGCGAGGCGAGGAGATCCGGGGCTTCCAGAACCGCTACCGCACCGCCTCGGACTCGTACCGATTCATCGAGTGGCGGGCACGCATGCAGGGGGGTTTGATGTACGCCTGCGGCCGGGACGTGAGCGAGCGCGTCGAGCGTGAGGCCACGATCGCCGCATCGCTCGAGGAACGCTCGATGCTCTCTACCGCGCTCGAGCGGTGTGGGGAGCCGATCGTCGTCATCAACGACAGTGGGGTTGTGCAGTACGCCAACGAAGCCGCCCGTCGGTTGGATGCGGAGTTGGGGTACGACCTCGAGGTGGGCGAGTTGTCGATCCTCTTCCGCAAAGAGTGGATCGACAATCGCATCGCCGCGTCGCTGCGTGACGCGGTCGCGTGTGGTGATCGCTGGAGCGGGCGCATCTGCATCTCCCGTGTCGAGATGGATGAGACCCGTTGGTTCGAGACCACCGCGTCGCCCCTTCCGCTGGGCGAGTCCGGGCACGTTGGGGCGATCGTCGCGAAGCGCGACGTGACGCGCATCGTCCTTGCGGAGCAGGAGGCGCGACTACGAGCGGAGGGCGCCGAAGCGCGCGTCCGGGCCGCGACGCTGCTGGGCGAGGAAAGAGCACTGAACGACCGCGTCGCCGATGCACTGCGCGAGATGACCGCGCTGATCGGCGGCGAGGGCGTGTCGGCGGCCATCTACTTCGAAGACCAGCCGCGCGGCCCGGCCGCAGCGGTGGGCGACGCCGCGTGGCCCGCGACCGAGGAAGAGGCCGCGCGGGCGGCGACGCACCTCGAGCCGCTGGCCGCCAACGGCTTCCTGGTCGGGCGGGTGATGTTCGTGGTCGACAAGGATCACTCGCTCACACGTGCGCACTGGGACGCGTTCGGCGCCGTCGGGGAGTCGATCGCCGGTGCCGTCGTGCGCGACCGCGATACCGCGCGGCTCCGCGCGTCTCGTGAGGCGGAGCGCGAAGCCCGTGAGCAGGTGAACCGTCTGCTCGAGCGCCTCGAAGTCGCGACGAAGGGGGCCGGCATCGGCATCTGGGACTACGACCTCGCGACGCAGGGCGTGGTGTGGGACGAGACGATGTTCGAGCTGTACGGTCTCGAGCCCTTCTCATGCGAGCCCTGCTATGAGCTCTGGCGAGGCCTGCTTCACCCGGATGATGCCGAGCGGGCGGCGGGAGCGATGGGCGACGCGATCGACGGCGGCCCGCCCTTCGACACCCGATTCCGGATCATCACCTCCCAGGGTGATGAGCGGCACATCCGCGCGCGGGCCACGCTTGTTCGCGACGAAACAGGAAGGCCGCTGCGTGTCGTCGGCGCGAACTGGGATATCACCGCGGAGACGCGCTTCAACGAAGCGCTCACGGAGGCCCAGCGGGTTGGCCGGCTCGGGGGCTGGTCGCACGACCTGCGGACCGACGAGATCGAGTGGTCGGAACTCATGTACGAGCTGATGGGCCGCGACCCTGAACTCGGCCCGCCCACCTTCGACGAGGTGCTGTGGCACTTCGGCGAAGAGAGCGGCCTCAAGTTCGAGCAGATGCATCGGACGCTGCGCGAGCACGGGACGTGCGAGCCGCTCGAACTGGCGACGCGGCCCGGCGTGTGCCCGGCGCGCTTCGTCCGCATCGAAGGGCGCGTCCGCAGGGATCGATGCGGCACGATCATCGGCCTCTACGGCACGATGCTCGATGTGACCGAGCAAGTCGAGCATGAGCTCTCGCTGCGGGAGGTGACCGCGGCGCTCGACGTGGCCCGGGACGCGATCTTCCTCGTCGAGCGTGACACGCTGCGTTTCCGGTACGTCAACCGATCGGCGGCGGAGCAGCTCGGGTACACGCGTGAGGAGTTGCTGGAGATGTCGCCCCCTTCGATCGTCACCGGCTTCGATGAGGACTCCTTCCGCTCCTTCTTCCAGCCGCTGGTGAACGAGCCCGGTTCCGCCGTCACGCTGCGGGCCGAGCACATCCGTCGCGACGGCTCGCACCTGCCTGTCGAGGCGACGGTGCAGTTCATCGAAGAACTCGGCGGGCGCGGGCTCTTCGTCTCGATCGTCCGTGACATCTCATCGCAGATCGCCGCCGAGCGCGAGTTCTTCGTGCTGGAGGAACGCTTGCGCCTGTTCATCGAGCACACCCCCGCCGCGGTGGCCATGTTCGATCGTGAGATGCGCTACCTCGTCGCGAGCCGGGGGTGGTACGAACAGTACGGGTTTCACGGCGAAGACCTGACGGGGCGTTGCCACTACGACGTGTTCCCGACGGCGCCGGAGCGATGGAAGCGCATCCATCAGCGTGTGCTGGCCGGGGAAGTGCTCGCCGAGCCTCGGGACAGCTTCGAACTCGAGGACGGATCGCTCTGCTGGGTGCGTTGGGAGGTGCGCCCGTGGCGCACGGGATCGGGCGACATCGGCGGGCTCGTGATGTTCACCGAGGTCATCAACGAGCGCATTGAACACGAGCACACGCTGGAAGAGGCGCGCCAGCGCGCCGAAGCGGCGAACCTGGCCAAGAGCGCGTTCCTCGCCAACATGAGCCACGAGATCCGCACGCCCATGACGGCGATCCTGGGCTTCGCGGACCTGCTCGCCAACGAGGAGGAGATCGCCCGCGACGACGAGCGCCGACAGGACGCCGTCCGCACCATCCGCGGCAACGCGCGACACCTGCTCACGATCATCAACGACGTGCTCGACATGTCCAAGATCGAGTCGGGCAAGGTGACCATCGAGCGGCTGAGCATGTCGCCCATGCAGATCGTCGAGGAGTCGGCGGCGCTGATGCGTGTTCGCGCCGTCGATGCGGGCCTGGACCTGCGTGTGCGGTACACCACCGCCATCCCCGAGTTCATCACGAGCGATCCCACGCGTTTGCGCCAGATCGTTCTGAATCTGCTCGGCAACGCCATCAAGTTCACGGAGATGGGCGCCGTGACCGTGTGGGTCTCTTGTGACCCGGATGAGCAGACACTGCGACTCTCCGTAGAAGACACGGGGATCGGCATGAAGCCCGAGCAGGCCGAGCGCTTGCGCCGGTTCGAGGCGTTCACGCAGGCTGATGATTCGATGACGCGACGCTTTGGGGGCACGGGGTTGGGATTGCGCATCTCTAACGCTCTGGCCCGCATGCTTGGCGGCTCGCTGGAGATCGAGACGGAGGCCGACCGCGGGAGTGTCTTCACCGTGTCGTTGGACACCGGATCGCTCGAAGGCGTGGCGATGATCGAGCCCGACTCGGCGATCGTGCTGGTGGGCGACACGTTGGCAGCCAACAAGGAGGCGACGGCTTCGGCGAGTGTCGGCAAGCCGCTCTCGGGTCTGCGGGTGCTGATCGCCGAGGATGGCCCGGACAACCAACGCCTTATCAGGTTCCACCTCGAGAAGGCCGGCGCGACAACGAGTATTGCCGAGAACGGCAGACAGGCGGTGGACGTCGCGCGTCGGCGGAGTGGGGACGGTGGGGCGTTCGACGTGATCCTGATGGACATGCAGATGCCCGAGATGGACGGGTACGACGCGACGCGGCTCCTGCGCAGTGCGGGGTGGAGCACGCCCATCATCGCCCTGACCGCCCACGCGATGGACGGCGACCGCGAGCGGTGCATCGAAGCCGGGTGCGACGACTACCTCGCCAAACCGATCGATCGACGTGTGCTCGTGGAGGCCGTCGCACGGTGGGCGCGCATCAACCGGCTCGCCGCGTGAACCGCGCGTGAAATCGCGTTTAGCGAGCCACCCCCACTTCGGGTCATTTGCCGGCGGAAGTGCACGCCGACAGGGTGTCCCCCTAGCGCTATTGCTTGGCGCACGTAGTCTAAAGGCATGAACCCGCCCGATCATGAGACGTCCGCACTCGACCGCGAGGAGGGTGCCGCGTCGCTTGGTGATGAGACCCGCACGCCTCGCCGGCGACGCGTCTTGCTGGTCGGCCTTGCCGTCGTCTTCGGCGCGCTTGGCGGGCTTGGGGCGTTCACCTTTGGCTACGGCGACGGCACGGCGTACCTCAAGAACGACCCCGCCTCGTGCGCGAACTGCCACGTCATGCAGGGCCATTACGACGCGTGG
>CAYTSW010000164.1:0-5879 GCA_964440605.1 uncultured Phycisphaeraceae bacterium | reverse complement strand
TCAAGCGTCATCGGCGAGCCCGGCTTCGTCACCGAGGCAACGCTTTCGCTCCGCGGTCGCCCGCTCAGCCTCCGCGGTGCACCGCGCGGGCTCGGCGCGGAAACTGTCAACATCTATGCCAACCTCATCGACGCGCCGTTCTACGACATGGCGGATGCCGAGGCCATCGCCGGCGCAACCCCGCTGGGTGGCGGCATTCTGGTCGGCACCGTGCAGATCCCATTCTCCTTCGGTTCACCCAGCGAAGTGACCGTCGATCTGACGCAGATCATCCGCGGCATGACCGACTACACGGGCAACTACCAGTTGTTCCAGTTCGGTGACGCCTACCCGGGCGGACTCTCCACCCTCCAACTCCGGCTCGAAGCGCAATCCGGCAACTTCCCGGTCGAGTTCTTGTCGCCGAACCAGGACGCCCGACCCGGTACCCTCGCCAGCGCGTTGACTGTCAAAACCCTCCGACCCGGCGCCGTCGCCGACATCTACGACGCCCGGACCGGCGACCTCATCTCCAGCGGCCGCTCCGTGACCGACATGCGCTACATGGAGGCCGGCGACTACCTCATGAGGCTCCGCCCCAACGTCGACCTCGCGCCGGGCGAAACACTCTCCTTCGAGATCAGCACCAACGCTCCGAAACCCGGAGCGGTCCATCCCGGCACGTACGACGACCGCCTCTTCGGCGAAGCCGGCAACGACGTCCTCGTTGGCATGTTCGGCATCGACCAGTTCGTTGGCGGCGCAGGAGCCGACACTTTCTACGGCGACTTCGACGATCTGCCCAACTTCATCGTCGGTGAGGAAACGGGCGACATCGGGGGAAGCGACACCGACGCCGGCCGCGCCCTTGCGGGATCGGATGACATCAAGCTCCCGCCCGCACTCAACCCCGGCTACTTCGCCTTCAGTGACGACTTGTTCGAAGACTTCCCGTCCGGCGGCGGATCCATCGACGAAGACTTCTTCATCGAGCTGCTCCAGGATATCGACATCTCGCTGAGCGATCACCTCCGCTCGCCCACGTTCGCGTTCTCACCCACCGATTACCTCCTCGAAACCGAACTTACGCAGCTGCTGTCGCTCGACGCCAGCCGCGCGACGAACTTCGACGGCAACGGGTTCAGCGACTCCGATGCTCTCGATGGTCTGCCCGTCGAACTGCTCGTCAACCTGCGATCCCTGACGCTCTCCGGGGCCTTCGACGAGTTCACGAACGTCGAGGAACTCGTCAACCTCTCCCCGACCATCGAACACCTTGCCATCGGTCGCACCGAGAATCTCGACGACATCCTCGGGTTCCTCGACCCCGCCAACGTCGTCTTCGATAATGATGCGGTGGCGTTCGTGCCGAGCAGCGTGTGGGTCGACGATGATCCGTTCGGACGCGCCGCCGGACTCCCGAACCTCCAGTCTCTCGTCATGGCGGGCTCCGGCTACACCGATCCCGCCATCCTCGAACGCGTGATCCGCAAGCTCGGCGATACCTTCGGCGATCCTTCGCTCAACCCGCTGGACATCTTCGGTTTCGACCCCGCAACGTTCGTCAATGTCCCTGAAGTTACGCTCGACTTCCTCGACCTCTCGGCCCTGCGTCCGCTCGATCCCATCGACGAGACGAACACGCTCCTTCTGTTCAACGACGGCGCCGACTCGACCCTCCAGTTCGATCCATTCGACACATCCGTGCTTCGAAGCCTCGTCCCGAGCGGCATCGGCAACGGCGACGCGCCCTCACGCATCGCGCTCTTCAACACGCCTCTGCCCGAGTCCTTCTACTCCGGTGGCGATCGCACGTTCCTGAACAACGCCGGGACTTCGATCCTGTTCGACCTCAACCCCTCAGGACCCACCTTCCAGAACGACGCGCTGAACGTGACCTGGGACGGCCTGTCCGCCACCTTCACGGTGCCCGAAGCACTCAACGCCGACCCCAACACCCACTACCGACTCAACTTGTCCGACGCGCCCGGCAACGGCTACGTCGTCGTCTCTGGCGACTTCACGCCCGGTACCGAGGTGACGCTCGCCGCCATCCCGACCATCAATAACGCAGTTGTACGAACTGTCGCTCCAGAGTTCGACGGTCCGGGTCTGGGCTCGAGGGTCGTGGACATCTCTTCTGACGGCGACAGCGTGGCCGGGTACTCCGTGGTGAATGGCAACTTCACCGCGAACTTCGTGTGGGATCCGCAGACCAACGCGCTGACTCAGTTCCCGACCGAAAGCATCATCACGATCGGCGGGGTGCCGCTCACGCTCGGTCAGGTCGTCGCGGTGGACGATGCCGGAAACGACATCCTCGCCTCAGAAGTTTCGCAAGCTGGCGCGTACGCGTGGATCACAGACGCCGACTTGACACCAAGCGATACCAGCCAGTTCGTGCTCGATCACACCGACATCGGCGATGTGTACGGCCTCGACATCTCGGGCGACGGGAACGCCGCAGCAGGCTATGTCAACGGCAGTGGTTCTTTCGGAGCCGCAACGCTCTGGCAGGGCTTCGACTTCGGAACGATCTTCGGAACGCCCGTCGGCTTGCCAGGTGGAAGCTCGATCGGCTTCGGCTCGCGTGCCAACGCCGTCTCGGACGAGCCCATCGATTTCCAGACCGTCGTGCAGGCAGGCGAGTTTATCGTCGATGACGCATACGCCACGGTCGGTAGCTTCCTGGTGGAAGGATCCGGCGGCGAGTTCCAGGCATTCGTCTCCTTCGGCGACGTCAACGATCAGTTCGTCACGAACCCGAGCGGTCCGTACAACAACGGGTTCACGATCCGCATGCCGGACGACGACAACTTCCGCCTGTTCTCCGAAGCCTTTGATATCGAGGGCGACTTCATCGTCGGTGCGTACGAGAACACCTCGCAGGAAAACAGCCTCTTCATCACCACGCTCGATCGCGTCGCCAACTCTCAACGAGCGATCTCACTCGGGACATACGACATCAACGGTGGATTCTCCAGCGTATTCATGAACGCGGATGTGTCCGAGAACGGCGAAGTCGTCGTCGGAACGGCACGCGATCTCGCCGGCGTGGGCTCCGATGCGGTCCTTTGGACGCGTGAGACTGGCGTCGTCTCACTCCACGACTACATCACGAACACCCTCGGCGTAAACACCGGATTCTCCGAGTTCTTCTCGGCGGTCGGCATCTCTGACGATGGCTCCACCATCGCGGGCACCGGTCTGCGCAACAACGGCCGAGTGGCTGGCTACACCGTCGACCTCGATTTCTCGTCACAGCGACCCAACCTCACCTTCACCCTCGAGGCCTTCGACGGGCCCGATCTCTCGACGCGGATCGACTACGACCACCGCGGTCGCTCCGACACCATGACCATCAACGTCGCTCGCTCGTTCGGAACGGTCGGCGGCACCGTCGGCACCGTCGGTGCAGTCACCGCCAGCGTCTTCCAGGACATCAGCGTCTTTGTCGACATCGATGGCGACGGCGTGCTCAGCGACGCCGATCCCTTCTCCGCCGTCCAGAGCGACGGCTCCTACACCATCGGAGGCGTCGCCGGTTCGGGTCTTGCCGATGTGCTCGTGACCGGCCCCGGCGGCATCATCTCGCTCGAAGGTGCTCAGTCGGTCGATCTCGACAACCTCGACGGCACGCCGTTCAACTTCACCGCACTCGACGTGCAGGCGCCGGTCTCCGAACTGACGATCGCCGACGCGTCGATCGGTACCACCGGTGAGCTCATCGTCGAGCCCCAGGCCATCTCCAACCTCGACCTGCGATTCTCCGAGACCATCATCGGTGATGCCTCCATGGTCAGCGTCACCGCGCCCAACGGGGATACGCTCAGCGGTGTGACCGTCTCCGGCTTCGGATCCGACACGCTCTCGCTCAACCTGGCCAGTGCCTTACGTAGCGACATCCCCGAAGGCGAATACACCGTTGCGCTCTCCAGCGCCATCACTGACCCGTTCGGCAACCCGCTCGATACCGGCGGACCGCTGCCCTATACCTTCATCTCCTTCATCGTCGATACTCGCGCTCCGGTCGTCACCCTTGAGAGCCCGGGCAACGGCGCTCTCGCTTCGGTGACCGGGAACTTCATCGACATCCGACTCGACGACGACTCACAGGTCGACCCCTCCTCGGTCACCGCGGGAGCCTTCTCGATCTCGGGCGTGCAGGTCACCGAGGAACCGATCAACCTCGGTGGGGGCGTGTACAGGGTCTTCTTCGAAGGCGTGCTGCCCTTCGCCGACGCGATCGAAGTCCGCGTCACTCCCAACACCATCTCGGATGTAGCGGGCAACCGTATCGCTGGCGGACTCGTCGGCACGTTCACGAACACCAATCAGACCCTCGGGTTCATCTCCGCCAATCTCGACGGCGACACCGGATTCGTCACCAATAACCAGCGTCCGGTGCTGGAACTCGAGTTCAATACCGCCGCCACCATCAGCCGCTCCGATGTCACCGTCATCGGTCCGGACGGCGAGACGGTCGAGTTCGGCCTGTTCGAGAACGGCACGACCACGCCGGTCATCAGCCTGTCCGAAGCGATGCTGGAGGGCGAGTACACCGTCAACATCGGCGGAGCCGCGAACGTCTGGGGCAGCGATCTTCTCAGCGAGCCTCTTTCGTTCTCGCTCACCGTCGATCGCTCCGCCGCAACACTCGAGATCACCCGAACCGGCTCGACCGACCGTGGCGACTTCATCGATGTTCGGATCGACGGCGGCATCTCCGGCGTGAACGCCGCCGATGTGAACGCCTCGCTCTTCACCATCGCCTCGCAGGCACTCCCCTCGCGAGGCTTCGCCCTCCCGGCGATCGATCGCGTCCTCTTCCGTGGAGATGATGTCTACCGCATCGTCCTCAACGGCACACTCCCCGAGCAGCAGATCGTCGAGTTGCGGACGGCCCGGACGTTGTTCGACCGGGCCGGCAACGCGCTCCCGCCGAGCCTCGTCGGTGTCATCGGCCAGGAAACGCAGTCCCCCGCGGTCCAGAGCTTTACCGTCTCGGGCGCCTCGGAAGTCGATGGCTCGGTCACCGAAGACGACTCGCCAATCCTCACCATCCGGTTCTCGCAGGTCGTCGTGGCCGGCGAAGACATCATCGAGGTCTTCGGGCCAGAAGGGCGTCTGCCGGATGACGCGATCGTCGTCGAAGGCTTCGGCTCCGATACGCTCACCATCACGCTGGCGACGCTGCCCGTGGAGGGCTCCTACAACGTCCAACTCGCGGGCGCTGTCGAGTCCTCGGCGGGGGTCGACGTTGGGCCTGACGCCAACGTCTCATTCACCTACGACCGCTCGCCTGTGCTTGCTTCGCTCGCTTCGCCTGCTCCCGGAACCACCTCCCAACCCGGCGTGTCGTCCATCGACGTCGTCTTCACCGATCGACGCGGCGCGGGCGTTGACCTGACCTCGTTCGACACCAATGACATTCTCATCGATGGCGTTACCGTCATCGACGCCCAAATAGTCTCCGGGGCGGGGTCCAACGGCGGGTTCGTCGTTCGATACACGCTCGCCACCGCTCTGACCGAGGGCACGTACGCGGTCCGACTCGCGGAGAACCAGGTCTTCGACAACGCCGGCCGTGTAGCTTCCGGTGGCCTTCTCGGAGTCATTCGCATCGAAGGAGCCGGACCGAGCATCGAAGCGGATGAAGATCGCACGCCCACGTGGTCGGCAACGGCCGGTCAGTTGCCCGACACCGGCTTGAAGCAGGACCGTCGGGCCGCTTCCGAAGGCAAGCTCTTCGAGCAAGGCGACTCACCCGTCGACCTGCGCGTGGGCTCCCAAAGCCCGGGCACCATGGAACGGCTCGTCATGGGCATCCGGTCGATCTTCGGCGCCGGCTAGAGCACCTTGCGCGATCCGGTTCCAGCGGAGATGATGTGGCCGAGGCA
>CAYTSW010000163.1:0-5887 GCA_964440605.1 uncultured Phycisphaeraceae bacterium | reverse complement strand
TCTACAACCTCTCGGCCGGCGATACCGACGTGGCCGACACCTCGGCGGCGACCGCTTTCACCGCTGCCGCGGCTCAGAACGGGCTGACCGACCAGGGCCAGGACGTGGAGGCGTTCATCAACGGCATCCAGGCGACGACGCGCGGCACGACGGCGCGCATCAACACCGACTTCCTCGATGTCGAGATCGACCTCGACTACGACACGACGCTGGGCTCGGCCAACGCGGCGATCCTGGGCAGCATCGACGCCTTCACCATCACCGGCGGCGGCGCCGACTTCCAGCTCGCCGGGCGTGTGGACATCTCGGGACAGGTCGGCATCGGCATCTCCAACGTCGCTACCCGCGAGCTGGGCGTCCAGACCCGTGATGTGAACGACCCCGATGACCCGCTCGGCGCCGATGTCGAGCGTACGTTCAACCTCTCCGACCTGCGTTCGGGTGCGGGCCTGAACGTGGTGGACGGTGACCTGAACTCCGCGCAGTTCGTGCTCGAGAAGTCGATCCGGGAAGTGTCCTCGCTGCGGGGCCGCCTGGGCGCCTTCCAGCAGAACACCATCGGCGCGACGATCCGCTCGCTGGGTGTGTCGCTGGAGAACACGGCGGCCGCCGAGTCGACGATCCGCGACGTGGACTTCGCCTCGGAGACCGCGGCTCTGACCCGCTCGCAGATCCTCTCGGCGTCGGCGCAGAACACGCTGGCGACCGCGAACTCGACGCCGCAGTCCGCGCTCCAGCTCCTCGGCTAAGGCCGATCGGGCTGAGCCCGACGATCGAGCACAGGCGCCCCGGGCCGGGATTCTCCCCGGCCCGGGGTGTTTTGAGGTTGGAGCGTGGTGATTCTCGGGCGTTCGAGCGGTGATGCGCTCATCCCTCGGTCCGTCTGGGTCGATGGCTCCGGTTGTGCCGCCTGTAGCGGTCGCGCCGGAGCGTCCCGATGACACGCATCAACACCAACGTCCCGTCGCTGATCGCTCAGCGCAACCTGCGGAGCAACAGCGTCAATCTCGACACGTCGCTCGAGCGGTTGTCCACGGGCCTGCGGATCAACCGCGGCAAGGACGACCCTGCGGGGCTGATCGCGTCGGAGAATCTGCGGTCGGAGATCGGGGGCATCGAGAGCGCGATCAAGAACGCCGAGCGGGCGGACCAGCTCGTCAACATCGCCGAGGGCGGGCTGCAAGAGGTGTCCAACCTGCTGACCGAGTTGCAGGGGCTCGTGACGCAGACCGCCAACGAAGCGGCGCTCTCACGCGAAGAGAAGGACGCCAATCAGCTCCAGATCGACTCCATCCTCCAGACGATCGATCGCTTGGCGTCGGCGACCAGCTTCCAGGGCATCAAGCTGCTCAACGGGAACCTCGACTACGTGACGGATCGCGTCTCGGCGGTCGTGGACGACTTCCAGGTCCGCGGCGCGAAGCTCGACTTCGGCGAGACGCGGGATGTCGACGTGGTCGTCGTCGCTTCGGCGCAGACCGCGGGGTTCTTCCTGTCCTTCGGCGGTGCGGATTTGAACCTCGGCGGCGCGGGCGCCGACGATGGGCGCAGCGAGCAGTTCGTCTTCGAGCTCGATGGCCCGCTCGGGTCGCGCGAGCTGAGCTTCTCCTCGGGGACGTCACTGGCGAGCATCGTCGGCGCGATCAACAGCTTCACGTCGGTCACGGGCGTCTCGGCGGTGGTGTCGGGCACGGGTATCCGCGTGGAGTCGACGGAGTTCGGCTCCGAGCAGTTTGTCTCGGTCGCGGTCGTCGACGACGGGTCGATTGGTACGGCGGGGAACATCGGGCTCTACCGCTTCGATCCAGGCGACGCCCTCAGCTCGCAAGCCACGCCGGCGTTCACCTTCGCGGGGGCCAACAACGCGACGACCGACGAGGGGCAGGACGTGGAGGCGGTGATCAACGGCATCCGCGCGACCACGCGCGGGACGGTCGCCCAGATCTCGACCGACTTCCTCGATGTCGAGATCGATCTGCGTTGGGACCCGGCAGGATCGGGGGCCAACGCGGCGCGACTGGGCGCGATCCAGGCGTTCACCATCGACGGCGGCGGGGCCGACTTCCAACTCGCCTCGCGCGTCGACGTGGGCGGCAAAGTATCGCTGGGGATCCAGAATGTCGCGGCGCGGTCGATCGGACGCACGACGTCGTTCGCGCCCGGCTCAGAGACGATCTACCACTTGCAGGATCTCGCTTCGGGGCGCGACCTCAACGTCGTGGATGGCAACCTGAACGATGCGCAGCGGGTCATCGAGAAATCGATCCGCGAGCTGAGCGGGCTGCGTGGGCGGCTGGGGGCCTTCCAGAAGAACACCATCGGCGCGACGATCAACTCGCTGAGCGTGGCGTTCGAGAACACGACGGCCGCCGAGAGCGCCATCCGCGATACCGACTTCGCGAGCGAGACTTCGCGGCTGACGCAGGCGCAGACGCTTCAGTCGAGCAGCATCTCGACGCTGGCGATCGCCAACAGCTCGCCGCAGAACGTGCTTCAGCTCCTCGGCTGATCCCGTGCGCGCGTCGCTCAGAGACGCCCCATGAGGGAGAAGACGAACATCGACGGGCCGAGCATGGCGAGCAGGGCGAAGATCGTCCGGGTGTTGGGAGTGCGCGACCGGCTCGCGAGCACGCCGAAGCAGATCGCGGCGACGACCGCCGCGCCGAGGATGATCAGCAGGCCGCCGAAGCCCTCGCCGAGCGATGACCGAGGCCCGAGGCTGACGAAGAGCAGGGCGATGAAGCCTGGTCCGCCCAGGACCACGTCGGGGAAGGAGCGCTCTTCGGGGGCATCGGGATCGTCTCCCGGACCGCCGGGGGCAGCGCCGACGATGGGTCCGGAGACGGCGGGCGGCCGGCGTTCGAGACCCTCGCCTTGTCGTGGTTCGTCCGCCATGGGTGGACTTTAGCCGCGCGTGGGCTCGGGCTAGGATGGGCGTTCACCCGCTCACCATCCGACGAGGTCGCCCATGACTCAGGCCCCCGCCCGTTCGTACATCGCCACGCTTCAGCTCAACGCCCGGTTCAGCGGCACGTTCTCCATCGCCAACGCGCAGCTCGGCGTGACGAAGAACGGCGACCCGTTCCTGCGGTGCCTGCTGGGCGATAAGACGGGTCAGGTCCCGGCGCGGCGGTGGAAGATGGACCCCGAGGCGTTCAAGCGGCTGCCGACGGACGGGTTCGTGTACGTCGAGGGCCAGACGCAGCCCTACCAGGGTGAACTCCAGTTGATCGTGGATCGGATCGAGCCATACGAGCCGACGGATGAGGACTTGGCGGAGTTGCTGCCTTCATCGAGCCGGCCCATCCCGGAGATGTTCGACGAGCTGCGCGCACTGCTCGGCACGCTCGAGCACCCGGCGATCAAGGCGCTTGTCGAGCTGTACTTGGAAGACGCCGACCTGATGGCGGCGTTCTGCGCGGCGCCGGCGGCGAAGCAGATGCACCACGCCTTCATCGGCGGCCTGCTCGAGCACACGCTGCAACTGTGCAACCTGGCGAACGTCATCTGCCCGCTGTATCCGAAGATCAACCGAGACATCGTGGTGACGGGGCTGTTCCTGCACGATTTGGGCAAGACGCGTGAGCTGAGCTGGAGCGGGGCGTTCTCGTACACGGACCGCGGCGAGCTGGTGGGGCACATCGTCGAGGGGGCGATCATGCTGCACGACAAGGCGCAGCAGTTGATGGCGGTCAAGGGTGTGCGCCTGCCGGCCAAGACGCTGACGGTGCTCCAGCACATCATCCTGTCGCACCACACCGAGCCGGAGTACGGGGCGGCGAAGGTGCCCTCGACGCCGGAGGCGGTGCTGGTGGCGCTCTTGGACAACTTGGATGCGCGGACGGCGATCGCGCTGGACGCCGCCCGCCCGGACGAGGGCCCGAACGCGGATCTGGGAGGCAACTTCACGGAGCGCCAGTGGGCGCTGGGGACGCGGCTGTTCCGGCCCGACCCGCTGGCTTGAGCGGGCGTGCAGATCGGCCTTACCCAGCTTGACATCGCTGGCGGGTCGTCCTGAGGGGTGTGGTTAAGGCAACGCAAAATCGCGTGTAGATCGCGCTGAGAAGGGTGTCGCGGGCTCGTGATCGCGGGCGGAGGACCTACTCTCGCGGCGGCTCGACCCTCGGGCGGGGCATCGGTGCATCAGCGGGAGGAGAGAGATTCCCCTGATGCGACCGGTGACCCGGGGTGAGAGCTTGTTTCAGACACACGTCGCGGGGCGCAGTGCCCCGCGTTGAGAGAGAGTTTTCGAAAGGGAAGATTCCAATGAAGATTTCTGCATTTGCTGTCGTTGCGTTCGCCGGTTCGGCGTTCGCTCAGGTCCCCGTCGCCGGTCAGGATTTCGACGGCGGCGCCCTGAACCTCAACGGCGTTTCCGGCCAGACCACGTTCGTCGACGGCGGCCCCGGCGACGCCTACGGCGTCGGCTCCATCGCCGCGTGGCCCCAGGGCGCCGGCGTGCCCTTCAGCCTCGCCGATGACTCTGTGGTCGACGTTTCTGGCGGTACTTTCTCCCCCGGCGGCGCCTTCACGGCCGATGCGGAGGGCGTCTTCGGCCAGAACAGCAACGCCGACAACCGCTTCTTCGGCTTCTCCGACCTCCGCGACGAGCAGCCCCTCTCCACCACGTGGAGCTTCGACGTCTCCGGGTTCACCGACCTCCAGTTCTCCGTCGACGTCGGCGCCAGCGCCGACGGCACCTCCTTCGGTGGCTTCACCTCGCAGAGCTTCAGCTTCGACATCATCCTCGACAACAACAACCTCGGTTCGGTGAACTTCGACCCCTCCACCAACGACGGCAGCTTCCTCCCCCGCACGATGGACAGCGGCAACACCGATTCGAACTCCGCCGGCATCCTCGAGGGCTCCTCGATCTTCGGCCTCACCAAGCTCAACGCCGACACCGGAACGATCGACCCCAACACCTTCGTCGACAAGTCCACCCTCCAGTCGGGTGCCCTCGACACCTTCACCACCGGCGTCTTCTCCGCCGCCGGCGGCAACACCCTCGAGATCCGCCTGAACGTCGACGACTTCGCCTTCGAGGCCGCCGCCTTCGACAACATCCTCATCACCGGCGTGCCGACCCCCGGCGCCGCCGCCCTCCTCGGCCTCGCCGGCTTCGCCGGTCTGCGTCGCCGTCGCGCCTGATTCTGGGCGTGACCTGCGGCATCGTTGCCTGTCAACGCTGTCAATGACATCCTCAAGATTGACGCCGAGGCCCGCATCCGTGCGGGCCTCGGTTCGTTTGCCCTCAGGTGACCGTGCAGAATGTTCACGTTTGGTAAAGCAGGGTTGCAGATGCGCGCAAGCGGGGCCCGACGGGCTTGAGAATCGTTGTCGGGCGTGTACTGTCCGCGCAACACGTCCCGCGGCGTAGGTTCGCCGCGATCTGTCAGAGAGAGAGACAGTCCGCCTCGGTGGACACTTACTTAAGGGAAGAACTGTTATGAAGACTGCCATTGCTGCTGGCGCTGTCGTCGCGCTCGCCGGTGCCGCCAACGCCAACCTGATCATCACGGGTGTCGTCGACGGCGACCTTCCGGGCGGCCTGCCCAAAGCCATCGAGCTCTACGCCACCTCGTTCATCGCCGACGCCTCGATCTACGGCATCGAGTCGGCCAACAACGGCAACCCCTCGGGCGGCGCTGCCGAGTCGTTCCTCGACGCGGTGTCCCTCAACGCCGGCGACTTCTACTACGTCACCACCGACAACGCCGCCTTCCAGAGCGTCTTCGGTTTCGCCGCCAATCAGGACAGCTTCGGTGCCGCTTCGATCAACGGCGACGATGCTCTGCTGCTCTACGAGAGCGGTTCGGTTATCGACACCTTCGGCGTCGCGGGCGTGAACGGCGACGGCGAAGTCTGGGACTACACCGACAGCTGG
>CAYTSW010000162.1:0-5916 GCA_964440605.1 uncultured Phycisphaeraceae bacterium | reverse complement strand
CCGCGATGTTCTTGACCAGATCCGTCACCATGCCCGTGGTGGCAACCAACATGTGCGTGGGCGGACCCTCGCCCTGCGCCGACGGACCGCTCCCTCCCTCCCCGCACGAGGCGAGCAGGCCGAACGAAAGCAGCGCACATACAGACAGCAGACAACGCATCATCATCGGGCCTCCGGCGATGCAAAGGTGGCGTCGGGCAAAACACCCACCGAGCCGCGTCGATGGTAGCGCGAAAGTTCGACTCGTCAAACTCTCGCGCTCAGGTCCGGCCCCGCTCACGGCCCGGGCCGGCCCCCACACCCAGCTACCATCGCGGGCCCTCCGGCCTCCGGCGCCGATGAGCGCTCCCGATCAATCGCAGAGGATTCCACCGATGCCCACCGCCATTCGCGCGTACGCCGCACAGTCGAAGGGCGACACGCCCGCCCCCTGGCAGTACGAACCCCGCGAGCCGCGGCCGGACGACGTCTCCATCGACATCCTCTATTGCGGCATCTGCCACACCGACATCCACTTCGTCGACAACGACTGGGGCTTCACCACCTACCCCGTCGTTCCGGGTCACGAGATCGTCGGGCGCGTCACCGCCGTCGGGGCCGAGGTCACGGGCTACAAGCCGGGGGACCTCGTCGGCGTCGGGTGCATGGTCGACTCCTGCCGCCAGTGCACGAGCTGCTCGCGCGGGCTCGAGCAGTACTGCGACGAGGGCGCGACCTTCACCTACAACGGCGTCGACCGGCACGACGGTCTGCCGACCTACGGCGGCTACTCCGAACGCATTATCGTCAGCGAGCGCTTCGTCGTTCGCATCCCCGAGAAGCTCGACCCCGCCGCCGCCGCGCCGCTGCTGTGCGCCGGCATCACGACCTACTCCCCGCTGCGCCACGTCGGCGTCAAGCCGGGCGACCGCGTGGGCGTCGTCGGCATGGGCGGGCTCGGGCACATGGGCATCAAGTTCGCCAAGGCGATGGGCGCCGAGGTCACGCTCTTCACGCGCTCGGAGAAGAAGGTCAACGAGGGCAAAAGCAACGGCGCTGACCACGTCATCATCAGCACCGACCAGGCGCAGATGAAGCAGGCCGCCGGTTCGCTGAACTACATCCTCGACACCGTCCCCGTCGAGCACGACCTCAACCCCTACGTCGCCTGCCTCGCGGTCGACGGCACCTACCTCCTCGTCGGGCAGCTCACGCCCCTCCAGCCGCCCGTCGACGCCATGCAGCTCATCTTCGGCCGTCGCGCCATCCTCGGCTCCGTCATCGGCGGCACGCCCGAGACACAGGAAATGCTCGACTTCTGCGCCGAGCACGGCATCGCCTGCGACATCGAGATGCTCGACATCCGCACCATCGCCGACGCCTACGAACGCATGAAACGCAGCGACGTCCGCTACCGCTTCGTCATCGACATGGCGACGTTGAAGGACGGCTGATCGCCGCCGACGCGCGCCGCGGCACTGCCCCAGAACGACACCGTCGTCTGCGCCCACACCCGCGCGCTGTCCGGCCCGCCCGAGTCGCCGTCGTACAAGCCGCCTTTGACGAGCATCGACCAGCGCGGGGTGAACCGCTTGGTCAGCTCCATGCCCTTCTGCGTCTGGTACTGCATCAGTTGGACCTTCTACCTCTGGATCCTCGTCGTCGTCTTCAAGGCCATCGGCGGCGGCAAGAAGGGCGGGAGCGACAAGGCCCGCAAGGTGCTCAACGTCATCCTCTGGCTGCCGCCATCAGCTGGACCGCGTACGCCGTCGCCATCGTCCTGCCCCAGCTCTGGCTCGCCAGCGGCTCGGGCGTCGCACGCCAGTTCATCTTCATCATCGCCGACATCACCTCGAAGGCGGTCTACGGCGTGCTGCTCGGCTGGGTCGCTATGATCCGCACGAAGGATGAAGGCGAGCAATCCACCGAAGGCTTCCAGAACACCTCGCCACGCATGACCTGACCCAAGCGTCATCCGCCGACGGAGGGCGTTGGAGCCGCGTGCGTATCGATCACGCGGCTCCACATCCTCTCCACTTCGTCGACCAGCGCGGCGAACGCCCGACGTTCCGCCCGATCGCGTGCCTGGTCGCTCGCGTCGAAACGCGTCCACGAGTTCGCGAGCTGGCCGGTCTCTTCCGTCGCCTCGGCGAGGCCATAGACATAACCCGTGCGCACGTCGACGAGAGCCGCGCTCGCGGTGCTGACGGCGTCGGCGTGCTCGCTGGGGAAGAGACCCAGCGTCACCACGTCGAGCACCGGCACGACCGTGTCGACCTCGCTCTTCGTGCCGAAGGTGTAGAGCAGGAGCAGGTCGGCGTGCAGCCGCGCCGCGGACGCGCGCACGCTCTGCTCCGTCGCGAGGTCGCCCGCAACGAGCGCGTTGAGCGCGACAACGTCGCCGACCTCGGGCAATGACGCCAGCCGCGCCAGGTCGTCTTCCGACTCCACGTCACGCAGGCTCACGACCTGCAGCGTCTCCGGGCCCTTGTGCCAGCGATCGGCCGCCTGCACGCGTAGCACCGCCAGCGTCGCGGGGAACGAGGCCGCCGGCGCACGCGCGAACTCCTCCGCCATCCCTTCCTGCGTCTCGGTCATATCCAGCACGCCCCGCAGGTCCGCGGCCTGCGAAGGCAGCGGCGTCGAGTAGCACCCGCCCAGCCCCATACCGCCCACGATCGCAACCGCGAACAACGCAGCAACAGCCCCAATGCGCATCACGCACCTCCTCAGGAACAACCACATGGAATAGCCAACCGAACGTCGCCCATGCAGCGCGTGACGGACGCCAGCGGTTCAGCGATCGGGACGAAGCCGCGACTTTTAGTTCAACGCCGCGTCGATCAACGCCCGCGCCACACGCCCCGCCGCCCGCGCCGCGTGGTCGTCGCCGGTCACCATCCGGTGGCTCAGCGCACCCTGGGCAAGGATCAGCAGCTCGGTCGCGAGCGCTTCGGGGGCAGCGGCGCCGGCCTGACGCGACATGTCCGTCAGCCATCGAGCCGTGCCGGCGAAGTGCTCGGCCGCCGCCTGATGGATCGGGTCGTTGCGGTTGGGAAACTCGTTCGCGCAAGACGCTCTGGCGTGCGCAAAGCAACCCCCGTCAGGAGGACGGGGGTTGCCATCTACTTCACGCAATGTTGGAAGGACACTCAGCGGCCGGCGCCTGAGCCGGCACTGGCATCTGCGGGGGCCGACGAAGAGGTCTTTGAGCGAGATGGTGCCTTTCGCTCGTCGACGATCAGGTCACGCTGGACGATTACGTCAGGCTGGGCTCGCATCGCCTGTGCCATCGAACTCATGACAAAGCTCATGCGCATCATACGCTGCGTAGGCTCAACGTCGGTAACCACAGCGCCCTCGCAGGCCTCGAAAAAGTCATCGACGATGATCTCGACATCTTCCATGGTGAGCGCGCCGTCGCCATTGAAGTCTAGCGACTCGGGCACGATACCCTCGATGAAAGCCTCGTTGAACGCATCTTCCGCGGCGTCGAGATCGGCCTCGTCGATCACGCCGTCGCCGTTGAAGTCGATCGCCGCGCAATCGGGACTTGCCGGCGGCATTGATGTGACGATGAAAGTGTCGAAGGACACCCCGAACTCGGACTCGGTCAGGAAGTTGCCGTCGGCGTCTTGATAGCCGGGCTCCAAGATGATCTCGCCATTCTCGTCCACTCCGGCGATCGGGATGCCCAGCAGGGCCTTGCGCACTGTGATCCCGGTGAATCCGAGGTTCTCGAGCACGAAGTCCTCAGACGTCGGCTCATCTTCCGGACCGACCGTTCCCTCCGGGAAGTTCAGGAACATCCAGAATGAACTCGAAGGGAACTCATTGCCCGCAGTGTCCGTCAGCGTGCCGGTAAACCGCAGCTTGTCCTCGAACACGACGCTCAATGCGGTTTCATCGGCGAAGGTGCGGCCATTAACCGTCAGGCTCAGGGCGCTGGTGAGGATATCGAACGGGTCGTAGAGAAACGTCCCCTCAATTAAATCGCCTACTTCGATGTCCTCGAACGTTCCGAACTCATCGATGGGTTTGCTTGAGACGGTCCCGGTGAACTCCACCAGCACGATCTCGGGCGAATCAACCTGGCCGATGGTCTCGGTCGGGAACAACCCGAAGCCAAAGATCCCGACCCCAATCAGAGAAAATTTGCCGAGCATGGAATGCCTCCTTTCGGCAGTGACATGAATGTGATGACCGCTACGAGGCCTACTCCGCCGTGGATGCGTGCGGCTTGTAAAAATCGCGCTACGGCGCGGGTCCCGTGAACTCGGAACCGGAGCGGCGTGGAGCACCTTGAACGTTCAGGTTCTGTAACCGCACGACCTGAAGTAGTTGGCGAACTCTCCCGGCGTGATGGCGTGGAAAGCGGGCAAAGCGTCGTCGCGGCCTTCGAAGAGAACATCCTCCCGCTCTGCCCCGGTCTCCTCGATCGGCTCGAGGAAGGCATCGACGTCCTCGATGTCGGCTGCGGCAAGGGCCAAGCCCTCCTCCATCTCGCCCAACGCTTTCCCAACAGCCGCTTCACCGGATACGACCTGCTGCACAACCACGCCGAGTCGGCGCAGAGCCGTGCGCACGAGCTGGGCCTCACCAACACGCATCTCGAAGTCCGCGACGCTACCGACTTCTCCGTGCCCGAGGCCTTTGACCTCGTCTGCACCTTCGACGCCATCCACGATCAGGCCCACCCACGCCGCGTGCTGGCGAACATCGCTCGAGCACTCCGACCCGGCGGGGTCTACCTCTGCCAGGAGATCAAGGCCGAGACGCCCCACGCCGGCAACCTCGACCACCCCGTCGGCAGCTTCATCTACACCATCAGCCTGATGCACTGCATGAGCGTCTCCCTTGCGCAGGGCGGCGAAGGTCTCGGCGCCGCCTGGGGCCGCGCCGCCTGCCGCGAACTGCTCGAAGAGGCCGGCTTCCGCGACATCGCCATGCACGAACTCGAGCACGACCCGCTCAACGACTTCTGGGTGTGTGCCGCCCCGGCCAACTGATCCGCTCGCACCGCCTCGCAAAGCCGGGCCGAGGCACGTCGCTGTTGCGTCAGAGCGCTCGTCCATCGTCTGCCCTCGCCCGTTCGATCGACGAAAGGCTCTGCCCGTGACACCTTGGCTCCTCCTGCTCGGCGGCTTGACGAGCCTCGTCGTCGGCGCCGAGATCCTCGTCCGCGGCGCTTCCGCACTCGCCACGCGCCTGGAGGTCTCGCCGCTCGTCGTCGGGCTCACGATCGTCGCCTTCGGAACCAGTTCCCCCGAGATCGCCGTCTCCCTCGACGCCGTCGCCAACGACCAGCCCGACCTCGCGCTCGGCAACGCGATCGGCAGCAACACCTTCAACATCCTTTTCATCCTCGGTCTGGCCGCCCTCATCCGACCGCTCGTCGTTCACCAGAGGCTCGTTCGCATCGACGTGCCTCTGATGATCGCCAGCGTGCTCGCGCTGTGGCTGCTCCTGCTCGACGGCTCACTCGACCGTCTCGACGGCGCGCTGCTCTTTCTCGGCATCATCGCCTACACGGTCTTCGCCATCCGAAGCACACGCGCGGAAACGCCTGCGGTGAAAGCGCAGTATGCCCAGGCGCTGCCCAATCGCGCCACGCGACCCGACACACCCGCTCGAAGGCCCCGTTTGTGGCTCGCGTGCGTCCTCATCGCCGCCGGCCTGGTCGCCGCGGTCTTCGGAGCGCGATGGCTCGTCGCCGGCGCCGTTTCCATCGCTACCGCCCTCGGCGTCAGCGAGCTCGTCATCGGCCTGACCATCGTCGCCGCCGGCACCTCGCTGCCCGAGGTCGCCACTTCCATCATCGCGGCCCTCCGGGGCCAGCGCGACATCGCCGTCGGCAACGTCGTGGGCAGTAACATCTTCAACATCCTCGGCATCCTCGGCATCCTCGGCATCCTCGGCATCCTCGGCATCCTCGGC
>CAYTSW010000161.1:0-5918 GCA_964440605.1 uncultured Phycisphaeraceae bacterium | reverse complement strand
AGTTGAACGACGCCATCCGAACCCACCATCGCCATGCGATCCCCCGAGACATCAAAGGCGATCCCGCCAACCGAGGTCCTCTGTGCATCGAGCTGTCTCACCGATGGGACCCCATCGCCATCCTTCTCGCTCAGGTCCAGGAGATGAACAATGCTCGAGTGGCCGGCAACCACGAGCCAGCGTCCACACGGCGAGAGCCGGATGTCATCGACCGTCTGGTCGCTGAGCTTCAACGACCAGACTGTTCCGAGATCTGTGCTGTCCACTGCTGTCACATGGCCGTCGTGATGCGCAAAAACAAGCGTCTCCCCGCCATCGATGGACACGAACGAGCCGACCGTCCCTTGCAATGGCGCGGTGCGATCCAATCTGTCCTCCAGACGTGGACGCCAACGCGTGATCGAACGCCCGTCGATCGACCAGGCGTTCGTGCCATCGTCCGACACAATCGCCGCGACCGTCCAATCGTCGCTCGGTCCCGCCACGGGTCGGCGATCGATCCGTTCATCGGCGTGAGCCCAAATGTCGAGAACGCCCATCGACCCTCCGACCATGGCGATGTCACCGTCACGCGAAAGGCCGATCCGCGAGACTTGGCCCGGAAAGAGCACGGCCGCGCCGGGAATCACTTCCGATCGTGCGCCGATACCGCGTAACCGCTCCACCGCCTCGGCCGGCGGACCGGGGATCACCGCCCCCTGCGGTGAGGTGACGGTCACCGCACTGCGCACGAGCAGTGGTGGGTCCGGTCGATACGACAGTTCGCCGTCGACCGCCCGATAGACGTTGAGCGGCTCGCTGTGCGCGCCAGCGAGGATGTGATCGGCGTCGCCGATGAAAGCGAGCGATACAAAACGCTCATCGCTCGGCTCCAGTGACCACCCTCCAACCCGCGTGCCCGCGAAGCTCCACACCGTGATCGCCCCGTTCGCATCGCCCAGCACAAGCCGACCACCATCCATATGCGCAGCGGCGGCAGTGACACCGGCAACCCCCGTCGCGAACATGAGCTCGCGCGACCAGTCGGGATCGTCCATCACACGCCACACGTCACCGCGTTCGTCGATGACGATCCAGCCGCCCGATGGATGGCCGCACAGCACGATGCTCGGCGCCACGTTCTCGCTCGGCCACGCCCAACTCGAAGCCGTCGCTTCATCCGCGTACAAAGACTGGCTGACAAATACAAAGGGTTCTGCGACGGGAGACTGGCCGGCAGACGCCGATGCGTGTGGCGACGGACGCCAACCTCCGACGAGGACACGATCCCTCGTCCAATCCACATGAGCGCGCGTGCCTCGCACACCCTGTGGGAGCTCGCTTCGAAAGGCGATCGGGTGCTCGCCGTAATGCGTTCGCAACGCCCAGAGCACGCGATGAAGCCCTTCATGATTCGAAAGCAGCTCGTACAGCTCCTCCGCATCGGCTCGGAGAACAACATCGCGCAAATCCGGCGTCTCATCGAGAAGGTGATCGAACCACTCCCAGAGCATCTGGCGTTCGAGCGACGCGTTCCCATCGAGTGCGCGACGACGGGCTCGCTCCAGATCAAGAGAGAGAGCGTCCGGCGACCAATCGTGTGAATGGGGGGCCGCACCGGGGTCGAAGCTCGCCTGCGGCGGCGCTGGCGTGGGAGGCAGACCCGAGGCATCGGGCCACAGAAGACCCGTCGTTACTCCGATGCATGCGACCGCGACGCCAGCAACACCGAGACCGCCGAGACGTCGCCGGCGCGTCCAGCTCGTGGCGTGCAGCCGCGTCTTGGAAGCGCCGGAAGGGCGCTCGCCCTCCAGCCATTGATCGAGATCGCTGCCGAGCTCACGCGCATCGCGGTACCGCGCCAGAGGATCACCCTGGAGGCAACGCATGATGATCCGGTCGAGGCGGTCATCAACCAACCGGTTGTGACGCGAGGCGCGCGGGGGCGGCGAGAACCACAACATCCTCGCCCAGGCCTCGACCCATCGGCCACCAGCCGTATTCGTCGACAGCTCGATGGGTCGCGACCGACCGGTGAGCAGGCGATACAGATTCATGCCAACCGCGTACACGTCGGCTGTTTCAGGTGGTGCAGGAGCACCGAGTCGATCCTCGCTCGGATCGAGCAGTTGCTCCGGCGCCGCGTATTGCAGGGTGCCCAGGAAGTCGGCGTGCTGCGTCAGGCGCGTCGCCGTGAACGCCGATTGCGAGAACGCCCCGACCAGCCCAAAGTCCAACACCGTCACAAGCCCCCGATCGTCCACGAGAATATTCGACGGCTTCAGGTCGCGATGACAGAACCCCTGATCGTGCGCCGCCGCGACCGCGCTGACCACCTGCCGGACGAGTTCCACGGCACGTCGCACCCCCTCAGCAGTGTCCGGTCGTGGAACTGCCCGATCGAGACTTTGGCCCGCGATCAGGTCCATCGCAAGGAAGGGCATACCCTCCGCGGTCCAACCCGCTTCCACCATCCGAACGATGTTGGGATGTCGCAGTGCCTTGAGCACTTCGATCTCACGACGAAAGCGGCGGACCTGCGTGCGGGAAGCCATCATGCCCCACGCGAGCACCTTCACCGCCCGTTGTACGCCGTCTGTCAGGCTCTCGGCTTCGTACACGACTCCCTGACCGCCGCGACCGATTTCCCTGATGATGCGATACCCAGGCACCGAAGCGCAACGCCCGGGCGGAGCAGGCACACGCGCATCAGGGCCCAGCGCAAAGACAATCTCCCGTTCGAACGGTTCATCGTTACTGATGGTCTGTGCGAGGCGTGAGCATGCTGCACAGGTCGCGAGGTGCCCCGCGAGACGAGCGGCGTCTTCGTCACCGAGCTGCTCGCCCGCTGCAAGGGCGGCCCGCACCCAGCCATGCTGAGGGCATACCTCGCCCTCATCCGTCGGCACAACAGCGTGCTCTCCATCCTTCCGCATCAGCGACTATCCTCTGTCGGCTTGGACAGACCACCTCGTCGCTTGAGGCTACTCACTTCCGAGACAGTGCGATGTCAGAAAGCACTTCGTAACACAACTGACACACGATTCAGACCGCTCAAGACCCGACGGACCGAGCCCACATATCCCCGGCTATGCACAGGAGTTGCCTCGAGTCTGCGGATGACTCGGTGCAGGTCCGCGCGAAAACGGCGCGCGCTCTGATGTCGCCTCGCGGGATTGCGTGATGTCGCCTTGCGGATCAGCCCATGCAGGGGGCGGGGAATCACGCTGAGTGCGTCCGAGCGAAGACCGGCGTTGCGCGCCAGGCGATTGACGAGCGCGGGTGCTGTGCGCACGTCCGCGAAGGGCTCTTGACCGGTCAGCAGTTCAATCATGAGCAACGCGATCGCATAGACATCGGTCGGGGGGCCGACCGCGCCGATGCGCGGATCGAACTGTTCCGGCGCCGCATACCGCAGCGTCCCCAAAAATGCCCCTTCATCAGTCAGCGATTGCGCTGAATGCCCCAGGGCACCCGAGGTTGTCATCGATTTCGATAAGCCGAAATCGATGATCTTTATCTGGCCTTGCTGATCGACGAGGATGTTCTGCGGCTTGAGATCGCGGTGGATCAGGCCCGCGTCGTGCACCACTCCCAAGGCTCGAGGCAGATCATCGAAACGGCGGAGAAATGCCGAGAGTAGTCGAGGATCCGCTAGACGTGCGCGCGAGTGACGCCACGCGCGATGGAGCGTGATGGTCTCGCCGTGGACGCGCTCGAGCGCGGTGAACAGCAGCCCTCCCGATGTCTCACCGTGCCCGACGAGGCGGACCACGGCGGCATCGTCGATCGACGCCAGCGCCCGTAGTTCGCGCTCGCGGCGACGACGGTGTTCGTCAGTCGCGAAGTGACCCGCCTTGAGAAACTTGAGCACTACGTCGTCCCCGGTGGACTCACGCACCGCCGCGAAGACACAAGACTGTCCACCTCGACCGAGTTCGCGGCCGATTCGAAAGCCACTCTCTGAATCTCCCGGCCGCGGGAAGCAGGGCTGAGTGGGGTCATCCCGGAGCGCCGGGCCAAGCTTCACCACGAGCGCATCAAGATCGCGCAGCTCGTCGAGCGTTGCCCGGCAGGCGGCACACCTTGCTGCGTGATCGGTGACGCGCTTGTCCGCGAGCACGCCTGTCGCGACCAACTCGAGCACGTCCGATGAAGGGCAATCCGGTAACTCACAGTTATTGTGTGATGCACCGTCCGCTAGGTGTGGCATCGTAGCCTCCTGACTTCAGCGGTCATGGTGGGTGTTCAAGGCGACGCCCTCTGCGGCGCCGGCCGCGGCCGGCACTTCGTCCTCTGTCTGCAACGTCTTGACCTCTTCACGCAGCCGAGTCGCCACGCGGTTCTTTGCCAGGTAGACATCCTGCGGCTTCATGCCCAGCTCCTGCGCGACGCAGCGGACCGAACGCCCTTCGACCGCGTACAGCTGAAACGCGGAGAGCGTGCGCTGCTCAATATTGCTGTGGGCCAGGAGGCGTTCCCACGCCTTGCGCAAGACGACACGCTCGTGTTCCTCATCCCACAGGCGATCCATGGTCGGCTCGTCGGGGAGCATCCTGATCGCTGTGGACCCGAGGCGGAACTCTCGGTTGACCACTTTGCGGCGCAAGTCCATCACGCGACACCGCGCGATCGTCAGCAGCCAAGACGAGAGCCGCCCGCGCGACCGGTCCCAACGCCCACGCTGGTAGTCACGATAAAAACACAAAAGAGTCTCTTGCGCGATGTCGGCGGCATCTTCGTGACTCAGCCCGAGCCGTCGTGCAAAGCCGAGGATGATCGGCCTGTAGGTTCGATCGACCCGGCGCCACGTCTCGAAGTCGCTGCCGTCCGTCATGCGCGCAAGAAAACCAGTGTGCGTTGAAAAACGCTCCTCCATGGTGTCACTTCCCTCAACTTGAGCGCCAGGCACGGGTGTTGCCAAACCCGCGATGACGCGCGACATGTTCCCGCTACGCCTATGCGCGCAGGCCGTGCCGTCTTGCGCCGGTGATCAAAATTTTTTAAGTCAGGCGATCAGGCCTGTGCGCGGTGCCCAGTCCGCCCGCCGCCGAGTGAATGAGCTTGCGCTCTAGCGCGTCGCTTTCCTGCGCGAGCCGTTCGACTTCCGACTTGAGCCGCTTGGTCACACGGTGCCTGGCGACGAAGACCTCGGGGGCACTCATCCCGAGTTCGCTGGCCACGGCGGATGTGGACATCCCGCGCAGAGCCGTCATCTCGAACGCATCAAGGGTGCGGGGGGCGAACTTCGCGTGCACGCGAATCTCAACCATCGCCGCTTGAATCAGGGCTCGGCGGTCTTCACGCTCCCAGGTCTCTTCGATCACTTCTTCGTGGGGGGGATCACGGTCATCGGTGTATCGACCGGCAAGATCGCCGATCGTCGCCGGCTGGGATCCATCCTTGCGGTACATCAACGCGATCTCATTGCGGGAAATCGTCATCAACCACGACGACAGCCGACCTCGCGACGGGATGTACTTGCCCGAGCTGTACGCCTCGAAGAATCTGACTAGCGACGCTTGCGCCGCTTCGGCTGCCGCCTCCCTGCCCAGCCCCAGCCGTGACGCGAAGGCGAACACAACGGGCCGCCATCGCTGATCGAATCGCTGCCACAACGCCGCATTGCCAGAATCCCGGAGTGCATGCAGCAGCCCGGTGCTCGTCACGCTCAGCGAGATGCCATCGACCGGCGAACCTCCCATCGTGATCTCCTCACAGGCACCATATCCGACCCACAGGAGGAGCGTTGGCGAACTCGCGGCCGGCTCCGACGCTTCCAGAGTCCGTAGACGACCATCCGCAGGCGCCGCCTCGGTTGCCGCCGCCCGTATGGGGTCGGCACCTGCGGAACATCTCGTCTAACAGGCCGCTAAGCAACCCATCCCCGACCGCGCTATTCTGCACGCCGAGCAAGGAGGCGTGCCCATGCGTGGACG
>CAYTSW010000160.1:0-6044 GCA_964440605.1 uncultured Phycisphaeraceae bacterium | reverse complement strand
CCGCACGGCGTGCTGTTCGTGTGTCTGGGGAACATCTGCCGCTCGCCGCTGGCCGAGGGGATCTTTCTGCACCTCGCCCGCGAGCGCGGCGTCGCCGACCGCTTCCGCGTCGACTCGGCGGGCACGGGCGGCTGGCACGCCGGGGAGGGGGCCGACCCGCGGAGTGTTGCCGTCGGCGGGAAGAACGGCGTGCACCTGCCCTCGATCGCCCGGCGCATCGACCCCGACAACGATTTCGCTGACCCGGAATCGGGCGGCTTCGACACCATCATCGCGATGGACCGCGCCAACCACCGCGACCTGCTCGACGAGGGGGCGCCGTCGGACCGCGTCTTCCTCATGCGCTCATTCGACGCGACCGCGGCCGACCGCGCAGAAGTCCCCGACCCCTACTACGGCGGCGACCGGGGCTTCGACGACGTGTACGACATGCTCAGCCGGGCGTCGGCGGGGTTGCTGGATCATCTGCTCAAGCGGGCCGAGCGGTGACGGCGAATCCGGCACGCTGCTTGAGAAGGTCGATGGACCGACCGACTTGATTCTGCGAACGCATTTGCAATAGGCTTGTCTCCGTCTGGACCGAGATCGGTTCGGGCACGACTGACGAGGAGACCCCCCGGTGAGCGCCGCTCCGCACTCTGCCATTGCCATCGCCCAGCCGACCCCGAACGTCGCGACCGGTGCGCGCCCAGCGAGCCGTTGGCTCGACGCTTTGGGCATCGGGCTGTCGGCGGCGTGCATGGTGCATTGCCTGGCGATGCCGGCGCTCATCGTCGTGCTGCCGCAGGTTTCGGCGGCTGCGGGGATCGACGCGTGGTTTCACACGGTGCTTGCGATCGTCCTGCCGCTGATCGCGGCGGCGGCGCTGGTGCGGGGCTATTTCCTCCACCGCGCCGCGATGGCGCTGGTGCTCGGCGGGCTCGGCCTCGGCTTCGTCTGGATGGCGTTGGCGATCCCCGGCTGCGCGAGCTGCGAGGGGGCTGAACACGCGGCGCATGCGCACGCCGCCCCGATGCTGCTCGGCCTGCCGGCGCACAACGTGGTGACGACCATCGGCAGCGTCCTGCTCATCGCGGGGCACGCGATCAACTGGCGCGCTTGCCGAACCGGCTCGTGCGGCAGCACCTGCCACGAAGCCCACGACTGACCCCGCCCCCCTTCACCCCGATGCCACGTTGTTGCGTGAGCGTTACTGCGCGCGCTGGTCGAGGTTGACCGAGCATGCGGCGCGGCCACGGTTTTCTGCGATGTGCCGATAGACGCGCCGCCCGACGTGGCTTACGCCGGGCAGATACATCGCCAACGCCGGCAGGGCGCCGAGGGGCGTCTGCAACAACGCTCGGCGGACGGCGGGGTAGCCGACGTGCGTCCGGCCGTCACGCGTGCGCATCGGGATGCCTTGCATGGCGACCTCCCACGCGACGGGCAGCGATTCGGGGGCGACGCTCGTCATATCGACGAAGCGCAGGCGGCCCAGCCAGTCGAGGCGGCGGATGAAGCGCGTCGAGCGTTGGCACAGGCCGCACTGGCCGTCGTAGTAGAGCGTGTCGCGGTCGGGGTTCACGAGGGATTGTTGGACGCCAACCTCGTGCCGGCACCGTGACGATCGTTTCACCCGCGCTTCACGGCTCGTGCAGGGGCAGGACGCAGGCTTGTGCATGTCAGGTGGACAGTCCGCCTGGCGACCAAAGCACGTCTACCGCAGCACGATCACACGAACGAGCAAGGAGCAGACCATGAATCGCGATCAACTCAAGGGTAATTGGAAGCAGGTCATGGGCGAAGCCAAGCACAAGTGGGGCAAACTCAGCGATGACGACCTCACCGCCATCGAAGGCGATGCCGAGAAGCTCGAGGGCAAGATCCAAGAGCATTACGGCAAGTCGCGTGAAGAGGCCAAAAAGGAAGTCGAAGAGTTCTGCCGCACCTGCAACGCCTGATCGCAGCGATCCCGCGCAGGACAACCCGGTTGGCGCCCTGGCTTCGGGTATCTACGCACAACGGGCCCGCGTCCTTAGGGACGCGGGCCCGCTTTCGTGCGCTGGGATACCAGAGAGGAAGGCGGAGTTACTGGTAGTCGAAGTTGGTGTGGGGGGAAGTGGAGGTGATGGTGGTGGAGGCGGCGTTGAGCGTCTCGACGGGGGCAAGGACGTTGCCGGTCGTGCTCACGGATGTAAAGGCATCGTTGCAGTTGATGGCGGTGTTACCGCGGATGAAGGCGCGACGGTTGTCGCTGACGGTGACGGCCGCGCCGAGTTGAACAAATGTATTGCCCTCGATCGTTGCGTAGGTCCCGGTGAGGACGACGCCGTTGGTCCCGCCGTTGGCGTCGCCCGTGACGGTGTTGTTGAGGATGGTGGCCTGCCCGGCTCCAACGATGGCGTTGCCCGCGAGGACATTGATGGAGTTGCCCTCGACACGAGCGGAGTTGGCGCTGATGCCGACGTTGTTCACGTTGTTGACGACGTTCCCGCTGGCGAGCCCCGAGAAAATCGAGATCCCGGTGCCGCAGTTGTGGACGGCGTTGTCCATGATCCGCCCGCCGGCCTCGATGCCGGTATTGGCGTTGCGCACCTCGTTGTTGGCGACGGTTGAGAGGAGTGCGCGGATTCCGGTGCCGACGTCGTTCTGTTGGGTGACGAAGTTGCGCTCGATGACAGAGTCGGAGCCGACGTCGATGGCGTCGCCGGTGCCATCAACGCCGCCGCGCACGCGATTGCCGCGGACGACCATCTCGTTGCCACCGGTGATGCCATCGTCGAACGCTGTGATGATGTTGTCCTCGATCGTGCACCGCCCCGCCACGTCGATGCCGTCGCGTTGGGAGAGGATGTTGCAGCGGCGAACGGTCATGTCGGCGCTGCCGCGGATGCCGTCGTCACCCGCGCCCGTGATGACGATGTCTTCGATGATCACGCCTCGCGAGCTCGGCGCGATGCGGATCCCGACGTTGACGGCGTTGATCAGGCCGTTGCGGATGACCGGGGAGTTGCGTGCGCCGGAAGTCGCGATGCCGTCGTTCGAGCCTGCCAGCGCCCGCACGGAGTAACCATTGAGGTCGACCGTGACATTGTCGGCCCCGATCACGATCCCCGTCTGACCGGACGGAATAAAGACGTCGCCCGTCAGGTAATAGTGGCCCGGCGCCGAGATGAAGAAGACCGATGACGAGTTGCCCGACACGAACTCGCTCGTCAGCGGCGTGCGCGGCTCGACATCGTCGAGCGCCTTCTGAGTCGATTGCACCGGCCCCAGCGGGGGATCGATCGGGCCGGCGGTCAGCAACATCGCGCCGCCCAGGCAACAGGCGCCGAAGGCGGCAAGACGAACATGACGTTCACGCATTGCAGTTCTCTCCTCTCAAGCGTTGAAGAGACGAGCGCGTACGTCGCTCGCCCTGAGATCATCACAAAATTGTACAGCGGGCCATCGCACGGAAGAAGGGGTGATACCCCGCAATGCAATGCCCAACCACCCTTTGGCAGCGACAACGGCTGAGTCTCCACAGTCGTGAGGCCCAGACGCGGGGGCTCGGCTTAGAAACGAAAACGGCCCGGCGTGGAAGCCGGGCCGCGGTGTGATCGTGGGTTGTCGCCTTGCGTCTTAGCTCTGGTCGGAGGCCTCGGCGTCGCTCTGGACGTCGTTGCTTGAGCCTCCGAAGGTGACGCCGCTGCTGGAGGGCGAGCCGATCAAGGCGTCGCCCAGCTCGACCGGAAGCGTTGTCTTGGGCTCGTTGGGGTTGGCTCCCAGCGCCTCGGCGGCCTCGGCGGCTTCGGCGAGCATCGCGTCCTCGTCGGCCTCCGGGCTCGCCGGGGGCTCGGCGAGCTGACGCACCGACATGGACTGGTACGACCTGAACCCCGTGCCCGCAGGGATCAGGTGACCCAGCAGGACGTTCTCCTTGAGGCCGACGAGCGTGTCGGCGGCGCCCTTGAGCGACGCCTCGGTGAGCACCTTGGTCGTCTCCTGGAACGAAGCGCCCGAGAGGAAGCTCTCGGATTGCAGCGAGGCCTTGGTGATGCCCAGCAGCAGCGTGCGTCCCGTCGCCGGCCGCGCCCGCTTGGCCTTCGCTGGCTCTTTGCCCTCGGCCTCGGCCTTGGCGTTGGCCTCCTTCATCTCGGCGCGGGTGACCAGCGCGTTGAGCGGGAGGGTCGTGCCGCCGGGGTCCGAGACGCGGGCCATCGTCGCGAGGCGCTGGTTCTCCTTGCGGAAGCGGATCTTGTCGACGACGTCGTGGGGGAGGAAGTCGGTGTCGCCCGCGGTCTCGATGCGCACCTTGCGGAGCATCTGCGAGAGGATGACCTCGATGTGCTTGTCGTTGATGCCCACGCCCTGGGCGCGGTAGACGTTCTGGACCTCGTCGAGCATGTACTGGTACAGCTCGTCCTCGCCCTTGATCTTGAGGATGTCGTGCGGGTTGAGCGGGCCGTCGATGAGCGGGTCGCCGGCGGAGACGCGGTCGCCCGAGTGGACGAGCAGGTGCTTGTCCTGCGGGACGTGGTGGTCCTCCTCGAGCCCGGCCTCGGAGACGACGCGGATGGTCATCTTGCCCTTGCGCTTGTCCGAAAGGATCTCGACCGAGCCGGAGATGCGGCTCATCATCGAGGGCTCCTTGGGGATGCGGGCCTCGAAGATCTCCGTCACGCGCGGGAGGCCGCCCGTGATGTCCTGCGAGCCCGCGGTGCCGCGTGGCTGACGGGCGAGCATCTGACCGGCCTTGATCGCGTCGCCGTCCTTCACCTCGATGCGTGCTTTGGCGGGCAGGTAGTGGAAGTCGAGGATGTTGCCCTCGGCGTCGACGATGTTGATCGCCGGGTGCTTTTCGCCCTTGTGCTCGATCACGACGAGCGCGGTCTGCCCGCGTCCGGCGTCTTCCTCGCGGACGGTCTCGTTGAGCTCGATGTCCACGAACTGCACCGAGCCGTCCTTCTCGGCGAGGATGGGCGTGCGGTGCGGGTCCCAGCGGACAAGCTGGTCGGCCCGCTTCACGGTGTCGCCCGGCTTGACGACGATCTCGGCGCCGTAGGGCACCTTGTACTTCTCGAGCTCGCGCCCGCGATCATCGAGGATGAGCAGCTCGCCGTTGCGCTTGAGCGCCGTGAGGATCTCATCTCCGTCATCGTTGGTGACGGGGACCTCGCGGCAGTCGCGGATCTCGATGATGCCCGCCGCGGTGGCGCGCAGGTCGGTCTCCGAGAGGGTGTTGGACGCGACGCCGCCCGTGTGGAACGTCCGCATCGTGAGCTGCGTGCCCGGCTCGCCGATGGACTGGGCCCCGATGATGCCGACCGCCAGACCTTCCTCGACCATGCGGCTGGTGCTCATGTCCATGCCGTAGCACAGCGCACAGCACCCTCGGTCGGACTCGCAGGTCAGCGGCGAGCGGACCATCACCGAGTCGATGCCCAGGTCCTCAATCTGCTGCGCTGCCTCGGCGGAGATCATCTGGTTGGCCTTGACGATCGTCACGTCCGTCACCGGGTTGACGATCGGGTTGACCGAGACGCGCCCGACGACCTGGTCGCGCAGCGGGACGTCGACCTCTTCACCCTTGTAGAGCGCGCGCTTGGAGATGCCGCGCGTCGTGCCGCAGTCGTGATCGTTGACGATGACCGACTGCGCCACATCGCAGAGCTTGCGGGTGAGATAGCCCGAGTCGGCGGTCTTGAGCGCGGTGTCGGCCAGGCCCTTACGCGCGCCGTGCGTCGACGAGAAGTACTCGAGGACGTTGAGGCCCTCGCGGAAGTTGGCGCGGATGGGGGTCTCGATGATTTCGCCCGAAGGCTTGGCCATCAGGCCGCGCATGCCCGCGAGCTGCTGCATCTGCGAGGTGTTGCCTCGAGCGCCCGAGTCGGACATCAGGTAGACGGGGTTGAGGTAGTGGTCGCCTTCCTTGTTCTCGATGTTGAGGTAGGCGCCCGACGACAGGTCGCGCCGGTCGTGCTTGAGCGTCTCGATGAGCGCCTTGGTGACCTGTTCGCGGCAGTGCGCCCAGATGTCGAGGAGCTGGTTGTAGCGTTCGCGCTCGGTGATGATGCCGCGGT
>CAYTSW010000159.1:0-6104 GCA_964440605.1 uncultured Phycisphaeraceae bacterium | reverse complement strand
GCCGTACTCGCCGGATCTGAACCCGATCGAGAAGCTCTGGAGCAAGGTCAAGAGCCGTCCCCGCCGCGTCGCGGCGGGGACGATCGACGGCCTGACGCGAGCGGCGGGCGAGGCCTTCCGAGCCGTCACGCGGGAGGAATGCGCGAACGACTTCAGGTCGCGCGGGTATGGGATGTGAATATGCAAGGTGCTCTATATTGATGGCGTTTCCACCAACCGCCCATGGCCGACGACGACTTGCTCATCGACCTCCACCTCCGCAACGACCGCCAAGGCCCCGGCGGCGACGCCGACACGCGCCGCGCCCTCGAGTTCGCTCGCCGTCGCACCGAACAGCCCCTCGCCGTTGCCGACCTCGGCTGCGGCACCGGTGCTTCCACCCTCGTCCTTGCCAAGTCGCTGTCGCAGGCGCGCATCACCGCTGTTGACCTCGCCCAACCCTTCCTCGATCGGCTCGCCGAGCGCGCCGCCGAGCAAGACGTCGCCGAACGCATCCAGACTGTCTGCGCCGATCTCGAAGACCTGCCCTTCGACGACGCGCGTTTCGACGTCGTCTGGTCCGAAGGCGCCGTCTACAACATCGGCTTCCGCCGCGGCCTACGCGACTGGCGTCGACTCCTCCGCCCCGGCGGCTTCCTCGCCGTCACCGAACTCACCTGGACCACGCCCGACCCCCCGCCGATCCGTCCCAACGACGTCCACCGCTTCTGGACCGACGAGTACCCCGGCATCAGCACCCCAGCCGCCAACCTCGCACGCCTCGAGGACGAGGGGTATCGACCGCTGGCGATGTTCTTCCTGCCGCGGCACTGCTGGGAGGCGAACTACTACATCCCGCTGGAGCTTGGCTTTGCCGATTTCCTCAAGCGCCACGGTCATTCGGACATCGCGCGCGCGATCGTCGAGCGCGAGCAGAACGAGATCGAGCTGTATCGACGGTGGGGCGACTGGTTCGGGTACGCGTTCTACGTCGCCGTTCTCGACGACACGCAAGAGAGCCTCACGTGAGCCGCACGCGAGCCGAGCAGAAGGCGCGATATCACCCCAACCCCCAAAAAAACTCGGTCAGGACGCGTCAATACGCCGGCTGCGCGGCTGCAGGGACCACCCACCCCGAGCTTGAACGCCTCTCTGTGATTCATCGCACCCCAAGACGGCCCGACCACGTAGAGTGAACCTGTTTCGCGATCTCAGCAGTCTAGCGCGGTGTGTTACCAGACCTTCCGTCGCCGCTGCTCTTTATGGAGAGGTGTTTCATGGCTTATGTGTCTCGACGTCTAGCCGCCGCCGTGCTGATCGGCGTGGCCCTGCCTGTCTCTCTGGCTTCGGCCCAGGTCGACCAGAACGGGCTCGCGAACGACCCGCTGATCTCGAAGGCAGAAAAGGGCGCGCTCATCGACACCGTCGATCTGCCCGCCATCGATGTCGAGGCGCTCCTCCGCGAGGACGCCCGGCGCAACGCCGGCGACGGGCCGATGCGCTTTGCCGACCGATTCGAGATCCAACTCAAGGCGACCGAGCGCGGCCTGATCGAAGACGCCGAAGAGCAGGGCATGATCGCCTGGCGCCTGCGCCTGCGTTCGCCCAACGCCGTCTCCATCAACTTCGCGGCCCGCATGAACCTCCCCGAGGGCGTCGAGCTCTACCTGCTCGCCCCCGACGGCACTACGCCCTACCGCGCCATCACGTCCGCCGACAACGCACACCATGGCGAGTTCTGGTCGCCCATGATCCTCGGTGACACCATGGACCTCTACGCCAAGGTCCCCGAGGACCGCTTCGACGACTTCGTGCGCAACTTCGAGGTCTTTAGCGTTCAGCAGGGCTATCGCGGCTTCGGCGCGAACATCGAAGGCGACCGCGGCGCCGAACGCAGCGGCGCTCGCTCCGCGGCATGCCATATCGACGTCGCCTGCGACGAGGCCGACCCCTGGCGCGATCAGGTCGACGCCGTCGGCGTCTACACCATCTTCGGGTCCTTCACCTGCTCCGGGTCCATGATCAACAACACCGCCCGCGACGGCACGCCCTACTTCTACACCGCCGATCACTGCGGCATCCGCTCCAACAACGACCAGTCCGTCGTCGTCTACTGGAACTACCAGAACTCGTTCTGCCGGCCCCCCGGCAGCTCCCAGTCGGGAGGCCCCGGCAACGGCTCCCTCTCGCAGTTCTCCTCGGGCGTGATCTTCCGCATGACCTACAGCCCCGCCGACTCCACCCTCGTCGAGCTCGAAGAAACGCCCCCCGCGTCCTACGGCATCACGTACAACGGATGGAACCGCAGCGGCGGCCAGTTCACCGGCGTCGTCGGCATCCACCACCCCGGCACCGAAGAAAAACGCATCAGCATCGAGAATGGCACCACCTTCCGCACCAGCGGGGGCGACCTCTACCAGGTGTCGTACGACCAGGGCTACATCGAGGGCGGCTCCTCCGGCTCGCCACTCTTCGACCCCGCCGGACGAACCCTCGGCGCCGCCTGCTGCGTCAACTTCTTCCCCTCCGATTGTGACGGCCAGGTCACCTGGTACGGGACAATCACCAACGCCTGGAACGGCGGCGGCTCGTCCTCCTCACGCCTGCGCGACTGGCTCGATCCCCTCGGCACCAACGCCGTCGCCATCTCCCGCCTCGGCGCCGTCGCCCCGGGGAGCTTCAACCTCGTTGCCCCCTTCAACGGCACGTCCGGCGTGCTGCTCGAAGACACAACCTTCCAGTGGCAGTCTGCCACCGACGTCCAAGAGTATGTGCTCCAGATCGACGACGACCCGGGCTTCGGGTCGCCCGACGTCGAGGTCGGCCCCATGGCCGCGACCACGACCAGCACCGACGTCGATCTCTCCGGCCTCAACCCCCTGACCGCCTACCGCTGGCGCGTGATCGCCTCCAACGACATCGGCGAGACCATCAGCAACCCGGGCTCCTACGGCTTCTCGACCTTCATCGCCGCGCCGACCTCCTTCGGCCTGACGTCCCCCTCGAACTTCGCCACCGACGTCTCCCCCACGCTCACCTTCACGTGGGACGACGCCGCGGGTGAAGACAGCTACCGCCTCCAGGTCTCCACGAGCACGCTCTTCCTCAACAACCCGGTGGACGCGACCGTCGGTGCCGATCAGACGCAGTACACCGTCCCCGCCGGGAACCTCAACGAGAACACGCTCTACTTTTGGCGCGTGACCGCCGTCAACGCCGCCGGCAACACGCTCGGCACGCCCAGCGCCCTGCGCTTCACCACCGGCGAAGTCACCCCGGCCTGCCCCGCCGACTTCAACGGCGACGGCACCGTCGACGGCGCTGACTTCGGCACCTTCGGCGCCGCCTTCGGCTCCAGCGCCGGCGACGCCGACTTCAACCCCGACGCCGACTTCAACAACGACGGCACGATCGACGGCGCTGACTTCGGCACCTTCGGCGCCCAGTTCGGCAGCTCCGGCTGCTGATCGGCCGACGCGCCACACAATCCATCGAGCACACCAGGAGCCGACCCCAAGTGGGTCGGCTCTTTTCGTGTCAGCCCGATGGGTGAAACTCTCAAACTCGCCACCACACGACGCGAGTCGACGGCTTCGCTACCCACCGACGTGAGCCGCGATGTTCTTCGCCTGCATGTCCCAGCCCTCTCTGCACGAGCGCAGCGCGTCGGCGCGGCACGAGTCGGGAAACTGCAAAAACCCCGTCTCCGTAATCGTGAGCCGCGTGCCCCCGGAGTCCGTCGGCTCGAGCAGAAACTCCACCAGCACCTTCGCGTCCGCGCCGTACACGGTCTCCGGATCCAACGCGCTCGGCGGCCACGAGAACACAAACAGCCGTTCGTGATCCATCCGCTCCGTCACCGACACCCACTCCACATGTTCCAGCCCCGGCTGGGTCAGCCTGCCGACGGTCGACTCCCCGACCCGGAACGGCCCATCAAGCCGAACCCCGAACCACGCCCCGAACTCATCGTGATCTGCCAGCGCCCGCCACACCCGCGCGACCGGCGCCGCGAGGTCGACGACCTTCGCGATCCGGTCCCGGTCCTCGTGCAGATTCGCCACACAACCTCCTGGTTGCGTGCAGCGTGCATGACGTGCGGCGATACGTCAACCGATGAGTTGAGCATGATGCCGCCCGCGGCACGGGTACGCTGAGCCGATCTCCGGACACACATCGGCGGTGCGTGCAAGCCCGACGGCCGCGGCAACCGCCACCGCAGGATGACGCCGACTTCAACAAGGATGGCATCATCGACGGCGCCGACTTCGGCACCTTCGGCAGCCAGTTCGGCAACACCGACTGCTGACCCGCCTCCTTCACCAATCCGCACGCCGCATGCGCGACAATACCCGTTGAAGCCGAGACCAAGTGTGCGGGCGCTCGACGAAGACGTGCGCCGCCTCGGCTAGCTCTTCCTCCGCCGACCACCAGCGCCCGACCCCTGGCGGGAGGACGCGCCCTCGCCAGACGCGCCGGTTCTCCTACGACGGCGCTTCGCACCGTTCTTCGGCCCATGGCGATCGCCGCTCTGAGCGGGACGCGCGCCGGACTTCCGGCGCGGCTTCTGGGCCCGGCGTTCGCCCGGGCCCTCGGTGCGAGGCCCGGCAGGAATGACCGCCTGTTCGGGGATCCCCAGCCCGTGCGGGATGCTGGACGTGTCGATCCGTGCGCCGGTGAGTTGCTCGATTCCGCGCAGGTGCCCGCGCTCCTCGCGGCTGCAGAACGAGATCGCTTGCCCCGTCGCCCCCGCACGCCCCGTGCGCCCGATGCGATGGACATACGCCTCGGGCTCGTTGGGCAGGTTGAAGTTGAAGACGTGGGTGATGCCGTCCACGTCGAGCCCGCGGGAGGCGACATCGGTCGCCACCAGCACGCGTGAGTGGCCGGCGCGGAAGGCGTCGAGCGCCCGCTGGCGCTGGCTCTGGCTCTTGTTGCCATGGATCGCGCCCGCGGCAATGCCCTCGCCGGCCAACTTCTTGGCGAGCTTCTCGGCGCCGTGCTTGGTCTTGGTAAAAACGACGGTGCGCACCATCGCGGCGTCCTCAAGCAAATGACGCAGCAGGGCGGTCTTGTGCTCGTCGGGCACGTGGTAGAGCCTCTGCTCGATGAGCGGCGCCGCTGAAACGACAGGCGCGACGGCCACACTCACGGGGTCGCGGAGCATCGAGTCCGCGAGCTTGCGTATCTTCGGCGGCATCGTCGCGCTGAAGAAGAGCGTCTGCCGTTCGCCGGGGAGCTGACGCGCGATCCTGCGGATCGGGTCGATGAACCCCATGTCGAGCATCCGGTCGGCTTCGTCGAGCACGAAGCACTCGACGCCGCCGAGGTCCACATGCCCCTGCTCCATAAGGTCGAGCAGCCGCCCGGGCGTCGCGACGATGACATCCACGCCCTCGCGCAGGTCGCGGACCTGGCGCGATTGCTTGACGCCCCCGAAGATCGTCGTGCCGCGCAGCCCGGTGCCACGCCCGTAGGTGCGCAGGCTCTCCTCGATTTGCACAGCCAGCTCACGCGTCGGCGCCAAAATCAGCGCCCGGACGCGGCGCTTGGTCTTTCTGCCGCCACCGTGCCCGCCCTCGGTGAGGCGTTGGATCAAAGGCAGGCTGAACGCGGCGGTCTTGCCCGTGCCCGTCTGGGCACAGCCGAGAAGATCACGCCCCTCGAGGATGGGCGGGATGGACTGCGCCTGGATCGGCGTGGGCGTCTCGTACCCCTGGCGGGCGAGCGTGTCGAGGAGGCGGGCGGCTAGGTTGAGGTCTGCGAAATGCGTCAAGAAACCGATCTCCAACAGCCGCACGGCAGTCACCGCGCGCTGCGTAGGTAAGGGCAAGTCCAGGACCAAGTTGGAGTTGGTGCGGGAGCGGCCGGCTGACTGAGCGACCTACGGGGTACGCCGAGGTCGCTGCCAGCAGATTCTCGTCAGCCGCCCGAGCCAATCGGCACGGGCGAGCGAGGCCACCGGCGTGATCCCAAGATCATAGGCCGGCGGGGCTCGATCGGCGCGGGCCGAATGGTCGCTCGCGGGAGGCTTACCCTAAGACCAAGTCGTCGCGCCGAGTCTTCTGCGTAGGCGTCGGGCATTTCGCACGGATTGAACGCAAAAGTGCATGGATCGCTGGTAC
>CAYTSW010000158.1:0-6132 GCA_964440605.1 uncultured Phycisphaeraceae bacterium | reverse complement strand
GATGGCGGCGGCGGTGGAGATGTTGAAGGTCTTGGGCGCGCCGCCCGTGCCGCAGGTGTCGATGAGGCGGGCGCGCACCACGTCGTCGACCTCGACGGGGGTGACGTGGCGGCGCATGACGCGGGCGGCGCCGGTGAGTTCGTCGGCGGTGACCGGGCGCGTCGCGAGCAGCGCGAGCAGAGCACCGATTTGCGCGTCGTCGGCGGCTCCGGTGAGGACGGCTTCGAAGGCGGCTTCGGACTGCGCCTCGGTGAGCGTGCTCCGATCGCGGAGGACGGCGAGCGCTTCGTCGATGGCGGCGCTGCGGACAGGGGGGGTGTTTGAACCTTGCATCAGATGCCGTAGACCGCGGCGGCTTTATCGGAGAGGTGGCGCATGAGGGGCTCTGGGTTCATGGTGTCGCCGGTGACTCGCTTGCAGAGTTCTTCGGCGGTGTAGCGACGGCCGTGCCGGTGCACGTGCTCGCGCAGCCAGGAGAGGATGGGCTTGAAGTCGCCCCGGGTCATGCGCTCGTCGCGGTCGGGGATGGCCTTGGCCATCGCCTCCCAAAGCTGGGCGGAGTAGAGGTTGCCGAAGGTGTACGTCGGGAAGTAGCCGATGGCCTGGAGAGACCAGTGGACGTCTTGAAGACAGCCGATGCGGTCTTCGGTGACGGTGAGGCCGAAGTCGTTCTTCATGCGTTCGTTCCAGGCGCGGGGGAGGTCTCTGGGGTTGAGGTCACCCCGGAGCATGGCGCGTTCGAGGTCGAAGCGGAGCATGATGTGGAGGTTGTACGTGAGCTCGTCGGACTCGACGCGGATGAAGCTGGGCTCGATGACATTGGCAGCTCTGAAGATGGCTTCGACGTCGATCCCGCCGAGAGCGTGATCGCCGAAGGCATCGCGGGCGACCTTGAGGGCCCAGGTCCAGAAGCGCTTGGAGCGGCCGACCTGGTTCTCCCAGAGTCGCGACTGGCTCTCGTGGATGCCGAGGCTGACGGCTTGTCCGAGCGGGGAGCCGAAGTGTTCGGCCTTGGGCAGGCCCTGTTCGTACATGCCGTGGCCGCCCTCGTGGGTGCCGCTGGAGAGCGAGTCGACCCAGCCGTCGTCGCGGTAGCGGTTGGTGAGTCGGGTGTCGCCGGGTCCGAAGCCGGAGCAGAAGGGGTGAGTGGTGTCGTCCATGCGGCCGGTGTGGTAGTCGAAGCCCATGGCGCCGGCGATGCCGGCGCAGAAGCGGCGCTGCTGATCGAGTGGGAACTTGCGGGTGGCGGGTGCGCGGTCGACCTTCGGCGCGCCCATGACCTTGTCGAGGAGATCGACGGTGAAGGCGCGGAGCGGGGCGAAGACCTCGGCGGTATAGGCGGCGGTCATGGCGGGCTCGTAGTCCTCGAGGAGGGCGTCGTAGAGCTCGCCGCCGGTGGGGAAGCCGTAGCACTCGGCCTTGCGGCGGTTGAGCTCGACGGTCTTTTCGAGCCATGGGAGGAAGGTCTTGAAGTCGCTCTTCTGGCGGGCGTCCTTCCAGGCGGCCATGCCGAGGGATTGGCAGCGGGCCATCTCTTCGACGAGCGCGCGGGGGAGTTTGGTGTTCCGGTCGTAGTCGCGCTTCATCTCGCGCACGTCGGCGCGCTGGGCGTCGTCGGTGACTTCGTCGGCGGCGGCTTCGATCCATTCGCCGAGACGCGGGTCGGTCTTCATCTCGTGGATGAGGCCGCTGAGCATCTGGAGCTGCTCGGCGCGGAGGTCGGCGGCGCCGGCGGGCATGAAGGTCTCCTGATCCCAGGACGTGAGGGCTTCGATGGAGCCGAGGGTCGCGGCTTTGCGCAGGTGCGCGCGTGCGTTGGCGTAGGCGCCGTCGGTCGTCATCGTCTCGCTCCTTCGATGGGGATGCTGGGTCGCGATGATAGAGGGCGTGTTCAGCGCGGCCGGCGACGCGGCTCGTCGGGATCGCCCAGCAGGAGATTGGTGACCGGGTCGCCCGTCTGCGTGCGTTCGTGCACGGGCTGGTCGGAGGGCGGGCCGAGGCCCTTGCGATCGACGACCCGCTGGTAGCACGCGGGGAGACAGCACAGCGCGAGGACGCTCGCGAGCAGGGATGCATGTCGGACGATCGAGGCGTTGCGGCGTGGGCGTGGCATGGTTGCAACGTCAGCGATGGGCGAGGGTCGCGGTATTCCGTCGGCGAGAGGGCGAGCGCGAGCGGGCGGCGACGATTAACAGATTCTGAACACTCATAGTTGGCGTCGCGATTTGTGGACAAGCTGGAGGTTGGGCCTCGGGGAGACACCCCCCACAAGTGCGGGAGGGTCGGTGAGGGGTGCATACCCCGATGCTGGGACGCGAGAGGCGGGAGGGACGGCTCATCGAGCCGGGCGACCGTTGTATTCGCTGCAAGGTGAACGTGCTGTGGATAGTTGCCGCTAAGTAGATATGCTTTTACGAGCGGTTGATGCATCCTGTGGATGCGGGCGTCGTCGTGGTGGGCGACGCTGGCCGTGATCGGGCGTGGTGGCCCGTTGGTGGTGACCGATGATGCAGAATCGAAGTAACCCGCAGGGGCCCGGGGCCCACGCCGCGCGATCGGCATATGCCCAGCCGCTGAAGGCGGCACTGGTGTTCACGCTGGTGATCGCCTCGGCGGCTTCGGCGGTGTGGACGAAGCGGGCGGGGGTGCTGCCGGCGCTGGTGGCGATGGAAATGCGCCGCGCGGTGACGGCGGAGGACGCCGCGTCGGGGGCCGACGTGGTCAGTGAGCCGCTGGAGGTCGTGCACGCGTCGCCGACTGGTGCCGCACAAGTACCGGCGCCGACCTCGTCGGTGGACAGGCTGGGCGGCTCGGGTGCGGAGCGCTGGATCGGTCAGGATGGGCGGACGTACGTCCGGCCCGAAGCCGGGCACGAGCGGTATTACAAGGGCCGCCCGCTGCGCGCGGTGCGCACCGTCTGGATGACGACGACGGCGTACTCGCCCGACCATCGCTCGTGCGGCAAATGGGCCGACGGCTTCACCGCGAACATGAGCTCGGTGTGGACGAACGGGATGGAACTGGTGGCCGCGGACACCCGGCTGTTCCCTTTCGGCACGCTGATGTCGATTCCCGGGTACGCCGACGAGCGGGTGGTGCCGGTGCTGGATCGAGGCGGGGCGATCAAGGGGATGCGGCTGGACCTGCTGTACCCGACGCACCGGATCGCGCGCAAATGGGGTGTGCAGCGGTTGCCGGTGACGATCTGGGAGTACGCGGACGAGTGAGGGGTTGAGCCGCGGGGCGGGATGAGCGAGCGTGCTGGCTCCCGCAGGGAGTCGGCACGCGGGCGGTCGCCCGGCCATCGATGCTGAACAAGTCGTCGGTGCTGATGACCGTGATCGTCGGGCAGACGCGTGCAACGCGGTGGGACTGCGCAGGCGCCAGGCAGGCAGCGCCGCGCTTTCGCTGAGACGATCATCGCTGGCGCTTGGGCCGGCCCGTCGTGACATTGACTCGGAGTACCGCCTCTTGTGCGCGGGGGTAGCGCTGATATGTTGTGTCACGAGACCTGCACAAGCCGCGGGCGCGGTGAACCTCTGTCCAGTGTACGGAGATTGATGAGCATGAAACAGACCAGCATTATCGGAGCCGCGGCCCTCGCGGTCGTTGCGGGCGCCCTGTTCGCCCAGAGCGAGCCGAGGAGAGACCCGCCATCGGCGGATGGGATTGGTCCTCTAGGGACGAACCCGCTGTGCGACGTGGTCGTCGAAGCGAAGGAGCGCAGGCTGAAGGAACAGCGCGAGGTCATCAAGATCAATCTGCGCACGCAAAACGCGGTCGAGGTGAATGGCCGGCGGCTCAGCGGGCTGGCGCTGGGTATCTTCAGTACCGTCAGACATCAGAACCGGTCGGTCACGCGGACGTTCGCGACCGAGGGGAGTGGCGGCAGTGTTTGGACGACTCCCGAGCAGACGCTCGAGCGCAAACCCGGGTACAAGACGCATACGCTTCAGGTGCTGTTCGTGCCCGGCGGCACTGAGGCGGTTGTGCGGCTAATCGACGATGATGGGGAGCCGGTTAAGTGGACCAAAGGGAATACACAGCAGACGAAAGAGTGGGTCACGGTGCCGACGACTCAGGCCCCGACGTCGAGCACTTCGGGCTCGTTCGTTCGACCGGTGCTCGACGAGTATGCGCATCGAAACTGGCAGCACAAACTGCTGGTGGGCGAGGGCGCTGAACAGGTGACCATCTGGATGCTTCAGTAGCGCGCCGACCGTCGTACGTGTGTGGCTGCGGTTGTCGCGCTGACGGTCTGCGCCCACGAACTGAAACACTGTCCCATTGAGCCACGTGTCGCGCGGACAGGCACGGACCTTTGACCTGTTGACGCGCATAAAGACGCCCGCTCACGGGGGAGCGGGCGCGTTGAGTGGGAAGCCGGGCGTTGCGTGCTCGGTGCTGCTTACTGGAAGCAGTCGGTGCGTCCGAACTCGGAGCCGAAGACGCCGAAGTCGGCGCCGTCGATGACGCAGTCGTTGTTGAAGTCGGCGGGTGGGAAGTAGTTGGGATCGCCGCACATGGAGCCGAAGGCGGCGCCGAAGATGCCGAAGTCGGCGCCGTCGACCTGGCCGTCGTTGTTGAAGTCGGCGATGCAGGTGTTGACGAGTTCGTCGCAGACTTCGCGGAACTCGAGCTCGAGCTCGCGGGCCTCGATGCCCTGCTGGACCGGCTCGGAGAGGCCGAAGGTCTCGACGAAGATGTCGAAGTCGCGGATTTCGGGCTGGACGGGCTCGGGGAAATCATCGAAGGGGCACAAGCCTTCACCGTTGGGGCGCGTGCGGACGAGGAGGGCGTCGGCATCGAAGGCGAAGGGGGGGAAGTCGGCGGGGATGACCTGGCCACCGAGGATAGGACCGGGGGCGTCGGCGGCGGGAGCGATGGCGTCGAAGCCACGGCCGCGTCCGGCATCGGGATCCTGGCGGTAGTACCAGATGATGTCGGCGGAGAAGGGGTCGAGGGCGAGCATGACGGGCGAACTGGTCGAGCCGGCGGCGCCGCCACCCCGCGTGCCGGAGGCGAGAAGGGTGCCGTCGTTCAGTCGGTCGAGGGAGGCGTAGGCGAAGTCCAAGCGGTCCGGCGTGACGTAGAGGCGGGCGTCGACGGGGTTGCCCGCGGGGTCGACGATGAGAGCGGCGGCAGAGGCGGGCGCCGGTGATCCGGCGGTGGCGCCTTGCGTGCGGGCGGTGACGGCGATGAGGCCCTGATCGTTGACTTCGATGCTGACGCCGCTGATGTCACGGAGGTCTTCGTTGGGGAAGAAGAGCCCGTAGCCGCGGATCCAGTTGGGGAACCCCATGTTGTCAAAGCTGGCGATGACCAGGCGTCTCTGGGGCGGGAGGCCGGCGGGGTCTTGGAGGTCAACGGTTCCGACGGCGTAGATGGACTGGTTTTCGCCGCCGAGGGCGACGTCGACGAAGCCGAGGTTGCGGACGGTCTGGGGGGCGAAGGGCTGGTAAGCATTGAAGAAGAGCGGGAGTCCGGAGGTCTGGTCGTAGCGGAGGAGGCTGCCGATGCGTCCGATGTTCGGATCGGGCGCAGCGCCGGCGACGAAGCCACTTTCGCCTCGGACTTCCATACCCCAGGGCTCGCCGGGTCGCGTGTCGCCGAGATAGCTCCAGGAGTACACGGGCGTGCCGGCGATGGGATCGAACTTGGTCAGGTTCATGCGGTTGAAGTTCGCGAAAGCGTTGACCGCGAAGTGGTTGAGGAGGAGGACGTCGGCGTCGATGGTGGCGCGACGGACGGCGACGCCCGACGCGCGGGTGTTGGTGGTGATGAAGGCGTCGAAGACCCAACTGCGGACGGGCACGCCGTCTGGCGTATGGAAGACGAGAAGTGGACTCTGGATGCCGGGCCCGCTCGGGATGCGGTCGCCGTAGCCGGCGATGGTCTGGTCGTTGTAGAGCGTGAGATCTTCGAAGAACTCGGCGAGGAGCTCATCGGCGGATGCGGCGGGCTGGCCGATGTTGTGGTTGAAGACCTGGGCTGAGGCGGCGCCGGCGGTCGAGACGACAAAGGCCGCGACTGCGGTGCACGAGAAGGCTCTGACTTGCATGGTGTTCTCTCCTTGCCGGGGGGGGGGATCGGAACGATTGGGAGGCGGCCCCGGCTCTCGGAGGACAGGCG
>CAYTSW010000157.1:0-6158 GCA_964440605.1 uncultured Phycisphaeraceae bacterium | reverse complement strand
GATCGTTTCACGTGACTGGAGTTCAGACGTGTGCTCTTCCGATCTGTGACGATGTGCAACGGCGGAGGCGGCGGCGGGGCCGGCGGGTCCTTCTGGATCGAGGCAACGGCGCTGGAAGGGCTCGGCACCATCTCGGCCGACGGCGGCGGCGGCGGCTTCAACGACGGCGGCGGCGGCGGGGGACGCGTCAGCGTCGACGCCGAGGTGAGCACGTTCGCCGGCGACATCCGCGCGTTCGGCGGCAACGGCCGGCAGGTGGGCGGCAACGGCACGGTCTGGCTCGACCTCGCGGATCAGCCGCGACCGCAACTCATGCTCGACAACCAACTCACGAACGACAGCCGCGCCGCGACCGACCTGCAAGGCCCTCTCACGGTGCCGGGCGACGTGGTCATCCGCGAGGGCGGCTCGCTGAGCCATCCCTTCGGCGGGCCGAGCCTGGAGTTGACGGTGACGGGCTCGCTGATTGTCGAGCCGGGCGGGCGCATCGAGGTCGACGGGCGCGGATTCCCGGGCGAGCAGGGTCCGGGCGTCGGCGGGGGCGGGAGCAACGCGGCCGGCGGTTCGCACGGCGGGCGCGGTGGACGAGGCTCCGGACGCACCGCGGGCAACACCTATGGCGACGTCTATCAACCGACCACGTTCGGCTCGGGCGGCGGCGACGGGGCGACCGGCGCGGGGGGCGGAGCGGTGCGCGTCATCGTCGGTGACACGCTGAGCGTTGACGGCGAGATCATCGCCAACGGACGCAACGGGAACGGCGGCGGCGGCGCGGGTGGCTCCCTGTGGATCACAACCGAGCGCTTCACCGGCGCCGGGCAGATCCGAACCAACGGCGGCAACGGCGGCTTCAACGATGGCGGCGGCGCGGGCGGGCGCATCAGCATCACCTTCGACCGCAACGCAACGACCACGCCCTTCAGCGGCGACATCACCGCCTTCGGCGGCAACGGGTTCAACTGGGGCGGCAACGGGACGGTCTGGATCCACGACGCCGTGAAACCCGCCCTCATCGTCGAGAACGCGCCGAGCAGCGACGGCGTCGAGGGCGCCGAGCTGGCGGGCGTGTTTGAGGTGCCGGGCAGCGTCGTCGTGCGCGCGAAGGGCATGCTCACGCACCCGCGCGGCGTGGACGGCTTCACGCTGGATGTCATGGGCGACGTGACAGTCGAGCCGGACGGAGTCATCGGGGCCGCGGGCCGAGGCTTCACCGCTGGAATGGGACCGGGCTCGGGCGCCGGTGGGCAGAACGCGGCGGGCGGATCACACGGCGGACGCGGCGGACGCGGATCCGGACGCACCGCGGGCGACACCTACGGCGACGTCTTCCAGCCCGTGACGTTCGGCTCTGGGGGCGGCGACAACGGCGGCACCGGCGGCGGCGTGATCCACCTCCTCGTCGCGGGCACGCTCGACAACTCGGGCGCCATCACCGTCAACGGCTTCAACGGGGGAGGCGGCGGCGGGGCCGGCGGGTCCATCTGGGTCCAGGCCGACGAGCTCACGGGCAACGGCCTCTTTACCGCCTCGGGCGGCAACGGCGGCTTCAACGACGGCGGCGGCGCCGGCGGACGCATCGCTCTCGAAGCTGAAACCAACGCCTACGTCGGCGCGTTCCAAGCCTTCGGCGGTAGCGGCTTCAACTGGGGCGGCAACGGCACCGTTTGGATCGATACCGCGGGCCTCGACGACCGCGTGCTCATCATTGAGAACAACCCCTCGGCCGACGGCGTCGAAGGCGCCGAGCTTGCTGGCGACTTCGAAATCGACGGCCGGCTGCTGGTCCGCTCGGGCGGTCTGCTCACCCACAAGCGTGCTGATGTGGATGGTCTGCACCTGATGCTCACGCGCGGCGTCACCATCGAGGAAGGCGGGCGACTCGACGCCTTCGCCCGCGGCTTCCCGGGCGGAACCGGGCCGGGCGTCGGCGGGTCCGGCAGCAACGGGGGAGGCGCAGGCTACGGCGGCATGGGCGGCGACTCCTCCGGACGACCCGGAGGACCCACCTACGGCTCGGCAACCCAACCCGATGACCTCGGCTCCGGCGGCGGCGACTCCGGCGGAACCGGCGGCGGGTTCATCCGCGTCACCGCCAACGACACCATCACCATCGACGGACAGCTCGGTGCCGACGGCTCGAGTCCGGGCAACGGCGGCGGAGGGGCGGGCGGCTCGCTCTGGGTCACCGCGCCGCTGATCAACGGTGAGGGCACGATTGCCGCCCGAGGTGGCAACGGCGGTTTCCGTGACGGCGGCGGTGGCGGCGGACGCATCGCGCTGTACGTCCCTGCCTTCGACCCCTTCGACATCCAAACCCAAATCAGCGTCGATGGGGGCGTCGGCCAGGACGCGGGCGATGCCGGCACCATCTTCATCCCCGGTCAGCTCGCGGTGGTCGTGATCCGCGCGACGCCGGAGACACCGCAGTCGATGCCCATCGCGGACTTCGCGATCGAGTTCAGCCGCGACATCGAGCCGGCGAGCGTCGACGCGAGCGACTTTGCGCTGGTCGACACCTTCGGCCAGCCGCTCGCCCCGACCGACGTGAACGTCGTCACGGAGCGACTCGTCGAGGTGAGTTTCCCATCGCAAACGATCGATGGCGTGTACACGCTGCGCGTCGGGCCGGAGATCCGCGACACGCTCATGCAGTTCATGGATCAGGACCTCGACGGCGTGCCGGGCGAACTCGACGAGGACGTCTACACACAGGCCATCGTCCGAGACTCTGTCGCACCCGAGGTCATCGGACAGTCGCCCAGCGGCGTGACGAACAGCTTCGTTTCTTTCATCGACTTCACGCTGAGTGAGGCGGTAACGCTCGGCTCCTGCGACGCGTCATCGGTCACAGTGCTCGATCCGGGCGGGGCTGCGGTTGCGATCGCGTCATTCCAGCCGGTCGCAGCCGACGTGTGGCGCGCGGTGTTTGCAAGCGAGCAGACGGCTGCGGGGACGTACACGGTCGAGCTCGACGCGTGCCTGGTCGACCAGGCGGGCACGCCGCTCGCTTCGGTGTGGGCGGGCTCATTCACGATCGAGGCGCCGGACCTGGTGGCGTCGTCGGTGCTCGCGCCGTCGCTGGCCGACGCATCGTCGACGATCTCCGTGGGGTGGACCGTGACCAACAACGGGACGGGCGTAGCGACGGGGCCGTGGCGGGCAGCGGTGGTCGCTTCGCCGGCGGGCGGCGCACGCGGCGGGGACATCACGCTCGGCTCGGCGGTGTTCGAAGGCGAGCTGGGACCGGGCGCATCGATGCCCATGCTCGCGCAGGTCACCGCTCCGGGCGTCAACGGCTCGTACGAGGTGCGCGTACTGATCGACGCCGACGGCGAGATCGACGAAGCGGACGAAACCAACAACTCCGCCGGCGCGCCCGGGACGCTGACGATCGGCGCGCCCGATCTGGTGGTGGAAGCCGCGAGCGGCCCTTCGACTGGCGTCGGCGGCCAGCCGATCACGATTACATGGACCGGACGCAACGACGGCTCAGTCCGCGCGACCGGACCGTGGACCGACACCGTTCGGCTCTCGATCGACGACACGCTCAGCCCGAGCGACGTGACTGTCGCGACACGCGTATTCCCGGCGGGTGCGGAGCTCGAGGTTGGCGGGACGTACGTCGGTCAGGCGAGCTTCACCGCGCCGATGGAGGGCGGGACCTTCTGGGTCTTCGTGCGGCTCAACAGCGGGGGCACGCTGGCCGAGGGCGGGGCGACGGACAACAACAGGAGCCTGGCGATCGGCCCGATCGAGGTGTCGGAGGAGTTGGTCGCCGACCTCGCGGTCGCGAACGTCACCGGGCCTTCTTCGATCGAAGCGGGCGCGACGTTCGGTCTGGAGTACGCGGTCGACAACCGCGGGACAGCTGCGGCTTCGGGGCCCTGGGTCGATCGTGTCTATCTCTCGCAGGACGAGGCGATCGATGACGGCGACCTGCTGGTCCGGCTCGTCAACCGCTCGGCCGGCCTCGCGCCGGGCGAGTCGTACACGCGGACCGTCTCGGGAGCCGTGCCAGCATCCTTCGCGACGGGTTCGGCGTTCCTGTTGGTGCGCACGGACTTCAACGAGCAGACCAACGATCCCAACCGCCCGAACAACACGGGCAGCGCGAACGTCACGATCGAGCAGGCACCGGCCCCGGACCTGGCGGGCGTGAGCGCATCGCTGCCGAGCGAAGCGGAGTGGGGACAGCCGATCACGCTCTCGTGGACGGCTGGGAACGATGGCGATGTCGCGACGACCGGCGCGTGGAGCGACACGGTGTGGTTCTCGACGGACACGGCGCTCGACGCGGGCGACATCCCGGTGCTGGTCGCGGGCGTGAACCGCTCGCCGCTGGCGCCGGGCGCGTCGTACACCGAGACGCGCACGACTGAACTGCCGCTGAACGAGCGCACGCTTCCGGGCGACTACTTCGTGCTCGTCGCGGTCGACGGTAACGGCTCGTTGAGCGAGACCGACGAGACGAACAACCTGATTATCGGCGGGCAGGTGTCGGTCGCGCGGCCCGACCTGCCCGACTTCGTGATCACCTCGGTGCTGTTTGACGGGCCGGTGCGGCCACGGGAGACCGCTGCGGTGGCGTTCGAGATCGAAAACGCGGCGCCCGTGTCGAACGACCGATCGGCGCTCGCGGTGGTCGCGGTCGCGCCGGCGGACGATCTCTCGCAAGCCCGCGACGTCGCGACGCAGGTGATCCCGGAGGGCGTCATGGCTGGCGGCGCCGAGGACTTCCGCGTCGAGTTCACCATGCCCGAGCTGCGCTCTCCTTCGGTTGTCGCCATCCTTCGCGTCGACGTGCAGGACGAAGTGCTCGAGTCAAACGAAGACAACAACGAAGACGTGAGCCCCGCTGAGCTCTATCAGCGGGCGGATCTCGTGGCGACGAGCGTGAGCGGTCCGAGCGTGGGGATGACGGGCGAAACGCTCGCCGTGACGCTGCGCGTCGAGAACGTCGGCGCGGCTCGGGCGTTGCCGGATGGCTTCTGGATCGACGCGGTAAGCCTGTCGGCCGATGCGGTCGCGGGCAACGATGTCATTCTTGGTACGCAGCCGCGCACCGTTGAGGTGGCTCCGGGCAGCGGGTACGACGTCACGCTCGATGTCACGTTGCCCGAGAACCTCGTCGGCAGCTTCCGCCTCGTCGCGTTCGCCGACCGCGGCGGGCGGCTGCTGGAGCAGGACGAAAGCAACAACGCGTTTGTCGCGAGTTCGACGATCGAAATCACGCGTGCGCCGCGGCCGGACCTGGTGCCGACGGTGGTCACCATCACGCCGGAGGTGCTCTCGGGGCAGGACATCTCGGTGACGTACGAGGTGTTGAACGATTCGACGGTGCCGACCGCTGGCGGCTTCCTCGATCGCGTGTACGTCTCAGCGGACAACCGTTTCGACGCGGGCGACCTGCTGGTCGCCGAGCGCATCCAACCGGCGCTCGGCGCCGGCGCAGTCGCTCAGCAGACGGTGACGATCCCCGCACCCTCTGCTCCGGGGACGTACTTCGTGCTCGTGGTCGCCGATGTCGCGGGGGCGGTGAGCGAGGAGTTTGAGTTCAACAACACTGCCGCGAGCGTTTCCGCACTTGAGGTGCGCACGTTCGAAGCGGTGGTCGATGCCGACGTCGACGTCGCGCCCGCGGGCACGCCCGTCGCGCTGACCGGCTCGGCGACGCTCGCCGACTCCGGCGCACCAGCGGCGGATGTGGACGTGTCGATCCGAGTTGACCGCGCCGGCTTTGTGCGCACGATCGTGGCGCCGACGGATGCCAGCGGGCAGTTCAGTTCAGTGTTCACGCCGGTGCCGACCGAAGGCGGCGACTACCGCGTCGCCGCGGGTCCGGCGCACGTCGTCATGCCGCCCGTGAGCGACACGTTCCGCCTGCTGTCGCTCGAAGCCGTCGCGACGAACGATGTGGTGCGCGCGACGCTCGACACGCCGACCACCATTCGCGTGCGCCTGCTGAACCTCAACGACATCCCGCTGAGCGGCGTGATGTTCGACCTCTCGGCCCTGCCCGATAGCGTCGAGGGCGCGGTCGACCTGCCCCAGGGCGACGTCATCGCGCCCGACGGCGAGGTCGAGGCCTTCGTTACGCTCACCCCCACAGAGGGCGGCTTCCCGCAGCGGGTGCTCAGCATCCCGGTGATGAGCGCAGA
>CAYTSW010000156.1:0-6187 GCA_964440605.1 uncultured Phycisphaeraceae bacterium | reverse complement strand
CCACAGAGGGCGGCTTCCCGCAGCGGGTGCTCAGCATCCCGGTGATGAGCGCAGAGGGCGCGGCGGGCGCGCTCGAGCTGCTGCTCGGGCCGGTCGCTCCGCCGCAGCCCGAACTGTCGGTCGACCCGATGGGCCGCGTCGTGGCGGAGATGCAGCGCGGCGAAGCGCGGTTCGTCACCTTCGAGATCATCAACTCCGGCGGCGGCGCGGCGACCAACGCCACGCTCAGCCTTCCCAACACCGACTTCCTCTCGCTCGTCACCGACACCGAACTCGGCGACATCGCCGGCGGCTCGCGCCGCCTCGTCACGTTGCGCCTCGAGCCGCCCGCGAGTGCGCCCTTCGGTCGATACACCGGCACCATCGCGCTCAACGCCGACAACGCGAACCTCGCGATCCCGTACGCCTTCGACCTCGTGTCCGATTTGACGGCGGACGTGAGCTTCCTCATGACCGACGAGTTCTTCTACTTCGCAGAGGGCGAGCCGCCCGTGGTCGGTGCCGAGGTGCGCCTGTTCACGGTCGCGGATCGCCAGCTCCTCGCGGCGGGCATCTCAGGCTCTGACGGCATCGTGATGTTCGAGGACCTGCCCGAGGGCGTCTACGACCTCGAGGCCGAGTCGCCCGACCACGCCCCGGTAGCCTTCCAGGTAACCATCGAGGCGAGCGAGACCGACGTCATCGAAGTCTTCATGCCGCGGCAGGTGGTGCAGTACGTCTGGACGGTCACGCCGATCGACTTCGTGGACGAGTACGACATCACGATCGAAGCGGTTTTCCAAACAAATGTGCCAGCGCCGGTCGTGACGGTCGACCCGCCGATCATCGACCTTGAAGACCTCTTCGACGTCGAAGCACCCGGTCGCCAGGTGCGCCAGCTCGACTTCACCATCACGAACCACGGCCTGATCACCGCGGAAGACGTGCAGTTCTTCGGCTTCGACGCGCGATTCGCGAGTTGTACGCCGTTGATCGAGTTCGCCGGCGACCTCGCCGCCGAGCAGAGCGTCGTCATCCCCACGATCATCCAGTACGACCGCGACGGCCTCGAGACGGCTCGAGGCGGCGGCGGGGCCTGCGGCGGGGCGCGGGTACAGCACGAGGTCGTCTGCGGCGAGCCGCGCACCTACACCACCGGCGTCGGCACGTCGGGCGGACCGGGCGGGTGCGGCGGGGCGGTCAACCCTGTAGGCGGCGGCAGTGGTGGCGGCGTGATCAACCCGACCGCCAGCGGGTTCGGCGGCACGCAGTTCAACGCCTGCGACCCGTGCCTCGAGAAGTGCCTCAACGCAGCGGTCTTCGACTGTCTGCCGAACTTGATCCCGAACCCCGTCGCCGGATGTATCGCCGGGCTCGCGGCGAACTGCCGACCCAACCAGGACTGGAACCTCGGCACGTATATCGACTGCCTCGGCAGCGGACCGGCCGGGTGTGCGTTCCCGCCCGTCGGATGGTTCACGTGCCTGTGCCGACTCGCGCGCGACTGCGCGTTGTGCGAGAACGGGATGTCTCCGAACTTCCCCTGCTCGGCGGGTGACCTCGGGAACCTCATCGCCGGCGGCTTCGGGCGCGGCGGTCGCGGCTTCGACGGCGCCTTGCCGCCGATCGATCTCGGGCCGCGCGGCACTCCCTCCGTGGGCCCGCTGTTCTCGCCTTCGGCGCAGCAGTTCGTCTTCTGGTACGAGCGTTACCTTGAGAATCTCGGGCCCTACTACATCGCCTACGACGACCCGGCTTTCGTCGCGGCATCGAACGAGGAGTACGAGCTCATCAACGCCTTCGCCGAGGTCTGGCTCGAGCGGGCGCGTCCCGAGTCGGAAGACGGCACGAGCTTCAGCGAGTCGGAAATCGCCGCCATCCTCGCGGCTCCGCGACCCTCGACCGTCGGGCAGGACAACGTCGAGCGCTTCATCGCCCGCTGGAACCGCACCAACGAGTACTACGCGCTAGGCATCGAGAACCTCGCGGACCTGCCCGCGGGTTTCGACGACGACTTCATCCCGCGCGACCTCACCGAAGCCTTGTGGGATCGCGCCGCGGACAACGAGGAGCTGGCCTTCGACGCAGGCTTTGAGTCAACCATCGCGGCGTTGCGGTACTACGCCGACGCGCTGGCAGCCGAGCAAGGCGCCGAGTTCGACACGCCACCCAGCGCGTTCGCGGGTCGGGACGATCGCGGCGGCCCGACGGTTCCCGAAGGCGTCTGCGCCACCGTGCGCATCGAGATCGATCAGCGTCTCGCCCTGACGCGACAGGCCTTCTCCGCGGCGCTCGAGATCTCCAATGTGGGCGCAAGCGCCATCGAGGGGCTCGACGTTGATGTCATCGTCCGCGATGTCGACGGCTCGGACGCCTCCGACCGCTTCGTCTTCGCGCCGCCGATGCTCGACAACCTGACGGACGTCGATGGCGGCGGAACCATCGCGCCCGGCGGCGTCGGCGCGAGCGTGTGGACGATCATCCCCACGGACGACGCCGCCCCTGTTGGGACGACGCCCTACTTCGTCTCCGGGTCAATGACGTATTCGATCGCCGGCGAGGCGATCACCGTGCCGCTCTTCCCCGTCGAGATTCAGGTGCTGCCCAACCCAGCGCTCGAGCTCGACTACTTCCTCGAAACGCGCGTCTTCGCCGACGACCCGTTCACCCCTGAAGTCGAGCCGAGTGTCCCCTTCAGCCTCGGCGTGCTCGTGAACAACACGGGTGCGGGCGTCGCACGTGAGCTGACGATCACGAGTTCGCAGCCGCGCATCGTCGAAAACGAGCGCGGGCTGCTGATCGACTTCTCGATCATCGGCGCGCAGGTCGGCGGGCAGAGCGTCGATCCCTCGCTGGTCGTCGACTTCGGCGACCTCGACGCTGGCGAAGCGCGGCCGGCGCGCTGGCTCATGACTTCGTCGCTCCAAGGCGAGTTCGTCAGCTACGACGCCACCTTCGAGCACGACAACCCCTTCGCCGACCCGCGCCTCACGCTCATCGACCGCGTCGACATCTTCGGCCTGACGCGCGTCGTGCAGGACACCTCGTTGCAGAGCGATGGCGTCTTCGACTTCCTCGCCGACGCGTTTCCCGATCCGCCGGCGGACCTGCCCGATCGCCTCTTCACGTCCGACGGACGCGTCGAGCCGGTGGGCGTGATCGACGACGTCGTAGCCACTCCCGCGGCGGCACGTAGCGACGCGGGTCCCGCCGCGACGCTCGAGCTCGACCTCGCGCGGGGCTTCACGTATATCGTGCTCGACGACCCCTTCGAGGCCGCCTTCCCGATCCGGGAGGTGCGCCGTTCCGATGGTTCGCTCCTGCCGCACCAGAACTTCTGGCAAACCGATCGCGTCGAACGCCTCCAGGGCCAGCAGCCGAACCCCATCCGTCTGCTGCACGTCTTCGATCACGCCGCGAGCGCGCAGGGTGAGACGTACACGCTGCTCTTCGATCCCGACGGCATCGCCCCCGTGATCGACACGTGGACGTCCACCGCCTTCGTCGGCTCCGCCGATGAGCGCGCCGTCGAAGTTGGTCCGGGCCAGAGCGAACCGCGGTCCGGCGGCGTCGAGCGACTCGTCGCGACGGCGAGCGAGCCGCTTCGATCGGTGGTCGCCGGGGCGCCGCTGGTGTCGGTGCAGGGCGTCGGACTCGACGGTCAGGCCTTCGACCCCGCGGACCTGGGCATCGCTGTCAACGCGACGCTGGGCGACACCGAGCGCTCCGTCATCATCGAGTTCAACCCCCCACTGCCGACCGATGCAACGTACTGCGTCCAGCTCGCCGGCCTGTCCGACCGCGCGGGTAACCCGCTGTCTGGCGAACTCGTGCGTCTCCGCTTCACGGCGCTCGCCGGTGATGTCACGGGCGACGCACGCGTCAACAACTCCGACGTGGGCGCCATCGCCACCCTGCTCGGCACCGAACAGGTCGACCCGCTCAACGAGCGCCACTTGCGCAGCGACATCGACGGCGACGGCGATATCGACGATTACGACCTGGAAGTCGTCCTCGAAGCGCGCCGACGCGACGCACGCTTCCTGCCCAACCCCTGCGCCGACCAGACCGAGCCCGGCGCGAGCACGTTCACGGGTCTGCTGACGGATCGTCCGACCGGCACCTCCCCGACGCTCGACAGCTCCGATACATCCGACATCGCAGGCAAACGCCGGGACGAGCCCAAGCTCGAGCGCGACGTCGAGACAGCGACCGAAGTCGTCCGACTCGGCGCGGGCGACGCCGCGGTGGAGTTCCGGGTGATCGCCGACCGCATCGCGGTCCGTGCAACCGCCGACGACTTCGCCGCTCTCGGTATCAAGGGCGCACAGCAGTGGCACGCCGCCGGCTGGTGGACGCTTCCGACCGTGGATGCTCGAGCGGAGGCCGCACGGCTGTCCTCGCTGGGCCTGTATACATCGCGTCTCCTGATCGAGCCGGAGCACGGCGCCGAGGTCGTTGTCCGGCCTGCGATGCTCATCCGGACGATGGACAGCGATCACGAACTCATCGGCCGCACACTCCCCCGACCGGTCTCGACCGCGCCGCTGGCGCACGACCTCGTGCTGATCGAAGCGGCCTTTACCTCATCCAGCGCCGTGCTTGCCGCGACGGAGCGCGTCGCCGACAACCGAGGCGTGCTGGGCGTGCAGCCCGACCTGCTGCTCGCCATGCCGCGCGGCGTCGAAGTCGTCGACAAAGCGATCCCCGATCTTCACGATCACGCGCCGATCGACGCGACGGGCGTACGCATCGCTCTGGTGAGCGACGGCGTGGAAGCGGGGCGCGCCGATCTCGCGACGCGGGGCGACCTCGCCGAACAGGCCGAGCGTGGCGTCGGCACGGTGCTCGCTTCGCTCATGGCCTCGCGTGGCGCGACCGCGGCGGAGGTCAGACTCCCCGCGGGGCACGCCTCGGGCGCGACCGTGGTCGGCGTGCGCGGTTTCGTGATCAGCGCGGGCGACCGCGCGCTGACGACGTCCGCCGTGCTCGCGCAAGCGATCGCCCGAGCGGCGACTCAGGCGCCCATCGTCGCGCTGGCGATGCCGACGCGGCCCGCGGGGCCGGTCGTCACGGAGTTCGCACGCCGCCTGAGCGACACCGTGTTCATCGCACAAGCTGGAGCGGAGGTTGACGCCGCGCTGTCGATCGACCACACCGGCGCGGGCGGCCTCTCACCCGATGCGGTGCTCGTCGCTGTCCGCGGCCCCGCCATCGCGGCGGCGCTCGAAGCGGCCCACGCCGCGGCTTGGACATCGCGCCTTCCCGATCTCTCGCCGCGCGACCTGCGCGCGCTCGTGCGTCTCGACCGCGACCGCGACATCACGCTCACGCGCGGCGAGCTCGAGGACTTGATGGCCATCATGGAAACCGCCCAACCCGAGGCCGATCTCACCCGCGACGGCGTCGTCGACGCCGCCGACCTCCGCCTGGCGGCGTCGCTCTTCGAACGCGTGAGCGGCGTCCCGATCACCCGCGCTGATTGAGTCGCGGCGTCGGTCGCATCTGCGAATAGCCGAGGCGATCGCTTCGACGGTCATCTCGGCCTGCGGCTATGCCGCGCGGCAGGGACGCGCCGCCAGGCTCGAACGAGACGATGCTGACGACACCGAGTACCTGAACGAGCAACAACCCGATTGAGAGGCTCTCGGAAACGGGATGCCCGAATCACTCGCTGTCATGCGTTCACACCTCAGGCTGGTCCGCTACTGCAAGGTCAGGCCGCCCGGAGAAGCTCAACTGACTACTCGCCTACTCGCAGGAATCCCTCAACTGCTCAAATGTCAGTGCGAAACGGCCCCGCAGCTTTGGTATGTAGTTGTCGGTTTCGACGAAGGACCTTCTCCCTAATGCCGACATCACTCTATCCCGGTCTTCCTGCGACGGATCGCGCGAACCTTGAGACCTTTTACGCCCGCGTTCGCCCGCCGGGCTTCTGGGGACGCACCGCCGGAGAACCGGCAGAGTCGCGGCACGCGCCGGCCCGAGCGCTCGGCGCGGCTCTGCTCACGACCGCCATCGGCTCGCTCTCGCTCTTCCTCTGCATGTACGGCGTCGTACGCCTGCTCGTGCCCATGCCGGGAGGCGGGCGGCTGCTCGCGGGCGTCGCGCTGATCGCGGGCGTCGTCCTGGTCCCGCTGTGGTGGCGCCGCGCATTCCCAAACGACACCGCCTCGGCGCCGCAATGAAAAACGCACGGGCTCGCGAA
>CAYTSW010000155.1:0-6230 GCA_964440605.1 uncultured Phycisphaeraceae bacterium | reverse complement strand
AGATCGTTTCACGTGACTGGAGTTCAGACGTGTGCTCTTCCGATCTGGACACGCGTCGCTCCTCCGACATCGCCCGCGGGGTCGTGGCGGGCGCGGCGGGCGGCTGATCAGCCGAAACTCGCCATGGCGGACTGAGAATCTCGGTGGATCTCGAAGAGTCGGCTGAGCTTGGTGATCTCGAAGACCTCGTAGATCTGCGGATCGATGTCGGCCAGTCGCAGCTCACCGTCCTGGGCCTTGACCTTGTTGTGGATCGTGATCAGCGTTCCCAGCGCTGCGCTGGAAAGGTGGTCGACGTTCGAGAAGCTGATGAGAATCTTGGGGCGACTCTCGGCGTCGATGAGCGTGTTGATCTCCTCGCCGATCTGCTGGATGTTGCCCTCGTCGAGAATGTTGCGGTCGACGAACTCGACCTGGACCACATCGTTGGTGCGCCGCACGCGCAACCGGGAATCGTCTGACGGCATCCGGGGCACCTCCTCGAAGAGCGGCGAACGCTAGCCGAAGTGTGAAAGCCAAGTCAACAGGCGACGCACACCGAAGCCGCGGCGTGCGAGCGTTACGCCGTTTCCCAGCGCTCCCGCGCGGGCCTGTACAAACGACATGCTAACAGAACCACACCCCGCCCCGCGGTCGCCCATCAGGAACCAAAGAGGCGCGAGAGCCTCGACTGCGCCTCTTCGCCCGCGATCACGTCCGCCGAGACCTTCGCGCCGCGCCGGACGGCGTCGTAGACGTTCTGCGCCTCCAGGTCATTGAGCAGACGCTTGGTCTCGGCCAGCGCCCGAGGGCCGGCCTCCGCGATGCGGGCGACCAGCGCCTCCACGTGACCGTTCTGCTCGTCCTTCGGCACGCAGGCGCCGACGATACCCACCTCTGCCGCACGCTGGCCCGACATCGTGCCCCCCTCCATGAGGATGCGCCGGGCCCGGCTGGGGCCGACGGCCTGAACCAGCCACGGGGCGACGACCGCGGGGCACACGCCCAAATCCACCTCCGGGAAACCGAGCTTGGCTTCGGGATGGGTGACGGAGATGTCGCAGACGGTCGCGAGCCCGCAGCCCCCGCCGATGGCGGCTCCGCGCACGTCCGCGATGACCACCTTGGGCAGCGTTCGGAGCCTGATGGTCAGCTCGGCGATGGCGGAAAGAAGTTTCAACGGCGCGCCGGGCTCCTTGAGGACGGCTTTGAGGTCCATCCCGGCGCAGAAGACGCCGCCCGCGCCGGCCAGCACGACTACCGACACCGTGTTCATCCGTCGCAACTCGTCGGCCCGCGCGAGCAGGGCCTCGAGGAGGTCGACCGACAGCGCGTTGCGCTTGTCGGGGCGATTGATAATCAGGCGTGCGATGCGGTCGTCGACTTGGAGCGTCGCCAGTTCCGTCACAGGTCCTCCTCGGTCAGTCGTCCGGGTCAGAGAGCGGACAGAAGGCATGCAGCATACGGGCTTACCCTGATCCGAGCGCGCGGGCGAGCAGTTCGCGTTCCTCGAGTTCGCCGATGAGCGACAGGCTCGCGTCGAGCGCCCGGGCGAAGGCGTTGTCGTCGAGCGTGCCCTCGATCTCGTTCATCCATCGCTTGGTCGCGGCCATGGCGGCGGGCGGCTTCCTGGCGGAGGCCGCGGCTTCGAGCTGGGCGCGTGGGATGACGTCCTCCACAGACTCGACGGCCTTGTGCACCAGCCCGAGCTCCCGCGCCCGTGCGCCCGTGATGAGGTCGGGGTCGAGCAGCCTGGCTCGCGTGGGCCCCATCCCGAGGGCCAGCAGCAGCGCCGGGGCGGTGACGGCGGGGCTGATGCCGATGCGGACGACCGGGTAGCCCAACTTGGCGTCGGTGTTGGTGATGACGAGGTCCGCCCCGCCGAGCAGCGCGCAGCCGCCGGCGATCGCCGCGCCGTGGGCGGCGATCACCACCGGGACCGACGCGCGGCGGAGCGTGCGCACGGCGCGGGACAGCCCGCGCAGCATGGCGCGGAGCTCGTCGGCGTCGGCGAGAGCCGCGGGCAGGTCGAAGCCTGCGCAGAAGACGCGCCCTTCGCCCCGCAGCAGGATGACCCGTACGTCGTCGCGCGCGTCGAGCTCGACCGCGGCATCGGCCAGGTCGACCAGCGCGTCGGCGGTGAGGGCGTTGCGCTTGTCGGGGCGGTCGAGAATGATCTCGGCGACGCCCGGCAGCGTCGAGCCGTGGTGGTGGGTGCGGATCACGCCGGGTCGTTCCCATTGGAGCCGTCACCGCCCTGCGCGTCACGCGCAACGAGCCCGGCGGCGAAGGCGCCGGCTTCCTCGAGCAGCGCCTCGTCGACGGAGGTCGCGTACCCAGCGTCGTGGACGGTGCGCACGAGCAGTTCGGTCGCGATGTTGCCCGGGGCGCGTTGCCCGTCGGTCGAGGCGTAGGGGCACCCGCCGAGGCCGGAGGCGGCGCCGTCGAAGGAGCGGACGCCGAGACCGAGCGCGGTCGAGACGCAGGCGGCGGCGCGGCCGTGGGTGTCGTGGAGGTGCAGCGTCAGCTTCGCGCGCTCGTCGTCGGAGAAGACGCCCATCAGCGCGGCGATCTCGTCCGGGTGGGCCACGCCGATGGTGTCGGCCAGGTCGAGCTCGGGCGGGTCGTCGTCGGTGAAACCGGCGTTGTGAGCGAGGGCGAGCAGACGGTCGCAGACGTCGCGCACCCGCTCGGGCGCGATCGGGCCCTCGAAGGGGCAGGCGATGGCGCACGAGACGTACAGCCGCACGGGCATCTCCGCCTCGCGGGCGCGCGGCAGGATGGGCGTGAAGCGCTCGAGCACCTGGTCGATCGAGCCGTTGGTGTTCTTCTGGCTGAAGGTCTCGGAGGCCGAGGCGAAGAGAGCGATCTTCAGCGGCAGACCGCTCTCGTGTGCCGCGAGCGCGCGCTCGAAGCCTGTTTCGTTGGGCACAAGCACGCTGAAGACCGGGAGCGCCGCGCGGCCTTGCCTGCCCACGCCGCGCGGCAACTCGCCCGCGACCAGACGGACGCCCTCGGCGAACTCGGCGATCGCCCCGACGACATCCTCGGCGTCGGCGAGCTGCGGGACCCACTTGGGCGAGACGAAGCTGGTGAGCTCGATTTCGTCCACGCCTGTCACCGCGAGTCGTTCGATGAGGTTGATCTTGTCGCGCGTGTCGATGGGCGCCGGCTCGTTCTGGAGGCCGTCGCGAGGCGAGACGTCGGTGATGCGCACGCGTTCGGGCATCACGAAAGCCTAGCGAGTGGGCGGTGCGGATGCCGCGGCGACGCGGGGTTCACGTCTTCTTCGTGCGGCCGCTCTTCTTCGTGGTGGTCTTCTTCTTGCCGCTCTTCTTCGTGGTGGTCTTCTTTTTGCTGGTCTTCTTCGAGGTCGTCTTCTTTCGGCTTGCCTTCTTGCGTGGTCGGGGCGCGGTCGCGCGTGCATCGCCCGAGGCGCCGGCGGCCTCGGCTGTCGCGGCGCGGATCTGCTTGTAGCGGTCCCAGTTAAATCGGCGCAGCAGCTTGGCCGCGGCCAGCACGCCGTTGGAGAACAGCGACATCTTCTCATCGTCGCCCAGCTTGAAGTTGAGCCAGTTGACGGCGCCGGTGTCGATGTGCGCCACGAGGTGGCGGTAGTCGGGGTTCTCGTTGAGGAAGTCGCGGTCGGCGGCCTGACGCGAGAGGCCGAACATCGCCATCGCGAGCTTCACCGGGTCGCTGGCGTCACGGAACTGGTCGACGGGCAGGCCGAGCTTGGCGCCGAACGTGGGCCAGCGCGGCACCTTGTCGTGGGCGTGGAAGAGGCTGATGGGGAAGTTGGAGATAATCCCGCCGTCGACGAAGACGATCTCCTCGGGGATGCGGCCGAAGTAGTCGAGCTTGCGCCAGTTCTCGCGCGCGGTGGCGCCGTTGGGGTGTTTGTCGAGGCGCATGGGATGAAAGAAGTACGGCACGGACATCGAGGCGCGGACGTAGTGCGCAGGATTGGTGCGCTCGGGGTTGCGGTAGTAGAGGTAGGCCTCGTCGGGGAAGACGGCTTTGCGCTGGAGCGTGATGTCCGCCGCGACGATCTTGAGCTTGGCGTCGGGCAGGTCGTCCTCCTTTTTGATTGGCTTGCCCTCGACGGTGAGGCCTTCGGGCCAGTCGTTCATGCGATCGCGGAGCTGCCCGGTGGTGGAGATGCCGTGCGTCGCGAGCTGCTGGATCAGCCAGTCGCGGAAGGCGTCGCCCGGGTTCATGCCGCAGTCGTCGAGCAGTTCCCCCGCGTTGCGCCAGAGGGCGCGGGCGAGGCGGATGTTCTTGCCCATGCCGGGGGGGCGGATGAGGTCGATGACGAGGTCGCGCGCGTCGTCGCCGCCGTCGACGAAGAGCATCATGCCGGGGTTCTTCTTGTCGGGCGTGCCGTCCTTGAGCTTGCCCAGCGCGTCGAGGATGCGCAGGACGGCTTCGGCGCGTGGTCGGCTGGGGCGTGCGACGGCGCCGAGCAGGAGGGCGTTGATGGAGCCGGCGGAGGTGCCGCCGACGCTGACGAAGCGGACGCCCATCTGCTCGAGCGCCCAGGTGAAGCCGACGAGCCCGACGCCGAGCACGCCGCCGCCCTCCATGACGAGGTCGACGTACTGGTTGCCGTCGGCGTCCCGCAAGTCCGAGATGTTGAGGCGTTGTCCGCTCGCCCCGAACTCACGGCGCAGGTCGGCCATCGTGCGCTGAACGGTCGCCTCGCCGGTGTAGAGGTCCATGGTGTCCGTCATCGGTTGGCTCCTTCTCCGCCTCGGTTGGATGGTGAGGCGAAGAGGTTGTCCGATGTCGGGTGTCGGGCGTCAAGGTGTCGGGGGCGATGGTGTGGGACACGTAGCCCTATTCGGCGTCGCTCGTCCCGCTTCTCCTTCGGAGTAGCGGGGCACCCGGTCACGGAGGTGCGGGGCGCCCGAACACCATCGAGACCTATGTCTGCAACACGCCTGTCCGGAAGTGTCCGGCCCGCCAGTCGCGCGTCAGTTCGAGCGCCGCGGCGAGTTCGCGGCGGGTGTCGTGGGGCTGGATGATGCGGTCGACCCAGCCGCGGGCGGCGCCGTGGCGGATGTCCTGCTGCTCGCTGTAGCTCGCGCGGACGGCTTCGAGGATCTGCTTGTGGGTCTGCTCGTCGATCTCCTCGCCCTTGCGCGCGCGGCTGCGTTCTTCGATCATCGCCAGCGTGCCCGTGGCCTGGGCGGCGCCCATCACGGCGCAGCGCGAGCCGGGCCAGGCGAAGGTAAGGAAGGGCTCGAAGGCGCGGCCGCACATGGCGTAGTTCCCGGCGCCGTAGCTGCCCCCGGTGATCAGGACGATCTTGGGCGTGACGGTGTTGCTCATTGCGTTGACCATCTTGGCGCCGGCGCGGATGATGCCGTGCTGCTCGCTCTCCTTGCCGACCATGAAGCCGGTGGTGTCGTGCACGAAGAGGATGGGCAGGCTCTTCTGGTTGCAGTCCATGATGAAGCGTGCGGCTTTGTCGGCCGAGTCGTGGTAGATGACGCCGCCGATCTGGATGCCGCCCTCGGCGGGCTTGGAGAGCTTCTTCTGGTTGGCGACGACGCCGCAGGCGCGCCCGCCGATGCGCGCGTACGCGCAGACGATCGACTGCCCGTACTCGGCGCGGTATTCGTCGACGGAGCCGGCATCAACGACGCTCGCCAGCAGCTCGCGCACGTCGTACTGCGCGCCGGGCTTGTCGTTGAAGACGTCGTAGACATCCGCGGCGGGGCGCTCGGGCTCGTTCGGGACTTCGCTCATGAACGCGGTGTCGCCGGGGGGGACGGCTTCGAGCTTGGCGACGAGCGATCGCAGGCGGGTGATGCACGAGTCGTCGTCGGGCTCGCGGAAGTCGATGGTGCCGGATATGGAAGCGTGCATGTGCGCGCCGCCGAGCTCTTCGTCGGTGACCTCCTGCCCGATGGCGGCTTTGACGAGCGCGGGGCCGGCGAGGTAGAGGCCCGAGCCTTCGGTCATGAGCAGGGTGTCGCAGAGGACGGGCAGGTAGCCGCCGCCCGCGACGCAGAAGCCCATGATCGCCGCGATCTGCGGCACGCCCTCGGCGCTGAGCACGGAGTTGTTGTAGAAGATGCGCCCGAAGTCGTCGTAGTCGGGGAAGACGTCTTCCTGGAGCGGCAGGAAGACGCCGGCGGAGTCGACGAGATACAGCAGCGGCAGGCGCGCGCAGCGGGCGATGTGCTGAGCGCGGATGATCTTCTTGCACGTCATCGGGAAGAAGGCGCCGGCTTTTACCGTCG
>CAYTSW010000154.1:3874-6246 GCA_964440605.1 uncultured Phycisphaeraceae bacterium | reverse complement strand
GGCAGGTGGGCGACAAGAAGTCGTTCCAAAACGGCGGCAACGCGAACAACAAGGAAGACGAAGCGCCAACGGTGCTGGCGCCGGAGTTCGAGGTCTTCCTGGTGCTGACGGGCATCACGCCTTCGCACCGTGACGTGGCGGCGTACGTCTCGGAGCTGCAGGACTGCGAGCTGCTCCGGGGGGTGGAGTTGATCTTCTCGGAGGGGACGTACGTGCAGCAGACGCCGATGAACCGTTTCCGCGTCGAGGCGCGCGTGCGCATGGACGCCGATGCGCGGGCGATCGAGCCGCTCGAGAACCCGCGTCTGGACCCGCGTCGGCGTCAGGTGGCGCCGGACCCGGAGGAGCTGATCGACGAGCTGCGGGCGGATGCGCCGGTGACGGGAGGCGACTGAGATGATGAAGTTCGGCCCGCGTGAGCTGGTGTTCCTGATCGTTCTGGTGGCGATGCCGGTGTCGTCGTACTGGTTCGTCTTCAAGCCGCGCAATGAAGAGATCGCGCAGGCGCAGCAGGAGATCGAGCACAAGGAACTGATGCTCGAGAAGCTGTCGGCGGCGACGGAGCAGACGGACGATCTTGCGGCGGCGAACGAGCGGATCGCGGGCGCGATCGAGCTGGTCGAGAGCCGTCTGCCCGGGACGAAGGAAGTGGACGTGATTCTCGACAACGTGTCGGAGCTGGCGCGCGAGAGCCGGCTGTCGCTCGACCGCGTGAAGGCGGGCCGGCCCGTGACCGCTGCGCGGTACATGGAGCAGCCGCTGGAGATGGAGATCTCGGGCAACTTCGACGACTTCTACCGCTTCATGCTGGAGCTGGAGCGACTGGAGCGCATCACGCGCGTTCTGGACATGAAGCTGCGTCGCGACGACCAGCGTGACGGCGTGATGCGCGCGACCTTCACGCTGAGCATCTACTTCGAGCCGGCCCCGCTGGCGGAGGTGAGCGGATGAACTTCGAGACGCTGGGCCAGCCCAAGGATGATCCGACGCCCGATGTCGTGAGCGAAGAGAGCGCCTTCGCGAGCGATGCGTCGCTGGTGAGCGACGAGGGCGGGAAGAAGCGCGTCAACAGCGGGCTCGTCGTGCTCGTGGTGATCGTGCTGGTTTCGGGCGGGGTGTTCGCCGCGATGCGTCACCTGGGCAGTCGCGGCTCGCTCGATCTGGTGGACATCAGCATCGACTATCCGATCGCCGAGGGCGTGCAGACGCTGACGTCGGACCACGACGCGGTGCTGTCGGATCTCCGGGCGAGCCAGGAGATCGTGCAGGTGCCACCGCGGCTGGTGCAGATGAACCCCTTTGTGTGGAAGTCGGTGGAGGTGGACGAGGCGCCGGTAATGGTGGACCCGGCGGTGCTCGAAGCGCAGCGGCGTGAGCGCGAGGCGCGCGAGCGGGAGCGGGCGATCCGGCGGACGCTCGACGCGCTGCGGCTGAACTCGGTGATGGCCGGGCGGGTGCCGCTGGCGCAGATCTCGGGGGAGCTGGTTCGCGTGGGTGACACGGTGGGCGAGGTGTTCGAGGTGACGTCGATCGAGGGGCGGACCGTGACGCTCGAGGCGGACGGCCAGACCTACACGCTGACGCTGGAGTGAGGCGCATGGGCCGGTTCGATCTCAAGTCGATGCTCGGCGACCTCGCAGACGAGGAGGGGCCGGTCCAGCCTCGACAGCAAGGCCCGGATGCCCCTCTCGATGAGCGTTCGCACGAGCGGGACGCGCGTGCCACCGTGCAGGGTGGGTCCGCCGACCGCTCGGTGGACAAATCGGTCGACACGTCCGTGGATCGGTCGATCGACGCTTCGATCGATGAGGCCCCGCCGGAGGGGTTGTTGCGTGCGATTTACGATCCGACCGCGGATGAGGAAGCTGCGGAGCGGGTCGACCTGCCGGCGTTGCTGCTGGCCGAGGGGCTTGCGGACCAACGGCAGATCACGGCGGCGCAGTCGATCGTGGGCAAGAGCCCGGGGCTGTCGCTGACCGCGGTGCTGTTGGACCAGGGCGTCGAGGAAGAGCCCCTGATGCGCGCGGTGGCGAAGGTCTCGGGGCTGATGTTCGAGCGGCTGGACGAGAGCCTGCCGCCGGACGAGCGGTTCGACGGCGCCATGTTCCAGCGGCTGGGGCTCGGCTTCTGCAAGAAGCGTGAGATGCTGCCCTTGCGCATCGAGGGCGGGCGCGTGGTGATGGGCACGTCTCGCCCCGACGACGTCTTCGCGATCGACGACGCGAAGGTGCGGCTCAAGGCGCGGTCGCTCCGGATCGTGGTGCTGCTCGGTTCGGACATCGCTTCGGCGCTGGAGTCGTTCGAGGCGCCGGAGTCGGAAGACGTCGACGTCGACGACATCCTCGGCGACATCGACGAGGACGACGTGCGCG
>CAYTSW010000154.1:0-3774 GCA_964440605.1 uncultured Phycisphaeraceae bacterium | reverse complement strand
GCGCGAGGCGGCCGAGTCGCCGGTCATCCGGTACGTGAACTTCATCATCCAGAGCGCCGTGAAGGAGGGCGCTTCGGACATCCATGTGGAGCCGGGCGACAAGACGCTGAAGGTGCGCTTCCGCATCGACGGCATCCTCTTCGAGATGATGCACCCGCCGGCGAAGATGGCGGCGGCGATCACGAGCCGCCTGAAGATCATGGCGAACCTCGACATCGCCGAGCGCCGCGTGCCGCAGGACGGGCGCATCCGCTGCACGGTCAACGGGCGCAAGCTCGATTTGCGCATGAGCACGCTGCCGACGCCGTACGGCGAGAAGACGGTGCTGCGTATTCTCGACACGAAGTCGATCAACGTCTCGCTCGACGACCTGGGCTTGGACGCCAACACGCTCGAGACGTGGAAGACGCAGATCGACCAGCCGCACGGCATCGTGCTGGTGACAGGGCCGACGGGCTCGGGCAAGACGACGACGCTGTACTCCTCGCTTCGGCAGATGGACAAGAAGACGAAAAACGTCTCGACGGTCGAGGACCCGGTGGAGTATCACCTCGAAGGGATCACGCAGACGCAGACGCACGAGCGCGTCGGGATGACCTTCGCCAAGGCGCTCAAGGCGCTGCTGCGCCAGGACCCGGACGTGATCATGCTGGGCGAGATCCGCGACATGGAGACCGCGGGCATCGCGGTGCAGGCGTCGCTCACGGGCCACCTCGTGCTCAGCACGCTGCACACGAACGACGCGCCGTCGTCGGTGACGCGGCTGATCAACATCGGGCTCGAGCCCTTCCTGATCGGCGCGGCGATGAACGCCTGCCTCGCGCAGCGGCTGGTGCGCCGCATCTGCCACCAGTGCAAGCGGGAGGCGAATCTGACCGAGGAGCTGACGGAGTTCATCGAGCTCCAGGGCTTCGACCCCAAGGCGATGTTCGAGGGCGAGGGCTGCGGCAAGTGCCGCGGGACGGGGTACTCGGGCCGCGTGGGCATCTATGAACTGCTGGTGGTGGACGATCAGATCCGTGACATCATCGCGCGGAACCCGAACGTGACGGAGTTCCGCCGCCAATGCGTCGAGCGCGGCATGGCCTCGCTGCGCGACGACGGCTTCGAGAAGGTGAAGCGGGGGATGACGACGGTACAGGAGATCCTGCGGGTGACGGAGGCTTCGGTGTAGCTCGGCGCATGGCCGAAGACGGGCTGGAAGTCCGTCCCACCGAAGGCATCAAGACACACTGACCTCGCAGAGCCAAGCTCAGTGGCGGCCGTTGCACTCATCGTGTTATGAGTTCGCCCTGCATCGTCAGGGCGTGGGCGTCGGTGATGGTGACGCGTTGGATAGTGCCGATGAGGGTGTCGGGGGGCGTGTCGGCGGGGCAGTCGAAGACGACGATGAGGTCGCCGTCGGTGCGGGCGGAGAGTTGGGTGGGGGTGTCCGAAGTGAGCTGGTCGGTCGGCACTGAACCATCTTCCGCGGGGCGGCCGCCGACGGTGAGGGCGATGGCGCCGTTGGCGGGTGCCTTGCGGCGTTTGCGCTCCTTGGTGCTCTGGCCTTCGACGAAGACGTCGAGCGTCATGCCGATGTGTTCGCGGCTGATCTTGTCGCTGATGCGCTGCTGGAGGGCCATCAGTTCGTTGCAGCGGCGCTTCTTGACGGGGTCGGGCACGTCGTCTTCGAGGCGCTCGAAGGCGGTGGTTCCGGGGCGTGGGGAGTACTTGAAGATGAAGTTGTTCTTGAAACGGACGCGCTCGAGCAGGGCCTTGGTCTGCTGGAAGTCGTCTTCGGTTTCGCCGCAGAAGCCGACGATGATGTCGCCGGCGATGGTGAGCGGGCGGCCGAGTTCGGGCTCGTGGCAGATGGCGCGGGCGCGGTCGACGAACTCGAGGTACTGCGCGACGGTGTAGCCGCGATTCATGCGCTTGAGGACGACGTCGGAGCCGGACTGGACGGGGACGTGGAGGTAGCGGCAGATGCGCGGGGAGTCGCGGATGACTTCGAGGACGTCGTCGCCGAAGTCGCGCGGGTAGCTGGTGACGAAGCGCAGGCGCTGGATGGCGGGAACTTCGTCGTGGATGCGCTTGAGCAGGTCGGCGAAGGTGGTGACGCGCTCGCCGGCGAAGGGATCCCGGCGGTGGTCGCCCTGGCCGTTGTTGGCCTTGTAGGAGCGGCCTTTTTGCGGTTGTTCGACGCCACCCACGACGGTCGCGGTGCCGTGCTCGAAGCGGTAGTGGTTGACGGTCTGGCCGAGGAGGGTGATCTCGATGACGCCGGCGTCGGCGAGGCGCTTGCACTCATCGACGATGTGGTCGGGCGGTCGGTGGATCTCGGCGCCGCGGGTGCGCGGGACGACGCAGTAGGTGCAGAACTTGTTGCAGCCGCGGGTGATGCGGACGTAGGCCGAGCCGTTGTGGTCGGCGGGGCTGGTGGAGCGCGAGAGATCGAGCAGTTCGAGGTTGTCGCCGGCGGCGGCGAGCGTGGAGCTGCGGCGCGACGCGTCGCCCTGGAGCGCAACGGCGCGGGCGCTCGTGCTCGCGATGTTGAACGTGGGCTTCTCGCGGCGGACGGGGCCGGTGGGCTCGGGCTCGCTGGCGAGCAGGGAGCGGCGCGTGCGCAGGGCGTTGTCGATGAGCGAGGGGAGCTTGTCGAGCTCGGCGGGGCCGCAGAGCACGTCGACGACGGGGAACTGGCTGAGCATGTTGTCGCCGTCGCGCTCGGCCATGCAGCCCATGACGCCGACGACGAGGCCCGGGTCGTGCTGCTTGCGGTTGCGCATCTGGCCGAGTCGTGAGCGGACCTTCTGCTCGGCGAGGTCGCGGACGGAGCAGGTGTTGTAGAGGACGACGGCGGCGTCATCGGGCGTGGAAGTGAAGTCGTACCCGAGCGCCCGGAGCTGGCCCGTGACGAGCTCGGAGTCGAGCTCGTTCATCTGGCAGCCGAAAGTCTCGAGGTAGACGGTGTTCTTCGCCATCGGGTGCAGAGTTTAGGCGTTGGCGGAGGGGCGTCGGGCGGCGATGTCGAGGCTGACGACGTAGTCGCTGATGGCTTCGCTCTCGGGGAGTCTCGCGGCGATCTTCTTGTAGAGCGGGTCCTGCCAGTCGGTCATGGCCTCGACGTACTGAGGCTTGGCGGTCATCTCGAGGCCGGTGAGTCCGGCGTTCAGCGCGGCGGCCCGAACGTCGTCGACGAGCTCCGCGCCGGCGACGCAGCCGACGAGGGCTTCGAGGTCGTCGCGCACGCTCTGGGGCAGCGGCTTGAGCAGCGCGAGGTCGGAGACCGCGACGCGTCCGCCCGGCTTGAGGACGCGGGCGATCTCGCGCCAGACTTGTGGCTTATCGGGCGAGAGATTGATGACGCAGTTGGAGATGACGACGTCGACGGAGGCGTCGGGAACGGGGAGGTGCTCGATCTCGCCGAGGCGGAACTCGACGTTCTCAAGGCCGCTGCGCTGGCGATAGTTGTCGAGGTGCGCGCGGGCCTTGGAGAGCATGTCGGGCGTCATGTCGACGCCGATGACGCGGCCCTGCTCGCCGACCTTGGGGCCGGCGATGAAGCAGTCGAGCCCGGCGCCGGAGCCGAGGTCGAGGACGGCTTCGCCCGGGTTGAGTGAGGCGAGGGCGGTGGGGTTGCCACAGGAGAGGCCCATGTTGGCGCCGTCGGGGAGGATGGTGAGGTCGTCGTCGGCGTAACCGACGGCCTTGGCGACCTGCTCGGGGGTGAGGGTGGTCGGCCCGCAGCAGCCGCCACCTCCCCCACCATCACCACTACCGCCGCCGCAA
>CAYTSW010000153.1:0-6298 GCA_964440605.1 uncultured Phycisphaeraceae bacterium | reverse complement strand
GGGGCCTTCGCTTCAGCCGGGTGAGACGGGTTCATTCGAGACGCCGATCTCGTTCTCCGCGCTGGGCGCGGGGAGGGCGTTGCTGCGGGGTGAGTTGTCGTACGAGCTGTCGGGCGACCTGCGGGCGGGCACGCCGTTCGGTCTGATCGGCCTGCCCTTCGCGCGCTCGGGTCGGGTCGCGGCGGACGACTGACTCGGACCTGAGACATCCTTGCCGCAAGCGCCTCAACGCTGAGTCACACCCGCGTGTGTGACGCTGTGCGCTCGTGAAACAGCGCGACACACCACCTGTCGAGGCGACCCCTTCCCGGGCTATCACCGGCTTGGTTACGCACGCGCGCGGGTCGCCCGCGTGTGGGAGACCGAGTCCGGGGATTGGCCATGGCTGCACGCAACGCGTCGAGGCTCGGAAGGGTCGCGAAGGATTCGGCGGATACTGGGGATCGGGGCGGGCGTATGGCGTGCGCCGCGCGGGCGGCTCACCTCGTCGCCGAGGCGTGTCTGATCCGATCGCGCGAGGCCGGCTCGTGGGTGCAGCGGCTCGCCGAAGCGCTCGGGCAGGAGGCGGGCCCGCGGGTGATCCTGAGTGTTGGGGCGGTGCGATTCGAAGCCGCCGGTGCGCGGGTGGTCGCCAGGGCGTGCGCGAGGGGTGGATCGATCGATGGCGTTCGACCGCCACGGGCGCCCTGGCCTCTGGACTCAGCGGCGGTGGAGCGTGGTCACAGCGAGCCCCGGCTCGAGCTGGAGGCGATGCGCTTCACGCGTGCGCACGAGCACGTCGGGCGTTGCCGCGTCGGTGAGGGTGTGTCGTTGAGCGGGACGGGCGTACGGGTCGTGTGCGCGACGTGGGTGCCCGCGACGCCGCGCGCGCTGATGGTGCAGGCGGAGGAGATCGAAGCGTCGGAGCGTGGCGCGCATGTCGAGGCGTCAGGGAGAGCGTCGTTTGATGCGTTGGGGGAGCTGCTGGTCGCTTCGCTGCCCGCGGTGTGCCGCGTGTTTGCGCACCGTGTCGCGCGGCTGGAGGAGCATCGCGGCGTGTTGATGGGCCGGATCTCGCCCATGCAGCGTCGGGTCGCGTCGTTGCTGGTGCGTGGGCTGACGGAGCCGGAGATCGCTCAGCGATTGGAACGGAGTCGGCACACGATCCACGACCACACGAAGGCGATCTATGGACAGTGGGGGGTGTCGACACGCATAGAGATGATCGGCCTGTGGAACGAGCCCGACGTTTCGGTGCGGGGCGTGGGGCGCGAATAGCATGCTTTCATGCCTGAGGAACTCGACAACGAACTGCTCGCCGCCGGGCGGCCGCGGACGCCGGACCCGGAGACATCGCTGGTGATCATCGGGGGAGGCGGGCACGCGTCGGTGGTGCTGGAGGCGGCGCGGGCCAGCGGGTGGCGCATCGCGGGGTTTTACGATGACGAGTCGGACGCTCGGCTGAGCGGCCGCGCGGCTCATCTCGGGACGATCCGCGAGTTGACGGCGGACCTCGACCCGAGCTGGCGTTTCGTGCTGGGTGTGGGGGATCTTCGTGAGCGGCTCACGCTGCTGGCCGAGAACATCCCGCACGAGTTGGGCGAGCGCTTCGCGACGATCGCGCACCCGAGCGCGATCATCGATGCGACGGCGCGGCTCGGGGCTGGCACGTTCGTCGCGCCCGGCGCGATCATCAACGCCGGCGCGCGCATCAGCATCGACTGCATCATCAACACCGGGGCCATCGTGGAGCACGACACGTGGGTGCGCGCCAATGCGCACATCGCGCCGGGGGCGATCCTGGCCGGCGGCGTGGAGATCGGTCGGCACGCGATGATCGGCATGGGCGCTCGTGTGCTGCCGGGCGTGCGGGTGGGGATCTGGGCGACGGTCGGGGCGGGGGCGGTGGTGACGCGGGACGTGGAGCGGCGGGCGACGGTGGCGGGTGTGCCGGCACGCGCGATGGGTGAACGGGCTGAGGTCGCGGACGAGCCGGACCCGGGGTACGAGTGGCGGCGCGACCTCAGCGGCGCCGGAGACGACGGCTAGCGCGCGTCGGTCCGCCAGGTGGGACGAACTCGGGTACGAGGCATTTGTGCGTGAGTGGAAGGGACTGCTTTCGCCCAAACCGGCGAGGGAAAAGTCAATCCCCGCACGAAAGCCCACTCGGATGCAGGATTTCATTTGTGCGCTATCGGTCTGGCAGTAGTTTCACCCAAGGTGGCCCGACGGGGTCGTCGGGCTTGAACAAGGAGAAAGGCATGGACACGAAACGAGATTTCGGCACTTTGCGTGCGCGCTGGGCGGTGTTGGTGGGTGTGTGCATCGGCATGATGACCGGCATTGCGGCCGGTGGCTTCGACTGGCCAAGGGAAAAGCCCGGCGGAGGGGCGATCGTCTCGGATGCTCAGCTCACGTACGACGGCGAGAGCCTGGGCGAGCCGGGTGACGCGATCTCCGCGACGCTGCGCATGAAGATCATCGACGAGTTCGATCTGATGGATGACCCGGACGTGGGGACCGACCCGGACGCCATGACCAAAGAGCAGAAGGCGGACGCGAAGGTCGAGGTTCTGCGTCAGAACATCGGGTCGGCCATCGACTTGATCGCGAAGGAGGACGAGGCGATGGCCGCGTGCCTCGGCGCGATGGTCGAGGATGGTCGGCTGTGCCTCGATTTCCGGAGCGCGCGCGCGAATGGGGCGTGTTTGCCCGATCGCCTTGCGACCGGGGAAGGCGATCGCATCAACATCCGGGCGAACTTCATCCCGTGCGAGCTCGCCGACGCGTGCAACGCGCAGCAGTTCATCATGCTCACCACGCTGTATCACGAGGGCCTGCACGCCAAGCAGGAGTGGCTGCGCGCCGCGGACCCGAGCAACCCGACCGACATGGAGCTCGCCTGCATCCGCGAGCGGCGCGAGTGCAACGAGGTGGACGCCGAGGATCTCGAGATCCGCCTGCAATGCGAGCTGCTCGCTCTGCTGGACGTGATCATCTTCGAGGGCGTTGTTCCGGTGCCGCCCGACGATCCGGGCCTTGCGGATTGCATAGTCATGGAGCTGGCCTCGAAGTTCGACACGATCGAGGAGCTTCAGTCGGAAGCGCTGCTGCTGGCCATCGCGATCTCGAACGCCAAGCAGGACGATCAGGACACGCGTGAGTGGCGCGACGGGCGCAAGGCCGCGGCAACGCTGTGGAAGAGCGGTGACATCACCCGCATGGAGTTCTGGGACATCTGGAAGAACGGGCGCTGGGCGGAGGCCCGCCTGCGGCGTGCTATCGCCGAGCTCATCCGGCACATCAGCCTCGTGTCCGGACCGACGTCGAACGGGCTCATCTCGCAGTGGTCGCTCGACGAGGCCAGCAACAACGTTGTGCGGCAGGATCTTGCGACGCCGTTCGATCGGGTCCTGGACTTCGCCTTTGCTGAGATCGAGGTGAGCCCCGGGGAGTTCACGCAGCAGGTGTTCGTCGCCGGCGTTGTGGACTCGAGTTTCGGTCCCGAGTATGGCGTCTACGCGTTCTTCGACTTCGACGTCGACGGCCTCTTCGAGCAGGGCACGGGCGATTGGGTGCTCCTGCCGACTGCTTTCTTCCAGAGCCCCATCTCCATCACCTACGACGACGGATTCCAAGGGCGTGTGCTGATTCTCGACCCCGCTCAGAAGATGGTCTTCAGCCAGTTCGACGTCAACGGCGACACGTTCCCCGACCCGGTCCTGCCGCCGCTGTCGCTGCCCCAGTCGTTCTCGCCCGTCGAGGTGGAGGTGACCAGGAGCGGGACCGGGCTCTATCTCTTTGACGATCTGATCAGCGACGCGCCGGCGCTGGGCATTGATGTGCAGACGTTCGGCGCTGTCGCCGATGGCGTGGGCGTGTTCGAGCCGGCCCCGCTCTCCAACGCGCTCGCCGAGGCCTGCTTCCCGCCGGTGTTCACCATGATGCCCTCGGATGGCGACACCAGCGTTGCGGCGCACGCCATGCCGGGAACGGTGGTGGAGGTCTTCCTCGATCCCATGGGGTTCGGCGACTTTGATGCTTTCCTCGGTGCGGGCCCGACCGGCGACGAGGGATTCACCGGCCCCATCCCCGTGGCGCCGGCGCTGCTCGCGGGCGACGCTCTGCTGCTGCTCGATCCCGAGAACAACAAGCAGTCCAAGCCCGTGATCGTCGAGGGTGTCGGGTGCCCCGCCGACTTCAACGACGACGGCCAGGTCGACGGCGCCGACTTCGGCTTCTTCGGCGCCGCCTTTGGCAGCGATGCGGGTGAGCAGAGTTACGACCCGCGGGCCGACTTCAACAACGACGGCACGATCGATGGAGCCGACTTCGGCGCGTTCGGCGCGCAGTTCGGGCGGACCGATTGCGTCGACTGAGCGGTTGTGAGGATCCGGACAGCACGGTCGGGGCGGCGCTTGTCGGGCGCCGCCCTTTTTATTCGTGTGTTTGAGGCTGGGCCTCTGCTTTGGGCGTTTCGATGGGTTCAGCCGTCACCGCCGCTGCGCGACGGCGACATCGTGGTGATGGACAACCTTGGTGCGCACAAGGCGCCGGGTGTCGAGGAGGTGATCGATGCCGTGGGCGCCAGCGTGTGGTGGCTGCCGCCGTACTCGCCGGACCTGAACCCGATCGAGAAGCTGTGGAGCAAGGTCAAGAGCCGTCTCCGCCGCGCCGCGGCGGGGACGGTCGGCGGCCTGACGCGAGCGGCGGGCGAGGCCTGTGAAAATGGGCAAGACTCCAATGCACTCACCGGCGCTTATCTGAGAAGAAACAATGAATTCCCCGATCGGGGTGCCGATTCGGGGGGGCTGGGGTACCTTCCTGTATGGAGTGCGGGACTGTCCGCGCCTCCGCGAACACGAGCCTAACCCACCCGCAGAGGAGAGTTGCCCGATGAAGTTTTACACCCTTGCGGCCGCCGCCGCATCGTTGGCCGTTGCATCCGCGGCGAGCGCCTCCCCCGTCACCATGGACTGGTCCACCGTCGGCAACCCTGGCAACGCGCCCGATACCGCTGTGATGCTCATAGATGACACCACCGGCTATGGCTCGGTTGCCTACGAGTACCGCATCGGCACCTACGAGGTCACGAACGAGCAGTACACCGCGTTTCTCAACGCCGTTGCCGCCAGCGACCCCAATAACCTGTATAGCAGTTCATTGGGCTTCAATGCCCGCAGCGGTATCGCCCGCTCGGGCACGGACGGCTCGTACACGTATTCTGTGCGCGAGAACATGGGCGACAAGCCGGTGGCCTTTGTCCGTTGGTACAGCGCGGCCCGCATGGCCAACTGGATGACCAATGGGCAGCCCACCGGCCCGCAGGACAACAGCACAACCGAGTCGGGGGTGTACACCTTCGATGGCGTGACTTCGATCAGCGCTATCACGCGAGACCTCTCCAATCCCAACCAGGTCTTCCTCCCCACCGAGGACGAGTGGTACAAGGCGGCGTACCACCAACCCGCCGATCAAGGCGGCGACATCGACGACTACTGGGGGTACGCCACGCAGAGCAACAGCGTGCCGACCTTCGCCACCGCGACGAGTACGGGTGATGTCGCCAACCCCGGCGCCAATACTGTCAACTACGGCAATAACACCGATTGGAACGGGCTTGAGGGGCATGTGACCACCGTCGGCACGGCGGGCAACACCAGCTACTACGGCGCGTACGACATGAACGGCAATGTGTGGGAGTGGAACGAGACGATGGTTACTCAGGACCTCCGCGGCCTCCGCGGCGGATCGTACTTCGACATCGAAGAGATCGTCTTGCGGTCGACGGCCCGATTCGGAGGCAACCCGGCGAACTTGTTCCTCTTCGACGGGTTCCGTCTCGCCGCAAGCCCCGTCGCGGACGAACCTGCGTGCCCCGCCGACTTCAACGACGACGGCCAGGTCGACGGCGCCGACTTCGGCTTCTTCGGCGCCGCCTTTGGCAGCGATGCGGGTGAGCAGAGTTACGACCCGCGGGCCGACTTCAACAACGACGGCACGATCGATGGAGCCGACTTCGGCGCGTTCGGCGCGCAGTTCGGGCGGACCGATTGCGTCGACTGAGCGGTTGTGAGGATCCGGACAGCACGGTCGGGGCGGCGCTTGTCGGGCGCCGCCCTTTTTATTCGTGTGTTTGAGGCTGGGCCTCTGCTTTGGGCGTTTCGATGGGTTCAGCCGTCACCGCCGCTGCGCGACGGCGACATCGTGGTGATGGACAACCTTGGTGCGCACAAGGCGCCGGGTGTCGAGGAGGTGATCGATGCCGTGGGCGCCAGCGTGTGGTGGCTGCCGCCGTACTCGCCGGACCTGAACCCGA
>CAYTSW010000152.1:0-6348 GCA_964440605.1 uncultured Phycisphaeraceae bacterium | reverse complement strand
TTCCCAAGCTGAATGTCGCCGGTTCGACTCCGGTCACCCGCTTTCTCGGCTCGGGCACAAAACACTTCTACCGCCACACATCCATCTGAGCAGCACGCCTTGCCTCGTCGCCCGGCGCCCGCATTACCTCGCGAAGGGGTGCAGCTCCAGCCCGTGGATCGCGTTGCGCACGTCCATCGTCAGGTTCACGCTCCGGATCCGCTCCGCGGTCGCGCGGTCGTACGCCGTGATCGTGCTCGGGGATGAGCCGCTGATGATCAGGTCGTCGGTCACGATCAGGCCCCGGCCGAAGCCCTGCCTCGCGTGGTCCTGCGGCAGGTCGTTGCGCTCGAGCAGCGACTCATCGTACTTGGGAATCGCGTACGCCTTCGTCTCGCCCGAGCCTCGGGAGACGCTGCGTACGACGTCCGCCTTCGTGTCGTTGAACACGAGCTCCGCCCCGTCGAGCGTCACGTTGTGCGTGCCGGCGGGCACCCGCGCGATGCGCTCGAGCGTGTTCCCGGGGCGCACACGCATCAAGGCGTCCATCTTGGTGCCCGAAAAGTACACGCCGTCGTCACGCGCGAAGACGTTGTTGATGTGGTTCGTGTCCGCCGGCGTGACCGCGCGCTCTTCGTTCGGGTCGTACGCGAAGAACTCGTGCGTCGGCGGGCTCACGCCGAGCCAGCGCCCCGCTTGGCGCAACGCGCCGCCCGTGCTGCGCACGCGGCGATAGCACACGCCATGCACGAATCGCTCGGTCGCGAGGTCGAGCACCAGCACCGAGTCGTACCCCGTCGACGAGAGGTACAACAGGCCATCGCGGGCGAAGATCTCGTGGCAGTGCTTGAGGTAGGCGTTGCGGAACGACGCGACGATGTTGAAGCCCCGGTCGTAGACGAACACCTCGTCCGAAGCGGCGCAGAGGATCCGGTCCTCGTGGAACGCGATGCCCCGCAGCCCGCGATCGGCGCCGCGACCCTCCCAGTCGATGTCAGGGTCGTTCCAGTCGACCACCTGCTCGACGTCGCCCCTCTCGAGGTCCACGATGTACACGCCGCCGTGGCTCTCTCCCTGCTGGCTGGAGCGCACGACGGAGCTGGCGATCACGGTGGGCAGGCGAGCGTCAGGCACCGAAGCGATACCCCCCGGCCCGCACCTCCGGCGCGAATCGCCTGGCGACCAGTTCGATCAGGCCGTCGTCGTAGTACCGCTCGTACGAGGCGCGCGAGCCGCGATTGCGGTGCGGCAGCGCGCTGGCCTCCAGCCCGAGCCGAGCGCACACCGCCTCGAAGTCGTCGCTCAGCGACTCGAACCGCAGCAGCGCGTCGAGATCGGCGTCGAGACGTCGCAGCCCGAGCGCGAACATGACACGCGCCAGCCGTGGACGCTCGCTGACGTGGTCCAGCAGCGTCGCCGCCTGCTCGACCATCTCAACGAACCGGCCCCGGTCCCATTCCACCTCGCCTCGGTGCGGCGAGAAGTACCACGAGATCATCCGGTCCCACGGATTCCGAATCGTGGCAAACTTGAAAAGCCCGCGGTATTGGTCCTTGGGCATGGCGGCGCGATACTCGGCCAGCGTCGCGTGTTTCGTCAGCCCGTCGACCTGGCTCTCGATCCCGAAGCGGTCCACGCCGTCCTGATGGTCCTTGAGCGTGACGATGCGGTCCTCGCTGAAGGGGCGCAGCACGTCCTGCACGCTGTTGCCGCCCGTCTTGGGCAGGTGCACGAAGAGGAAGCGGTAGCGCAGGGACACCATCGGCCCAAGGATACCGACCGGGGGCCGACCAAAAGCGGAACGCGTCCGCCGGAGCGTTGCAAGGCGCTCCGCCGGACGCGCGGCGTGTTCGTGTCGATCTCGTGCTTCGGCTCAGGCGGCCTTGCGCGAGGTCGTCGTGGAGCGGGCGGTCTTCGTCGTTTTGCCGCCCACCAGTCGAAGGTTGCCCTTCTTCGCGGTCGTCTTGCGCGCCTTGGAGGCGGCGGCGGTCTTGGGCGTGCGACGCTTGGTCGTCGCCTTGGTGGCGGTCGACTTGCCGGCGGTCGCCTTCTTGGCGGTCGTCTTGGCGCCGGTCTTTTTGCCGCGAGCCGCCGTGGACTTCTTGGCGGTCGTGTTCTTCTTCGCGGTGGTGCTCTTCTTGGCCGTCGTGTTCTTCTTCGCGCCGGTCTTGGCCGTCGTCGTCTTGCCGCCGGTCTTCTTGCGGGCGGTGGTCGCGCGCTTGGCGGTGGAGGTCGAGCGGGTCGTGGCCTTGCCCCGCTTGGCGGTCGAGCCGGCGGAGGTGGTCTTGGGTCGCGTCGTGCGGGCCTTGGTCGTCTTCTTCGCGCCGGTGGTCTTCGAGCCGGTCGTCTTCACGCCGGTCTTCTTCGCCGTCGTGGGCTTCTTCTTGGCGGTCGTCGTGGGCTTCTTCTTGGCCGTCGTCGTCGACTTCCTGGCCCCGGTCGTCGTCTTGCGGCCCGTCGTGGTCGACTTCTTGCCGGCGGTCGTCTTGCGGCCGGTCGTCTTGGTGCGATTGGCGGGGGTGCGTTTGGTCGCCTTGGTCCCGGTCGATCGCTTGGCCGTGGTGCGCGTGCCAGTCGTCGTACGGGAGCCGGTCTTCTTCGCGGTCGGCATCGTGGTTCACTCCGTTCGAGCGGGAATGGTCGTTGCCGACGAACCGCCGGCCATCAGGACACTCCGAAGTGCTCGCTCCGATTGAATCGAAACGCCCGGCGACGCCGCCGGAACGTCAGTCGCGACGAGTTATCGTCGGGCGACGTCCGAAGAATCACTTTTTTCACCACCTTTTTTCAGGAGCGTTGAGGAAATCACGCTTTTTGGTCGGAGACGTATAGTCCGACGCCCCCTCCCGCCACACACCACGCCCACCGACGACCGGAGTCCAACGGTGCTCGAAGGTTCCGCCAACACCACCACGCCCGCCAACTGGTCGCCCGACTCCTGGCGCGACAAGATCCACGCCCAGCAGGTGCGCTACACCGACCGCGACGCCGTTCAGCGCGCCGTCGACAAGCTCGCCGCCTTCCCGCCACTGGTCACTTCTGGCGAGATCGAGCAGCTGCGTGAGCAGGTCGCCCAGGCCCAGCGCGGCGAGCGCTTCTGGCTCCAAGGCGGCGACTGCGCCGAGACCCTCGACGACTGCCGACCCGAGGTCATCACCGCCAAGCTCAAGATCCTCCTCCAGATGTCGCTCGTGCTTGTCCACGGGCTCAAGAAGCCCGTCGTCCGCGTCGGGCGCTTCGCGGGCCAGTACGCCAAGCCGCGCTCCAAGCCCACCGAGTCGATCAACGGCCAGGAGCTCCCCAGCTACTTCGGCGACCTCGTCAACCGCGCCGAACCCACCCCCGAAGCCCGCGAGCCCGACCCGCACCTCATGGTCCGCGGCTACCAGCACGCCGCCGTCACACTGAACTTCATCCGCTCGCTCATCGACGGCGGCTTCGCTGACCTCCACCACCCCGACTACTGGGACCTGGGCTTCCTCGACCACGCCGCCCTCCGCCCCGAACTCCGCGAGCGCTACCGCGCCATGGCCGACAGCCTCGCCAGCGCCCTCTCCTTCATGGAAGCGCTGGGCGACAAGTCGATGGGCGATCTGCAACGCGTCGACTTCTTCACCAGCCACGAAGCGCTCAACCTGCTCTACGAAGCCGCCCAGACCCGCACCGTCCCTCGCAGGCCCGGCTACTACAACCTCTCCACGCACTTCCCCTGGATTGGCGAACGCACGCGCGCTCTCGACGGCGCCCACGTCGAGTACGCTCGCGGCATCCGCAACCCCGTCGGCGTCAAGATCGGCCCGTCCACCACACCCGACATCCTGCTCCCCCTCCTCGACACGCTCAACCCCGCCGACGAACCCGGACGCATCGTCCTCATCACACGCTTCGGCGCCGGCAACGTCGCCCAAGCCCTCCCGGCCCTCCTCGACGCGGTCCAGACCAGCGGCCGCACCGTCCTGTGGATCGCCGATCCGATGCACGGCAACACGCGCTCCACAGCCTCCGGGCTCAAGACCCGACACTTCGACGACATCCTCGCCGAGCTCAACGCCGTCATCGACGCCCACGAGAACGCCGGCACCGTCTTCGGCGGCGTCCACTTCGAGCTCACCGGCGACGACGTCACCGAGTGCACCGGCGGCGCCTCGGGCCTCACCGATGACGACCTCCACCGCAACTACGTCAGCCCCTGTGACCCGCGCCTCAACTACGCCCAAGCTCTCGAGATGGCCTTCGTCCTTGCCGGCCGACTCAGCGGATGACCGACCGGGTGAGGATGAGCGCGTCTATCGGATGACCGAGTAGTACCGCCCCGAGGTCAGCCGGCGGAAGCTGCCGGTGGTCAGGTCGCCATCGTCGATCAGGCGGTCGATGGGCGTCATGTAGTCGTCGTCGCGGCTCGTGCCCGAGCCGTTGAAGTGCACGCCGATCGCGCTGGTGACGGACATCGATTCACGCTCGACGTCCCACCGTCCGCCGATGGGCGTGATGCGCGTCCAGACGTCGGCATCGACGTAGTCCGCGAAGTCGCCGCTGACCGTGCCCGTCGAGAAGTCTTCCGGGAAGCTGCCCGTCTCGTTGACGTACAGCACCGCGGCGTCGGTGAACCGGCGCAGGTCCGTCACGAACGCCGAACGCTTGGCCTCCTCGCTCGCCTCGGCGAACTGCGGCACCACCAGCCCGGCGAGCACCCCCAGAATCACCACCACGATCAGGATCTCGACCAACGTAAACCCGCGGCGACCCGGCGGCACGACATCGACCATGCGAAGCTCCGGCAAAGGATCTTCACGAGCCGTCGTCATCCCGACACGCCCGCATGAGGGAGCGCCGCCGCCCGCCGACCCCACCGCCGAACGACCGCGACGTATGCGTCGATCAGGCGAACCCACGCCGACCGAGAACCCCGATTCTCACTCTCGGTGTTACCGGTCGATCGCTTCGGCCCGTTCCACCAGCCAGTCACCCACCGCTTCCAATACGTCCGGCGCGATGTGCTCGGGCAGGAGCATGTACTCGCTCAGCCCGCCCGTCTTGGCCGTCTGGAACAGGTGGTTCTTCCGCGGGAATACGAGCACGAGGCTGCCCGGCACGCCGGCCCGCTCGAGCGCCCTGGTCATCGGCACGAGGTTCAAGTCCACCGTCACCTGCCGATCCCGCCCGCCGAACACCGCCAGCACCGGTGCCTTGGCTCGTGCGAATCCCTTGGCCGGGTTGTGCTCGAGGAACCGCGTCATCCACACCGATCGCATGGCCGGCACCTGCTGCCGCGCGATCGCCAGCGCTTGCTCCGGCCCGGCCTGCGGCGCCTGCAACTGCACCAGCTCGATCGTCCGCTTGATGAGCGTCTCTTCGTCCGCGTCATCCAGCATCGCCTGCATGAGCGATCGGTGCGCGTCGCGCAACGCCTCGAGGTCGTCCCCCTCGACGCCCTGCAACCGCGCGAGTTCCACCGACTGATCCGTCAACACGCGGCTGCCGGGCATGGCGGTGCCCGCCAGCGAAACCCCGCCGCCCGTTAGCGCGTCCGCGTGCTGCGCGAGCAGCTCCGCGAGCACGCTCCCGCCCTCGCTGTGCCCGATGACAAACAGGCACTCCGCATCCACGTCGTCACGCCGCGCGAGATACTCGAGAGCGCCCAGCGCATCGAGCGTGAAGTCGTCAACGGTCGCGCTGGCGAAGTCGCCCGTCGACTCGCCGAAGCCGCGGTCGTCGTACCGCAGCACCACGAAGCCGCGATTGACCATGTGATCGGCGATGTGCTTGAAGGGCTTCTTGCCCATGATCGTCTGGTCGCGGTCCTGCGGCCCCGAGCCCGTCACCAGCACCACCGCCGGGAACCCCGCCTCGCGGTCCGGCCCGCTCACGGGCGTGCTCAGCGTCCCCGCGAGCATCACCGCGTCCGCGCCCTCCTCGGGCTCGGCAGCGCTGGCGAACGTCACTTCCTCCTCGCCGAACGCCGGCAGCGTGACCTCGGCATCGCCCACGCGCCGGTCATCGTCTTGCGCCAGCGCCCCGTCGCTGCAAAGCCCCACGCACATTGCGACCGCGATCGTGCGTATCATCAACGTCATCGTCCGGCCCATCACTGCACCCCTTCCGGATACAGAAAACTCAGATGCATCGAGCAGTGCCCGCAGTGCACGCCGATCCACTCATCGTGCGTCAGCGGGCCGATCACGGGCGAGGGCTGCTCCATCCGCTCGCCCGCTTCCACGCGCCGCAAACACGCCCGCAGTTCGGACACGCCTTCCTCGAACGTCGTCTCGCTCGGCTCGAGCCACGCAAACTGCGCGGGCAGCTTGAATCCCGGCATCGCCGGCTTACCCGCGATCGCCCGCTTCTTGAACAGCACACGCACGAACCACC
>CAYTSW010000151.1:3222-6361 GCA_964440605.1 uncultured Phycisphaeraceae bacterium | reverse complement strand
AGGAGAACAATGACTCGGGGCGTGTTCTGCAAGGGTTGCTTAGCGGCCTGCTAGGGTGCCGGCGGGCGCATTCGGACATCGGTTTGATTGGCCTCATGTCGTTCGGTCGTGCGCTGGTGTGGCCGCAGGATCGCGCGTGATGCGGCCCTGAGGCCGATCGGTGGTGGTTGGCATTCAGGGGCGCAGCCACACCGCTTGGCGTCGGTCGTCGAGCAAGCGGAGTTCATGCGCGCGATCGAAGAAGTGTTCGGCCGCCCGCTCGTGAGCCGGAGTGACGTCGACCTCACGCCCCTGGCTTCACCGACTGCTCCAGGCTCCAGACCAGCTCCGGGCCGGTGCAGTCGATGTGCACCGCGAAAAAGCCTCCCTCGTGGTCGTGGATCAGGGGCCAGAAGACCTCGCGATCGGTCTTGGGCAAGGGGAGCTGGTCGATCTCCCCGGGGTGGTGCCACTCCAGCTTGCCCTCGCGCATCTCAAAGGGTTCGAGTTCGACGTGCCCCACGACGCGGTAGTAGAAGAGCAGCCAGTTGGCCTCCCCCTCGTAGCCGCGTTCGGAGATCATCCCCTCCAGCCGCAGCCGGTCGATGGGGATGTCGAGCCCGGCTTCCTCCTGGATCTCTCTTCGGGCGCACTGGGCGGGGCTTTCGCCGAGATCGGTGTCGAGCTTGCCGCCGATCGGGGAGTAGAGGTCTTGGTTGGGGTGCTTTTTGCGGTGGAGGAGCAGGATGCGTCCGTCGGCGTCGCGGAGGTCGCAGAGGACGGCGATCTTGTAGGGGAAGCTGCCGGGGGTGGTCATGGCGGGCACAATAGAGGGATCGGGGTGGGGCGGGCAGCGGTGAAAGCTGCGCGTGTGCGCAGGGAACGTCCGATACTCGGATCATGAGCGAGCGTTGTGCGCCGGAGGATGGTGGTATGGCGGGCATGAAGCCGCCGCGGAAGCAGGGGCTGGCCGCGCGGGACAAGCCGCTGGAGCTGGCGGGGGCCGAGGCGTACTTCATCGGGATCGGTGGGTGCGGCATGTCGGGGTTGGCCCGGCTGTTCGCGAAGCTGGGGGCCCGGGTGCGGGGGTCAGACATCGCGGAGACGGAGGTCACCACCGCCCTGCGCGAAGAGGGGGTCGAGGTGTTGTTCGACCAGCAACGGGGCCACCTGCCACCGGGCCCCCAGATCGTGGTTCACTCGGCAGCCATCAGTTTCGACCACCCAGAACTTGTTGAGGCGACGTCGCGCGGCTTGCGCACGATGAGCTACCCCGAGGCCCTCGGAGAAGTCATGCTCGCGCGCACGGGCGTGGCGATCGCGGGGACCCACGGCAAGTCAACGACCGTCGCCATGCTGGGCCACGCGCTGATCGAAGCCGGGCTCGACCCGGCGGTCATCGTCGGCGCGATGGTGCCGCAACTCGCGTCCGACGTCGGCGCTTCGGGCGCCGGCACGGGCTTCCGGCAGGGAGCCGAGCGGGTGCCGAAGGGAGACCTGGCCGGCGAGCCGGGGCTGTTGATCGCCGAGGCGTGCGAGTTCAACCGTTCGTTCCACCATGTGCGGCCTCGGGTGGCGGCGGTGACATCGGTCGAGGCGGATCACCTGGACATCTACGGCTCGCTGGACGCGGTGGTGGAGAGCTTCCGGCACTTCGCGTCGCTGCTGCCCTCGGCGGCGGACGGCGGGAAGTTGCTGATCGCCCACAGCGGGGCGCATCGGCGCGAGGTGACGGCGGGGACGCCGGCGGCGGTGGAGACGATCGGTTTCGAGCCCGACGCCGACTGGCGCATCGCGTACGACGCCGCGACGAGCGACGTGGAACTGACGCACCGCGGTGAGCACATCGGGCGCTGGTCGCTCCGGCTGCCGGGGGCGCACATGGCCTTTGACTCGGCGGTCGCGGCGGCGCTGGCGGTGATGCTCGGCGCCGAGCCGGAGCCGGTCGCGCGGGCGCTCGACGGCTTTGTCGGCCTCGACCGGCGGATGCAATGGCTGGGCGATGCACCGTCCGACGGGAGGGGCGACGATCGCGCGGACGTGGTGCGGGTGTACGACGATTACGGGCACCACCCGACGGAGATCGACGCGACGCTGCGGGCGCTGCGGGAGCACGACCGGCCGGAGGAGCGCGGCGGTCGGTTGGTATGCGTGTTTCAGCCGCACCAGCACTCGCGGACGCGGTTCCTGCTTGAGGAGTTTGCTTCGGCGTTCGAGCAGGCGGACGTCGTGATCGTGCCGCACATCTACTTCGTGCGCGACTCGGAGCAGGAGCGGACGCGGGTGTCGGCTTCGGACCTTGTGGATCGGCTCCGGGAGCGCGGGGTTCGTGCGATGCACCTGTACCCGTTCGAGGCGATCGTGGAGCATCTTCAGAACGTGTGCAAAGGCGGGGATCTGCTGGTGGTGATGGGCGCGGGGCCGGTGTGGAAGGTGGCGCGTGGCTATCTTTCGTCGGTCCGCAGCGAAGCCGGGGGCTGAGCGGTAGGAGCGGCGGACGAGCACCGAGGAGGCCGCACCGGTCGGGGCGGCTGAGGCCAGGGGACGCACTGCGATGCTGGGCGAGATCATCGAGGCGAACGCGCCGATCGAGACGTGGTTCGGCGTGGGCGGCGGGGCGGACACGCTGGCCAGGCCGCGCACCGAGGACGAGCTCGTGGACGTGCTGCGCATGTTCGCGGGGCAGAAGGTGCGTGTGCTGGGCGAGGGCGCGAACCTGCTGGTGCACGACGATGGGGTGGACGGGCTGGTGGTGAGCCTCGAGCGGATGCGCGGGGTGGACTACCACGGGTACGACATCGGCGGCTCGGCCGAGCGTCGGCGGGCCGTGACCATCACGGCGCAGGCGGGGGCGAACCTGCCGAAGCTGGTGGTGGAATCGGTGCGGCTTGGGCTCAGCGGGCTGGAGAACTTCGGGGGCATCCCGGCGTCGGTGGGCGGCGCGATCGCGATGAACGCGGGCGGGGCGTTCGGCTCGATCGAGGATGTCGTCGAGTGCGTGCGGGCGGTGACGCAGACGGGCGAGCGGCTGGAGATCCCGCACGACGAGCTCGACTTCGGGTACCGGCGCTCGGGCCTCGAGCACCTGATCATCACGAGCGTGGACTTCAACCTCGTGCAGAACCCCGACGCGCAGCAGGACCGGATCCGCCAGCGGCTG
>CAYTSW010000151.1:0-3122 GCA_964440605.1 uncultured Phycisphaeraceae bacterium | reverse complement strand
GGGTGCGTGTTCAAGAACCCGACGATCCGCGGCGCACGGATGAGCGCGGGCATGCTCATCGACGAAGCCGGGTGCAAGGGCTTGCGGGTGGGCGGCGCGACGGTGTCGAACCGGCATGCGAACTTCATCGTTGCGGAAGACGGCGCGAGCGCGGCCGACGTGATCGAGCTGATCGAGCGCGTGCGGGAACGCGTGGGCGAGCGGCACGACGTTCAGCTCGAGCCGGAGGTGGTGATCTGGCGACGCGCGAATGCGCGGCAGCCGGCGGGGTCGGGCGCCTGATGGCGACGGGCGCGAGGCCGCGGGTCCTGGTGCTGGGAGGCGGGCCGGACGCGGAGCGTTCGGTCTCGCTCAAGAGCGCGGCGGGCGTGGCGGCGGCGCTGGAGAGCGCGGACGCGTTCGATGTTGAGTTGATGGAGATCGAGATACTGAGCGCTTCGCAGGTCGCAGCGCTGGAGGCGGACGTGATCTTCCCGGTGCTGCATGGTCCGTGGGGCGAGGGCGGAGCGTTGCAGCGGCTGCTCGAGGCGGATGGGCGAACGTTCGTGGGGAGCGGGTCGGCCGCGGCGAGTTGGGCGATGGACAAGATCGCGACGAAGCAGACGGCGGCGGCTCTGGGCCTTCGGTGTACGCCGACGCGGGTGCTCAGGCCGGGCGACGACGCGCTACCGCTGGAGTTGCCGGTGGTGGCGAAGCCGGTGTTCGAGGGTTCGACAGTGGGGCTTTCGATGTGCCGGACGCGCGAGGCCTTTGCTGCGGCGCACGCCGAGGCGGTGGCGAGCGGTCGGCCGACGATGGTGGAGCCGTTGATTGCTGGACGCGAGATCACGGTGGGCGCGGTGGACGGGCGGGTGCTGGGCGAAGGGGACGGGCTGCGTGTGCTGGAGGTGGTGGAGATCGCACCCGCGGAGGGGCATTACGACTTTGCCGCGAAGTACGAGCGTGGTGACACGCGGTACGCGGTGGGGCCGACCCTGCCCGCGTGTGTGCGTGAGCGTGTGCGTGAGCAGACGTTGGAGCTGGGCCGGGTGCTGGGTGTGCGGCATCTCTGCCGGGCGGACTTCATCGTGGATGACGCGGGCGAGGTGTGGTTCCTCGAGCTGAACACGATGCCGGGGTTTACGGCGCAGTCGCTGCTGCCGATGGCGGCGGTGCACGACGGCGTGGAGATGGCGTCGTTGTGCGCCGCTCTTGTGCGGTGTGCGCTGGAGGACGTTGGGGTGGGTGCGCGGGTGCCGTAGACTCGGGGGGTGAGTCGCGGGCGTTTCGCGGCTCGGGGTGTGTTCCATCAGATGAGGCAGCACGGATGGCTCGCTCGTCGAAGCAGGGATCCAAGAGCAAGAAGAAGTCCGGCGGGAAGCCGCCACCGGGCCGCGACTGGTCGTTCGGCGTTGACGGCCAGACGTTGTGGCGTGTCGGCGTGGGGCTGGCGGTCGTGGGGGTCGGTGTGGGCTGGCTGCTTGGTTTCGGCGCGTTGCAGGACCGGATGAACGAGCGGCGCATGGACCCCGTGTCGGTGCGCTTCGCCTGGCCCGCGTGGCTCGAGGCGCAAAGAGGCGACGATGGCTCGACGGTGGGCGCGGCGTTCGTGCAGCGATGGTTGACGTCGATGGTTGCGACGCGAGCGGGCGTGCAGCCGTACGACCAGGAGGGGCTGGAGGCGGCGCACGCGGCGCTGGCGGTGACGGGGTGGTTCCGCGAGCTGGAGGGCGTGGTGCGCGAGCCGGGGAACGAAGTGCGGGTGATCGGGGCGTGGCGCGCGCCCTCGGCGTTCGTGGAGAAGCGCGGGCGGCGTTATCTGGTGGGGGGTGAGGAAGCGGCGGCGATGCTGGTGCCCGTGCCCGACGATGTGGAGTTGAGCGGGTTCGTGACGATCCGCGAGCCGCTGTCCGGCCCCCCGCTGCTCGAGCGTGGCACGGACGACGGGCTGGACGGGATCGCGTACGGGCAGCCCTGGCCGCGCGGCGACGTGCAGGCGGCGTTGCGACTGGTGCGCGCTTTGGCTGAGCGTGGGTTCAACGATCTGAGCAGCGACGCGCGGATCCGCGCGATCGATCTGTCCGAGCACGGGGCGACGGGCGTGGTGTCGCTGATCAGCGCACGGGGCGCGCGGTACGTCTGGGGCGCGCTGCCGGGCGAGCCTTCGCAGGGGGAGATGTCGCTGGACAACAAGCTGGCGAACCTTCGGGTGCTGCTGGACGAGCCGGGGTTCGACCGGGCCCGCCGCGTGTACGACCTTCGGTCGTCGGCGGTGACGGTGGAGAACATGCCCGGTGGATGAGGCAGGCGCGGCGAACGAGCGTTTGAACGACTCGGACGTGCCGTTCTCCGGCGGGCGAGGGGACGCGGCGGAGCGGACGCCGGCACAAGGAGAGCCGGGCACCGGGGCAACGCGTTCGGCGGGTATTCGCGTGGGGCCGATGGTCTTCGTGCCGGAGTTCGGCACGCGGGAGGGCGATCCCTGGGCGCACCGGAAGGGCGAGCCTCGGATCTTCACGCTGCTCTGGGCGATCTACCTGATGGCGTCGGCGCTCTTGACGATCTTCGCGGTGCGTGTGATCGCGGCGCCGGCGATCCCGCAGTGGACGTACGGGTGTCGCGCGATGGTGCTGTTGGCGGCGGTGGGGACGTGCGCGTTGTGGCCCGTGACGCGGCTCAGTCAGGAGAGCCCGGCGCAGCCTCGGCGGGCGGTGCTCGTGGATCTGTTGGTGCTGCTGCTGCCGATTCAGGTGGTGATCTGGCCCATGCCGTTGCTGACGGGGTGGACGTGGGCGGTGTCGGGCGGGCTGGCGTTGATGGTGGTGTCGTGGACGGTGCTGGTGAGCGTGGTCTGCGTATGGGGGATGGCGCGTTCATCGGCGGGCGCGCGGACGGGAGCGATGGGTGCGGTGCTGGTGTTGACGGCGGGCGGGCCGCTGGTGGCGCTGCTGAGTTCGTGGCTGCTGATGCCGAGTCTGCCCGGATGGTGGGGGCTGACATCGCCGTTCACGACGGTGTGGTCGCTGACATCCAGCGCGGGCACCGTCCGGCCCGGGATGGATGCGGGCGAGTGGTGGTGGGCGACGGGGCCGGGGCTGCTTGGGGTGGCGGGGTGGTTGTGGTTGAGTCGGCTGCCTGATCGT
>CAYTSW010000150.1:0-6499 GCA_964440605.1 uncultured Phycisphaeraceae bacterium | reverse complement strand
CCACCCCCCACTCCTCACTCAACTCGCCATCCGACGCCGACCGGCCCGAGCCGACCGGCTTCATGGAACTCATCGCCTCCCGCCTCGACCGCGCCCGCTACCACGAGCAGCACTGGGAGGGCTCCTACAACGAGTTTCTCGACCTCGTCCGCGAACGCCCCGAGATCGCGCGAAACGCCTTCCAACGCGTCTACGACATGGTCCTGGGCTACGGCTCCGAACGCTACCGCCTCTTCAAACGCGACCTCGTGCGCTACCACTTCTTCGCCGACCCGTTCGAAGGCGGCGCCGACGGCATCTTCGGCCTCGACGAACAGCTCATGGCCCTCGTCGACGTCTTCCGCTCCGCCGCCGAGGGCTACGGCTCGGATCGGCGCATCCTGCTCCTCCACGGTCCCGTCGGCTCCAGCAAGTCCACCATCGCCCGCCTGCTCAAGAAGGGCCTCGAGCACTACTCGCGCACCGACGATGGCGCGCTGTACAGCTACTCGTGGATGCTCGACGAGCACTGCGGCCCCACCGCCAGGACACACGAGTTCCCCTGCCCCATGCACGAAGACCCGCTCGTCATCGTGCCCGAAGAGGCCCGCCGCGACCTGCTCGACGCGCTCAACGAGACGTACACCGCCCGCAGCGAGTCGCGCGGGCGCATCCGCATCACGGGCGAGCCCTGCCCCTTCTGCCGGAAGGTCAGCGCCGACCTCATGCGCCACTACGACGGCGACTGGCGCGAGGTCGTCCAGCACGTCAAGGTCCGACGCATCGTCCTCAGCGAGAAGAACCGCGTCGGCATCGGCACCTTCCAGCCCAAAGACGAAAAGAACCAGGACTCCACCGAGCTCACCGGCGACATCAACTACCGGAAGATCGCCCAGTACGGCTCGGACTCCGACCCGCGCGCCTTCAACTTCGACGGCGAGCTCTGCATCGCAAACCGTGGGCTCTGCGAGTTCATCGAGGTTCTCAAGCTCGACGTCGCCTTCCTCTACGACCTGCTCGGCGCCTCGCAGGAACGCGTCATCAAGCCCAAGAAGTTCGCGCAGACCTTCATCGACGAGGTCATCATCGGGCACACCAACGAGCCCGAGTACAAGAAGCTCCAGTCCAACGAGCTGATGGAGGCCTTCCGTGACCGCACCATCAAGATCGACGTCCCCTACAACATCCGCCTCGACGACGAGATCCGCATCTACCAGAAAGACTTCGGCACCGGGCGCGTGCGCGGCATGCACGTCGCACCGCACACCATCGAGGTCGCCGCCATGTGGGCCGTCCTCACACGACTCGAAGAGCCCAAGAAGGCCGGCATCACCCTCATGCAGAAGCTCAAGCTCTACAACGGCAAGAGCATCCAGGGCTTCACCGAGGATTCGGTCAAGGAACTCCGCGAAGAGGCCCCGCGCGAGGGAATGAACGGCATCAGCCCGCGTTATATCCAGGACAAGATCTCCAACACTCTGGTCTCCTCGCAGGCCATGGAAGAACGCCAGATCAACCCGTTCATGGTCATGAACGAACTCGAGGCGGGCATGAGCCACCACTCGCTCATCACCGACGAGGACACCAGGAAGCAGTACCGCGAGCACCTGAGCCAGGTCATGCAGGAGTACGAGGACATCATCAAGGGCGAGGTGCAGCGCGCGATCTCCGCCGACGAGGAGGCCATCAAGCGCCTGTGCGCCAACTACATCGAGAGCGTCCGCGCCTACACCCAGAAGGAGCGCGTCAAGAACCGCTACACCGGCAAGGACGAGGAGCCCGACGAGCGGCTCATGCGGTCCATCGAAGAAAAGATCGACATCCCCGACGCCCGCAAGGACGACTTCCGCCAGGAGATCATGAACTACATCGGTGCCCTCGCGCTCGACGGCAAGAAGTTCGAGTACAACACCAACGCACGCCTCTACAAGGCCCTCGAGCTCAAGCTCTTCGAGGACCAGCGCGACACCATCAAGCTGAAAAACCTCGTCTCCAGCGTCATCGATGACGAGACCCAGCAGAAGATCGACGTCATCAAGAAGCGCATGTGCGACCAGTTCGGCTACAACGACCGCTCCGCCGCCGACGTACTCAACTACGTCGCCAGCATCTTCGCCCGGGGTGACGCGAAGGGTGACTGACCCCTCGGTCGACGGTCAATCCTTGTTGACGCCGATCTCGTCCACGGCTTCGGCGATCTGCTCGACGATGCGCAGCAGTTCCGCGTAATCGTTCTTGGCGCGCGACGCCTTGGCCAGCATCCGCGCGCACACGTCGACACGCTCGTACAGGTCCGTGATGTTCACGACCTCGTTGAGCTCGATAACGCGCTCGCCGTCCTCCTTGGTGGTGAGCTCGGCGAGGAAGTCCGCGGGGTTCACCTTGCTGTCGAACCGGATGCCCATGTCGTGGCAGCGTCCCTCAACGTGCGCGCACCACTTGACAACGCCCGTTGCCAGGACCCCCTCGCCGTCGATCGTCTGGAGCCCGAAGCGCACGCGTGTGTCGGCGTACAGGAAGACCGGGACCATCAGGCACGCACCGCCCGCCGAAAGATTGATGGGCACCGCGACCATCTGCCGCGGCCCGCTCGACTCAACGATCGAGAGCCTCGTCAGCGTGACCTGACGCAGCGAGTGCCGCTCGGCCGCTCGGTTGATGCGATCGGGGTCGTTCAGGTGCTTCTCGCGGGCGCGGTTGAACGCGACGCGGATTTCGCTGGGCGACATCCGAAAGTGTTTTTCGAGCAGGTTACCCGTGGACACGCTCATGGCTGATCGTGCATCGGCGATCCGAAGCCGGGGGTTCATTGGCGGTCATTCATCCGTTCGAGCGTGGCCCGACCCGCGGCTCTCATCCCCGCGCGATCCCGCGCCGCGATGCCGGCGCATGCAGGATTTCCGCGATCGGGCCACGCGCTGCCAACCGTTATCGCGCCTTGTTGGACAACACCCGCTCAGGCGCGCAGTTCCGCGCCGAGCTCCTTTTGGAACGCCGACACCGCCGCTTCCACCTGCGGGTCCACCTCGTCGTGCCGCAGCGTCCGCTCCGGGTCGCGGAAGTGCAGCCGCAGCGTGACCGACTTCTTGCCCGCCTCGATCGGCTTGCCGCGGAACGTCGTCACGAACCGCCGGTCGACCAGCCGGTCCAGCGCCAACCCGTCGAGCACCGCCTCGATGTGGGCCCACGGCAGCGCCTCATCCACCAGCAGCGACAGGTCACGCTCGATGCCCGGAAAGCGGGGCAACCCTGTTGCCACCGATCGCGGCGGGTACAGCGCGATCAGTTCCGCGAGTCCGAGCTCGCTCGCGACCACCGGCGTCTCCAGACCGAACGAGCCGCACGTCTTCTTCCCGAGCAGCGCGACATACCCCAGGTGCGTGCCGTTCACGCGCACTCCGGCGCACGCGCCGTCTTCGAACGCGGGCGCGAAGGCCGAGACCGGCTCCACCGAAACGGAAACCTGCCCGACGCCCGCCAGACGCTCCACGATCGCCTCGATCGCGGTGCGCATCACGCGGATCGCGCGCTGCTGGTCGGCCTGCTTCGTGCCCGCATCAAGAATCATCGCGAGGTTGCGGCGTTCGACGGTCTTGCGCGCCTGCGCCTCCCCGTCGTCCTCGTCGGCGAAGACCGACGCCAACTCGAACAGCCGCACGCCCGTGTCGAGCTTCACCCCGCCATCCTGATTCGCCCGTCGCGAGTGCAGCAGACTCGGGATAACGCTCGGCCGCAGGAACGGCGCTTCGCGACGCCGTTCTTCGTCCACCTTGATCAGCCGCAATCCGTCAGGCAGGAACTGCCGGCCTTCGACTTCGGTGAGGAAGCTGAACGTGATCGCCTCGTAGAACCCCAGCCCGCACAACGCCTCGCACAGCGCGGCTTCCGCGCCCTCGCGACGCTCCCACGTCGACGGATGATCGATCTCCAGCGGCACCTCGACGCGCTCGGCCATCGGCAGGTTGTCGATGCCGTGCAGCCGCCCCACTTCCTCGATCAGGTCCACCTCGCGCTCGAGGTCGGGCCGGCGGTTCGGGATCGTGCAGCGCAGCAGCGCCTCGCCGCCGCGACCGACGAGCTCGCATCCGACGCCGATCGCGTCGAGCAATCGCCGTGTCTCGCCCGCGCTCACCTGGACCCCGAGCAGGCGCTCGCACCGCGACTCCCGCAGCGTGATCACCTGACGCTCCGGAGCAGGGTTCCCTGCCTCGATCACCGGCCCCACCAACTCGCCGCCCGCGATCTCGAGGATCAACGCGGTGATGCGATCCGAAGCCCATCGCAGGTCGCCCGGCGAGACGATCCGCTCGAAGCGGTAGCCGGCGTCGGTCCGAATATCGAGACGCCGCGCCGTGCGCCGGATGGTCGCGGGGTCCCACGTTGCGACTTCGAGCAGCACTTCCGTCGTGCCTTCGGTGACACCCGTCTCCTCGCCGCCCACGATGCCCGCCAGCGACACCGCGCGCTGGGCGTCCGCAACCACGAGGTCCGTCGGCTCGAGCTGATGCACCCGCCCGTCAAGCCCCTGGAGCTTCTCGTTGCGATCAGCCTCCCGCACGATCAGCCGGCCTTCCTTCAGCGTCGCCAGATCGAACATGTGGCTCGGATGGCCCAGCTCGAAGAGCGCGAAGTTGGAGATGTCGACGATGTTGTTGATCGGCCGCTGTCCCACGTTCGTCAGCAGCTGCGCCAGCCAGTCCGGCGAAGGCCCGACCTTCACGTTCCGGATCACCCGAGCGGTGAACAGCGGGCAGCGGTCGGGCACGCGGTTGTCCACGCTCGTCCCCGCTTCGCCCTCGGGCGCCTCAGGGCGATCTTCCGGCCGCACGAGCGTGCGACCCGTTAACGCCGAGATGTCGGCCGCCAGGTTCAAGTGGCTGAAGCAGTCGCCTCGATTGCTCGTCAGTTCAACGTCGAGCACCGTGTCGCCGTCGGGCGTCTCTACGACCGACTCGATCGGGAAGCAGGTCGCCTCGAGCACGCGGATCGCCTCCTCGGCGGCGAGGTCGGCGGGGTCCAGATAACGGTTCAACCAGCGGACGGAGGTAAGCATGAGGCGGAGGATAGCGGTCGCGCCGCCGCCCGTGGTCGCACGCGCCAGCAGACTCCCGCTCGGCAGCCGCCGCACCAGCGGCCACCCGTCTACCGTCTGCGCATGACCCCCTCCCTTCCTACTTCTCCCACATCGACGCCCGCCGAGGCGGCCGGCGCGAACGCCCCCATCCTCGGCATCGACCTCGGCACCACGAACTCCCTCGTCGCCTGGTACGAGCCGGGCATAGGCCCGCGCGTTCTCGGCGACGACGCCGACGACAACGACCCCGCAGCCGGAATCGTCCCCTCCGTCGTCCGCTACAGCGACGACGGGCGCGTCGAGGCCGTCGGACGCGAAGCACGCGACCACGCCGTCGAGTTCGCCGAGCAGACCATCGCCTCGGCCAAACGCCTCATGGGCCGCGGCGCCCGGGACGCCGCGGCCGACGCGCCCTACCTCGGTTACGAGATCGTCGACGGCCCGCGCAACATGGCGATGATCAAGCTCCCGGGCGACCACGCCGTCCTCCCGCAGCAGGTCTCCGCCGAGATCCTCCGCACGCTCAGGCAGCACGCCGAAGCTGCGCTGAACACCTCCGTCGCGCGCGCCGTCGTCACGGTCCCCGCCTACTTCGACGACGCCCAACGTCAGGCCACGCGCGACGCCGGACGCCTCGCCGGGCTCGATGTCGTCCGAATCGTCAACGAGCCCACCGCCGCCGCCCTCGCCTACGGCATCGGGCTCCAGAACCGCCGCGACGAGACCATCGCCGTCTTCGACCTCGGCGGCGGCACCTTCGACGTCTCCATCCTCCGCGTCACACCCGCCGAAGCCGACGACCCCGCTGCCACCGACTTCTTCGAGGTCGTCTCCACCGCCGGCGACACCCGCCTCGGCGGCGACGACTTCGACCGCGCCATCATGCAGCTCGTCATCCGCGAGATCGGCGAACAGGTCGGCGGCGAGCTCGACTTCCCGCCCTCCACACGACAGGCCCTCCGCACCCTAGCCGAGCAGGCCAAGATCAGGCTCTCCACCGTCGCCTCCACCCAGTTCGAGATCGAGGTGGGCGAGGACGACGGCGAGGAGTCCGTCTACCGCCGCGAGCTGACCCGCGACGAGTTCGAACGCATGATCACGCCCCTCGTCGACCGCGCGCTCGACGCCTGCACACGCGCGCTCCGCGACGCCAAGCTCAAACCCTTCGAAGTCGACCGCGTGGTCATGGTCGGCGGCTCAACCCGCGTGCCCCTCGTCCGCCAGCGCGTCGCGGAGTTCTTCGACGCCGAGCCCTACACCGCGCTCGATCCCGACCGAGTCGTCGCCCTCGGCGCCGCGGTCCAGGCCTCCATCATCGCCGGCGGCCAGGCCGGCGCGGGCGAGATGCTCCTGCTCGACGTCATCCCCCTTTCGCTCGGCATCGAGACCGCGGGCGGCGCCGTCGCCAAGCTCATCATCCGCAACAGCACCGTCCCCGCCCGCGCC
>CAYTSW010000149.1:0-6530 GCA_964440605.1 uncultured Phycisphaeraceae bacterium | reverse complement strand
GCGCCGAAAAGACCGTGTGATACATCCCGAGGAACAGCAGCAGGAACGACCCCGACAGCCCCGGCAGGATCATCGCGCTGATGGCGATCATGCCGCAGACCCCGGCCCACAGCAGGTTGGTCGACCGCTCCTCCACGACGATGAGCGGCGGGCGGTCGGCCTTGTACGCCGCCAGTTCCTCTTCGGAGCGAATGAGCGTCCAGCCCTCGGGCGCATCGGAGACGACCTCATCGGGATCGAAGAGGATCAGCGGCAGGTCCCGGTCGCCCAACGCGTCGCGCACGCGGGCGACTTCGGGCGGCATGCCGTCGGCGCCGACCTCGCCTCGGATCTTGCCCAGGTAGATCGCGGCTTGCGCGCCTTGCTCTTCAAGCGTGACCTCCAGCGACGGGCCTGAGGGCGTAAGGCCGACGACGAGAAAGGCGAGCACCGCGGCAATCGACCCTCCAACGAGGTGCTGGGGCTTCTTCGTGTGCATCCGCGAGACAGGCACCCACGCGCTGGCGGCGATGAGCCCGAAGAAAGCGGCGTACGTCCACCCAGGGTGGCTCTCCATCGCGGCGAGGATGAACTTGGAAAACAGCACCGTCGCCGACGCCACCCCCACGATGATCGGCAGCAGCGTGCCCCAGTGCATCAGCGCGAGCGACCGCCATGCGCCCTTCACATCGCCTCTGGCAAGGCGCACCAGCGGCATCAGGGTGAGCGAGCGCAAGGCGTTGATAAATCGCTCGTAGATGCCCGTAATGAAGGCGATCGTGCCGCCCGAGACGCCGGGGACCACGTCGCAGGCGCCCATCGCCAGCCCGCGCACGCCCAGCCCGACGGCGTCGGGAGCGCTGAACCGCCCGATCCGCTCGCGTTCCGCCGCCGCCCGCTGCTCTCGCCCCGCGTCGTCACTCATGGTGGGCCGATCGTAGCGGCACGACACCGCGAGCCCCGCTCTGACAACTCATCGGCACGCGAACCTCGCCTTGTCAGAACGGCACGATCACACCCACGCGCACCGCGATGCCGTCGCGGTCGGGGTTGTCGTCCGTCCCCTGCGTGCTGGCGTTGGAGATGTGGTGCCACCCCACGCCCACGTCGAGCCGAGCGCGGGTGTCGGGGAGCTGGAACGTCGCGCCGATGCCGGCGTGCGGCGTGAAGTTCACGCGCGTGCCGTCCTCGGGCACATCAGCGGTCGACCAGAGGATGCCGATGCCCAGGTCGGCGTAGACCGAGTACCAGTCGCGCCGGTGGAAGTGCCAGCGGAAGCCGAGGTCAGGGTTGATCGAGGCGGCGTCGTCGCCGTCCTGCGCGTGGTAGAAGCCTCCGAGCCCGAGGTTGAACTCGAAGCCGTCGGCCAGGAACCAGTGGGCCCGCCCGTGCAGCCCGAGGTCGACGCCGTCGCCCGAAAAGCCTGCGATGGCCCCGATCGACCAGTATCGCGTGCCCTCGTCGCCGAACGCCGCCCCGGAGCGGGGGGCCTCGGCGGGCGCTGTGTCGGCAGCCGGCTCGTCCTGCGCCGCGACGAGCGAGAGCGACGCCGAGCCCAACGACGCCACCGCCGCCGGACCGCCCGCCCACGCTGGCGCCGAGAGAGCAAACCCCGCGAGAGCGCCCGCGGCTTGAATGGACAGCCGGTTCAGGTGGTTCATACCCTCAGCGTACTTGATCTTCACACGGCCCTCTGCGGAACGATCGGCCAGAAAGAATCCAGCATGGACGAGCACCGCGAACGCCTGGAGAAACTGGAAGAGGCGCACACCTTCACCGAGCGCCAGGTCGACGAGCTCGACGGCCAGCTCCAGAACGCCTTCGAGCGGATCTCACGCCTCAACCGCAGGCTCGACGGCATCGAGCACCGCCTCGAAGAACTCAAGCGCTCGGGCGAAGTGGAGCCCGACGACGAGGCCGAGCCCGACGCGATCGAGCGCCCGCCCCACTCCTCGCGCCCGCGCCCCAACGACTGAACGACCCGCCGCTACAGTCCTCCCCCAAGAAGGAAAGCCATGCCCGCGACCTTCAAGCGCCACACCCTCGACAACGGCCTGACCATCGTCGGGGAGATCGACCCCGAGGCCCACACGTCGGCGTGCGGCTTCTTCGTCAAGACCGGCGCGCGCGACGAGCACCCCGATGTCATGGGCGTCTCCCACTTCCTCGAACACATGATGTTCAAGGGCACCGAGCGGCGCAGTGCCGAGGACGTCAACCGCGAGTTCGACGAGATCGGCGCGCAATACAACGCCTACACCAGCTCCGAGATCACCTGCTTCTACGCCAGCACGCTTCCCGAGCACTTCGCGAACGCCGCCGACATCCTCGCTGACATCCTGCGCCCGGCGCTGCGCGGCGACGACTTCGACACCGAGAAGGGCGTGATCCTCGAAGAGATCGCCATGTACCGCGACAACCCCTTCTTCGTGCTCTACGAGCACGCCATCGAGCACTACTACGAAAACCACCCGCTGGCCCACCGCGTCCTCGGCACCTCGCAGACCATCACCGAACTCTCCCGCGACCAGATGCAGCGCTACTTCGACGACCGCTACGCCGCCGACAACACCACGGTCGCGCTCGCCGGCAACATCGAGTTCGACAACGCGATCAAGCAGTTCGAAGCGGCCTGCGGCTCCTGGCGCACCTCGGGTGCCACGCGCTCGGCCGAGCGCGTCACGCCGCACGAGCACACGCTCAGCTTGACCTCCCCCAAGTTCGACCGCGCGTACATGCTGATGATCACGCCCGGCCCCGCGCTCAGCGACGAGCGCCGCTACGCCGCCTCCATCCTCGGACGCATCCTCGGCGATCAGGACAACTCGCGCCTGCACTGGGCGCTCATTGAAACCGGCCTCGCGGAAGAGGCCGCTGCCGCCTACGACGGTCGCGACGGGTGCGGCGACTTCTTCGTCTACGCCTCGGGCGACCCCGACCGCGCCGACGACATCTGGAACGCCGTCACGAAGGAACTCGACACACTCGTCGAGTCGGTCACCGAAGACGACCTCGAGCGCATCCGCAACCGCATGGCGACAGCCGTCACCCTCGCCGGCGAACGCCCGGGCGGGCGCATGCAGCGCCTCGGCCGACTCTGGACCTACCTGAACGACTACCTCCCGCTGGAAGAGGAACTCGCACGCATCAATGCGGTGACGCGGGACGACCTGCGGGCGGTGTACGAGGCGTTTCCCTTCCAGCCGCGAACCGTGGCCCGGTTGACGCCAGAGCAGTGAGCCCTCCTGATGGCACCGGTCTCTGACCGGTGTCTGGCTCAAGCAGGCACAAACAAGAGCACGGGTCGGAGACCGGTGCCACCTCAAAGCAATCTGCACTCACGGCGTGAAGTACACGAACAGCGCCGCCGTCATCGCGGCGAACGCCAGCCCCGCCACAATGAACCCGCGATCCTTGTAGGCCAGCTCCGTCGGATCATCGAACTTGCCCGTCTCGAGCAGCACGATGCACCGCAACATGCCGTAGGTCGCCGGCAGCAGCGTCAGCCATAGCAGGTTGAAGCCCTCGGTGTAGTCGATGGCGCGATCGTTGACGTAGAACGCGTAGGTCATCAGCGTTCCGACCGCCGTCACCACCACCGCCATCTGGAGCAGCGTGTCTGTGTAGCGCTCCTGCACCTTGCGGTGACCCGCGGCGCCGAGGTCATCGCCCGTGACCGGGTCGATCGACGTGCCGAGCGTGCGCCGTTCACCGAGACGCTTGCCGAAGGCGAGGAACATCGAGAGGAAGAACGTGACGTTGAGCAGCCAGGTCGTGGGCACGATCGCCACCGCCGCGCACCCACCGAGCACGCGCAGCACGAATCCCATCGACAGGCTGATGACGTCGGCGATCACCTTGTGCTTGAAGTACACCGAATACGCGAACACATTGGCGATATACAGCGCCACCGCGATCAGCGTCAGCAACTGCGCGCGGCCTTCGAGCAGCAGCAGGAACAGCCCCGAGCACGCCAAGAGCACCGCAGCGAAGACCTTCGCCAATCCGGGCGAAACGGCGCCGCTGGCGATCGGGCGGTTGCGCTTGCGCGGGTGCAGCTTGTCGGCGTCGCGGTCCGCCAGGTCGTTGATGACGTAACACCCGCTCGAAGCCAGCGCGAAGACCGCGGCGGCGAGGAACGCGGGCAGGACGAACGCGATAAACGACGTCCCCTCCGGCGCGTCACGCAGGCCGTAGAGGGGCCCGATGAGCACGAACCCGCTCTTGGCCCACTGCTTGGGACGTGCGAGCTTGAGCAGGTGCCGCCAGAGCGGGCGGTCGCGCGCATCGTTCGCGGGCGTCGGCGTTGGCGCGTTGTCGATCACCGAATCACTCATGAGGTCGCCCCATCCGTCTGCGACACTTCGTTGTGCCGCAGGACGCTCATGTGCTGGAGCCGCCCGCCGAAGACCTGCTCCCAGAGGGGCGGGTAGAGCTTCATGCCGTCGTAGACCTGCGCGGCGTGCATGCCGAGCTCGCCGGGCACGCGCGACCACTCTTCCGGCGACCGGTAGGCGAAGAGACACTTCACCCCGTGCGGCGCGTTGGCCGCCCAATCCATCGCGCTGACGCGCAGCTTCGACCACGGCCCGCGGACCTGGTGGTCCTTGATGATGACCAGACGCCGGCTGACGCGTGCGCACTCGCGCAGGAGTTCATCGGGGTCCTCTTCGTGATGGAGCACGTCGGCGACGATGACGACGTCGTGGGCGCCGTCCCCGTCGGGCATCCGCCCGCCGTCGTACTGGCGGACGGGGATCGGCTCTCCGCCGCGCGTGGAGCGTTCCAGCCCGGCGACCTCCACGCCCGCGGGGCAACCGGGGTGATCGAGGATCGCTCTGCCGAGCGTGCCCACGCCGCACCCGACGTCCAGCACGCGGTCGCCCGGCTTCAGGTGGGGAAGGATCGCATCGACCAACGCCGCCAGTCGCGAGGCGTAGATGGGCGCGTGCACCGCCTTCATGATCGCTCGCAGGGGCATGGGTGGGCGAGTATATCGGCGCGATCAGTACCATCCTCGCGTGCCACGCGCCCTCAAACGTCACTGGTCACTCGCGAGCCTGCTGGGCCTCTACCTCGTCATCGCGGCCCCCCTCGCCGCCTTCGAGAGCGCCCGCTCGACCTTCCCCATCCCGCCCATCGCCGATTCGCTCAACGAAACGGCCGACTCCCCGGAATCAGTCGATGCATCGCCTCGCGGCCCGGCATTCCGCGACCTGCCCGGCGCCTACCCCAGCGAGGTATTCGACCAGGATCAGTACCACTGGCTGGTCATCGACACGATGGCGGACCAATGGCCGCTGGTCGACGTCATCGACTACCGCAGCGCCACGACACCGGGCTACCACTTCCTGCAGGCGACGCTCCTGTCGATCACCGGGGCGCGCTGGCCCCTCCACGCCGCGAACATCGCGATCGGTATGAGCGTCATCCTCGCGCTGTACACCACGCTCCTGCCCCTCGCGGGCCCGATGCGGGCATCGCTGCTCGCCGCCCCCGCCGCGCTGAGCCCCTTCACGCTCTCGGCGACCATCTGGCTGACGACCGATGCGCTCGCGTTGCTCCTGATCGTCCTCGCGGTCGGGCTGGCGACAACCCGCGCCTACACGCCCGGCCGGTGCCTGCGCGCCGGGGCATGGTCGGCAGGCGCCGTGCTCGTCCGGCAGATCCACATCTGGCCCCTCGCCCCCGTCGGACTCCTCGGCCTTGCCGCGAGCCCGTTGGCCCGACGACTGCCCGCGTGGCTCCGCCGGACGGACGCACCCGAGCCCGCGCGGCGGCGCGCGCTGTTGGTCGGCGTCGCCGCCGCCGCGATCCCCGTGGTCGCGCTCGGCCTCTTCGTGGCTTTCTGGGGAGGGCTCATCCCGCCCAACGACTTCATCCGAGGCGTCCACGACCCGATCAACTCCGACCGCTCGATCAACCTCGCCGCCCTCCCCTTCGGCCTCGCGGTCGCCGCTATCTTCGCTGTTCCCGCCGCCCTCGCGCTGACGGACCACCCCCTGCGCACGGGCCTCGCCCGCTGGCGCACGCTTGCGCTCGTCGCCCTGCTCGGCGCACTGCCGGCGCTGCTCGTACCAAGCACCCACGCCCCGCCCGAGCGCGGGTTCGGCTGGCTCTGGGTCGCCATCGACACGCTCGACGCCCGCCTGTTCGCCAACTTCCCCCTCGCGGGCGCGCTCATCGACCACCAACGCTCCCTCACGCTCGCGCTGCTCGGCGTCGCCGGCGCCAAGAGCTGCGCGCTGCTGTGGATCGCCGCCCGCTCACGCGAGCGAACCGGTCGGGCGTCGGCGATCCTCCTCACGGCTCTGGGCTTCCTGTGCGCACAGGCGGTCAACCCCATGGCCTGGCAGCGCTACTTCGAGCCCATCCTCTTCGCCATGCTCGCCATGCTCGCCGCCCTGTGCATCGCTCCCGAAGACCGCGCCGGCCGCCCACGCTGGCCATGGCTCCTGCTCGGCCTGCTCATCCTCTTCCAGGCAAGCTTCTTCATCGTCCGCGCGGCGGTCCCGTTCATCCAACGCGAGCTCGCGCTGCACTAGAGCACC
>CAYTSW010000148.1:4909-6561 GCA_964440605.1 uncultured Phycisphaeraceae bacterium | reverse complement strand
TCATCGGTCAGACCACCACCCCCGGCGGCGTGCTCGCCGGCGCCGGCACCCCGGCCTTCACTGGCGCGCTCGGCATCGACAACTCCAACGTCGCGGGCGTCCCCGCCTCGAACGATGGCAACCCCGGCTCCGACTCCTTCTTCAGCGTCAGCCCCTCGGTCGTCCAGGGCGTCCTCACCGGCATGGAAGTCACCATCCCGATCTCGGCCCTCCAGAACGAGGACGGCTCGGCTTGGGACCCCGAGACGCAGAACATCAAGGTCCACGCCATCATCAGCAGCGGCGACTACGGCTTCATGTCCAACCAGGTCCTCCCGCCCATCTGCGGGCCCGAGCTGGGCGACCCGCGCTCGATCGACTTCGGCGAGCTCGACATGTTCGACCAGTTCGCCGAGCTCGACTACATCGGCGTCGCCGAGGGCGAGGGCCGCTTCGCGGTCGTCAACAGCGCCAACATCCTCACCGCGGTGGACTGCCTCCCGCCCGTCGGTGCCTGTTGCATGGGCGACATGTGCACCATCGAGACCGAGAAGGACTGCGTCGACATGGGCGGCGAGTGGCAGGGCGCCGACACCGACTGCATGGATAACCCGTGCGTCGAAACCGGTGCGTGCTGCCTCTCGGCCACGTTCTGCCAGGACGGCCTGACCCAGGCCGAGTGCGACATGGCCATGGGCACGTTCTTCCCGAACGAGACCTGCGCCGAGGTCACCTGCCCGAGCGACAACGTCAACAACTGCCAGTTCGACTTCGACAACAACGGCCAGGTCGACGGTGCCGACTTCGGCGCCTTCGGCGCCGCGTTCGGCTCCATGTCTGGCGATGCCAACTACAACCCGCAGGCCGACAGCAACATGGACGGCGTCGTCGACGGTGCTGACTTCGGCGATTTCGGCGGCGAGTTCGGCCTGACCGACTGCTGCCCCACGGGCACCTGCCCCTGAGGCCGCGTCAACGCCAGCCAGCGGGCGCCTGAGTCGCACCCGCTGACCTGAGACCCCAAGGGGGGCCTCCTCGGAGGCCCCCTTTTTCGTGCGCAGCGTTGCCGCGATCGTCGCATTCGTTGACGCGTCGAGCGGCACGGAGCCTGTCTGTTGCGCAGTTCGTGACTCATGCGCGCGGTCAACGCCTGCGTGCCTGGCTGGTGAACGCATCGGCCTCATCTCACCCATGCCGCACTTCGGGAGCACCGACATGACACGCACAACAATGACAAGAATGTTCACTGCCTCTGCACTCGCTCTTACGGGCGTGGCGCTCGCGGACCGGCCCGGCCTCCGGCCCGAGGCCGTGTTCGCGAGCGAACTGCTCATCGAGCAACTCGAGGCGGTCGAGGTCATCGAGCAAGGAACGGTGACGTTCGAGCGCATCGCTCTTGGCTACAAGCAGGGTGATGGCGAGAACGTGCACTACCAGCGATGGAGCGAGGGGCCCGATGGCTTGACGCTCGTTGAAGGCGGTCGTGTCGGCTCGTCATTGCGCGGCCAGGCGGGCGACGACTGCCTCAAGTGGTTGACGGTCGAGGACTCCATCGAAATCTTGACCGGGGCGGGTCCGGCGGTGTTGGTGATCGGCACCCCCGTTGATACGACGCAGGGCATCGCCGCCATCTACGGACTGAACACCAGCACCTGGGCCGCCACTGTTCCCCC
>CAYTSW010000148.1:0-4899 GCA_964440605.1 uncultured Phycisphaeraceae bacterium | reverse complement strand
GGCAACCGCCGCAAGGGTCTGGTTGCCGCGGCGGTCGAACCCGCGCCGGGTCAGCCGGGGCCGATCGCAATCATCGGCGGTGCGGAGTCGCTGCAGAGCGAGGGCCCGGCCGGCTGGCCGGCGCTCGCGACGCTCTTCGTTTTGAGCGAGAGTCTGCCACCGTCGCCGTTCCAACTGACCGCCTTCACGCTGCCGGACGCTGGCGTTGAGAGCCGAGTCACCGGCCTCGCCAAGCACCCCGGCGCCGACGCCGCTTCGGACCACGACGACGTCTGGCTCGCCTTCGGCGTGCGCACGGACGCCTCGGGGAACACGAGCGATTGGTGGTGGGCCGTCGACAATATTCAGCTCAGTGCGGGGCCCGACCCCATCGTGCTTGCCTCGGGCCCGTTGCCAAACCCGGCGGGCTGGGGGGATGTCGAGATGCAACGCACGACCGCCGTCGGGGCGCTGCACGTCACCAGCAAGGGCCGGGTGGTGCTCCTGCGTAAGATGCGCGATCTCACAGACCTGCGCGTTAAGCAGGTGATGTACACCATCGACTCCAACGCGCAGGCCACCAGCCCCGTTGTCGTCATCGACGATCTTGTTAACAACTTGCCCGGCGATCCCGAACCGCCTCCCGTCACCATCGATGACTACACCATCTGGCGGGACAACCTCGACGGGGAGATCGACGGCCAAATCGTCGGCACCGCCGCCTCGGGCACGGATGTCTCAAGCTGGAGCGTCCTGTTCACGGTCGATCCGCTGCTCAACGCGGTTGCCGTCTGGCGGTCGCCCGAAACGCTGCCGCCGCTCCCGGCGCCCGATTCGTTCGGCGTGGGGCCGGCGCCGGTCGACCCGGTGATACTGCTGCTCCCGGCGGTGAACAGCGTCCGTGACATGGCGGCCCGCAACCGGACCGCCAACGCCGCGGGCGAACTGGTCGAGTACTCCCTCATCATCGTGCAGGGAGCCGTTCCGGGCTGCAAGGCCGACTTCAACAGAGACCTCGTGGTCGACGGCGCGGACTTCGGCATCCTCGGGCTGGTGTTCGGTCTCGAAGCCGGCGATCCTGGGTACGACCTCAGTTTCGACCTGAACCTCGACGGGCGGATCGACGGCGCCGACTTCGGGGAGTTCGGTGCCCAGTTCGGGCGAACTGATTGTGAGCCGCTCGCCAAGTGCCTCCGCTGATCGTCTGACTCGACGCGTCCTGCACCGAGGGGCCCTGAAGGGGCCCCTTTCTTGTGCGCGGTCAGCCTTGGCGGTCGCCGCCCGCCTGCCAGAGTGGCACCCGCGCCCAGCCCGGTGCGTCCGGGCCGACAGGCCGAGCCCGCGGCTCGGCTCGCTCCGCCGCCGCATCACGCCTTGGCGGTCAGCGAACGACTGGCCCGCGTCTTGCACAGCGCGCATGCGATGGTAGCCGCGATGCCGCCCATTCCGCCTGTCGATCACGCCTCGTCCCGAGGCGAGGCCGACGGTGCGCAGCGGTTCAACCTGCTGCTCTCCTACGGCGGCTGGCGGGACGAGAGCTGGGCCGATCTCCTGCCCCGCCTGCTCGAGCCCATGGGCGTCCGTTCCTGGCGGGCCGACTCGGGCGTAGAGGCCGAGAAGCTGCTCAAGCACGTGCCGGTGCACGTCGCGGTGATCGACATGGGCCTGCCGCTGGACCCGCAGGACCCGAGCTGCGACGAGCCGGCGGGGTACCGGCTGCTCCAGATCATGGCCCGCCTGCCGCAGCGTCCGCCGACGCTGGTGGTCAAGCGTCGGCGCACGCGTCGGGAGGAGACGCGGGACGTCGCCTCGGCGTTGCAGGCCGGCGCGTTCGCCGTCATCGAGCGTCCCGTGGACCTCGAAACGATGCTCCAGACGATGCAGCGCGTGCTCATCCGCCACTACGCCGGCCGCTGGCCGTGCGATGGGGGGGCGGGGGGGTCGGGAGGAGTCGGCGGAGGCGCGAGCGACGCGTAGTCATCAGACCAACACGTACGAAACCCGGGTGACGGGGTAGGACAGTCACGTTCCCCTTTGCACGCTTATTGAAGCGAGGAGTCGCCAGAGATGGCCGCAACCAAGACCGCTCCCAAGAAGAAGTCGTCCGCCCGCACGATGATCAAGCCCCTGGGCAACAAGGTGCTCATCCGCCGCGACGAGGCCGAGACGCAGACCGACGCCGGCATCTTCCTGCCCGAGTCGGCCAAGGACCGTCCGCGCACGGGCACGATCGAAGCCGTCGGCACCGGCGCGCTGAACACCGACACGGGCGAGCGCATCCCCGTCGAGCTCAAGGCCGGCCAGCGGGTGATCTTCTCGAGCTACGCCGGCACCGAGGTGAAGCTCGAGGACGACGAACTGCTGATCATGTCCGAGGACGAGATCCTCGCGGTGTTTGACTGAACCTGTTGAACCTTGACCGAAGGAGCCGGCATGACGCCGCAACAGCTCCGCACCGCCTTGAGCAACCTCAACGGCGAGCGCGACGTCGTCTTCTACTTTGAAGGCGCCGACGAGTGCCTCGTCCCGCGGGCCATGCTCATCCCCGATGAAGAAGACCACCTCGTCAAACTCACCGACGGCCGACACGAGTATGTCATCGACGCACCACGCGTCGCGTGGATCCGTCTCGGCTGACCGCCTTCGCCATGCCTTCGGTGGGACGGGCTTCCAGCCCGTCTCGGCTTACGGAGGCAGAAAGACATAAGCAAAGACAGACGGGCTGGAAGCCCGTCCCACCAAAGACAGTCAAGACAGCAAAGACAACCAGACCAGCACAGCAGCAACACCCTGAAGGAGATACACACCCATGGCTGCCAAGCAGATCGCTTTCGACACAGACGCCCGCGAGAAGATGCTCGCTGGCGTCAAGAAACTCGCCAAGGCCGTCAAGGTCACCCTCGGCCCCTCCGGACGCGTCGTCGTCCTCCAGAAGTCCTTCGGCTCGCCGACGGTCACCAAGGACGGCGTTACCGTCGCCAAGGAGATCGAGCTCGACGACGCCTACGAGAACATGGGCGCCCAGATGGTCAAGGAAGTCGCCTCCAAGTCCTCCAAGGACGCGGGCGACGGCACCACCACCGCCACCATCTACGCCGAATCCATCTTCGCCGAGGGCCTCAAGTCCATCACCGCCGGCGCCAACGCCAATCAGGTGAAGCGCGGCATCGACAAGGCCGTCGCCAGCATCGTCGATGAACTCAAGAAGATGTCCAAGAACGTCTCGTCCTCGGGGCAGATCGCCCAGGTCGGCACCTGCTCGGCCAACCAGGACGAGCAGATCGGCACGATCATCGCCGAGGCCATGGACAAGGTCGGGAAGGACGGCGTCATCACCGTCGAAGAGGGCAAGAGCCTTGAGACCGAGGTCGAGTTGCTCGAAGGCATGCAGTTTGATAAGGGCTACCTCAGCCCCCACTTCGTCACCGACACCGCCAACATGGAAGCCGTCCTCGAAGACTGCTACATCCTCGTGCACGAGAAGAAGATCTCGTCGGCCAAGGACCTGCTGCCCGTGCTGTCGAAGGTCGCCGAGAGCGGCAAGAGCCTGCTCATCATCGCCGAGGACGTCGAGTCCGAAGCGCTGGCGACGCTGGTGGTGAACAAGCTGCGTGGCGTGCTGAAGGTCGCCGCGGTCAAGGCCCCGGGCTTCGGCGACCGGCGCAAGGCCATGCTCGAAGACATCGCCACGCTCACCGGCGCGCAGCCCGTGATGGAAGAGCTGGGCATCGACCTCGAGAAGCTCGACGTCAAGGATCTCGGCCGCGCGAAGAAGGTCACGGTCACCAAGGACGAGACGACCATCGTCGAGGGCGCCGGCAAGACGGCCGACATCAAGGGCCGCATCGAGACCATCAAGGCCCAGATCGAGAACACCAGCTCCGACTACGACCGCGAGAAGCTCCAGGAACGTCTGGCGAAGCTCGCGGGCGGCGTGGCGCAGGTGAACGTCGGCGCCGCGACCGAGGTCGAGATGAAGGAGAAGAAGGCCCGCGTCGAGGACGCGCTGCACGCGTGCCGCGCGGCTGTCGAGGAGGGCATCCTCCCCGGCGGCGGCGTCGCGGTCCTCCGCGCCCGCAAGGCCCTTGACGCCCTGCGCAAAGCCGCCAAGGGCGACGAGCGCATCGGCATCGACATCGTCGATCGGGCCGTCGTTGCGCCGGTGAAGCAGATCGCCACCAACTGCGGCCTCGACGGCTCCGTCATCGCCCACGAAGTCCTCGCCAACAACGACACCGCCTTCGGCTACAACGCCCTCACCCACGAGTACGGCGACCTGGTCAAGATGGGCGTCATCGTCCCCACCAAAGTCGAACGCGTCGCCCTCCAGAACGCGGCGAGCATCGCCGGCCTCCTGCTCACCACCGACGCGGCGGTGGTGGAGATAAAGGAGAAGAAGAAGGCTGGCGCTGGGGTGGGGATGGATGATATGGACTATTGAGCCATACACCAGAGTGATCGGTAGAGGAACCCCGGGCGGAAGCCCGGGGTTTTCGTTTGCGCACGACGAGATGCATACACTCGTAATAAGCACCGGGCGCGAGCCCGGTGGCGTTGTGCTTTAGGCGCGAGAAGGCCACCGGGCTCGCGCCCGGTGCACGTTGGGATTAGGATGGGTAGGTGGACTTCTTCATTACTTGGACCACCTATGGGTCGTGGCTGCCGGGGGATCGTCGGGGTTGGGCGTCGCGCCATCGTGGGTTGAATGAGCCGACGTCGGCGTACCGGGAACGGTCCACGGGGCTCACGCGCTCCGCGTTGGGGTCGATGAGGCATCGCCCGGTCGTCGATGAAGTGATCCGGGCCCAGTGCGACCATCGGGGGTGGCATGTTCATGCGCTGAACGTCCGGTCGAACCATGTGCATCTCGTCGTGCGGGCCGATGCGCCGCCGGAGCGTGTGATGGGGCAGTGCAAGGCG
>CAYTSW010000147.1:0-6701 GCA_964440605.1 uncultured Phycisphaeraceae bacterium | reverse complement strand
CGAGGTCGCCATCGACGACGGCATCGTGATCGGCGGGGCCTACGGGCTGGGCGTCAACGGCTCCTTCTCCGGCGGGGCCTACACCTTCGACCTCCAGGCCGGCGCGCAGCTCGCCCGACTCCTCCCCAACGACGGCGCCCCGATGGACTTCGGCGGCTGGTCGGTCGGCATCAGCGAGGGACGCGCCATCGTCGGTGCCCGCGGCTCGGACGTCGCGGGCACGGACTCGGGCTCGGCCTACCTCTTCGACGCCGCCACCGGCGTCCAACTGCTCCGCCTCGCGCCCGATGATCACCAGGCGAGCCAGTTCTTCGGCATCGCGACGGCCATCGAGGCGAATATCGCGGTCGTCGGCGCCAGCCGCGATAACGAGGCGGCGACGGACGCCGGGGCCGTCTACGTCTTCAACGCCGACACGGGCCAGCAACTCCGCAAGATTCTGCCGCCCGAGCCCGACGTCGGCACGGCCTTCGGCGAGTTCGTCGCCCTCGACAACGGGCGGCTCCTCGTCGGCGAGCCCTTTCGTACCAGCGCGTCGGGCGCTGCGTATCTCTACGACGTCCACACGGGACAGGTGCTCCAGACCCTCATCCCGGCCGGCCTCGACGCCGGCGACCGATTCGGCACAAGCGTCGATCTCGATGGCGACATCGCCATCATCGGGGCCTACCGCGACGACGACGCCGCTTCGGACGCCGGCGCCGCGTACCTCTTCGACCTCACGACCGGCCAGCAAATCGCGAAGGTCACCAGTACCGACGGCGAGCAAGACGACTGGTTCGGTTGGTCGGTCGGCATCGGGTCGGGCGTCGGCGTCGCCGGCGCGCGCCTCGCCAACAACGGCGCGAACGACTCCGGCGGCGCGACCGTCTTCGAAACCGAAGACGCCGGCACCAACCAGTGCCCCGCCGACTTCAACAACGACGGCGTGGTGGACGGGGCGGACTTCGGAGCCTTCGGAGCGGCGTTCGGCTCCGCGTCGGGCGACCCCAGCTACAACCTCAACGCCGATTTCAACGGGGACGGCCAAGTCGACGGCGCGGACTTCGGCGCCTTCGGCGCCGAGTTCGGACGCACCGACTGCCTCGACTGAGCGCGCCTGACTCCACGCGCCCGGATCGGCCCAGCAGCCTTCCGGGGCGAAAGCGACCGAAGCCTGGCGGACCAACTACCTTGCACGGTGGAGATGCGCCATGGCCCAACGCCCGACAGGCTGGACGGAACGGATCGCCTCGATCGAGGATCGGCTTGCCCGCATCGAGCACGCGCTCGGCATCGCACCGACGACCGAACAACCCGCGGCGGAGCCGCAGACGACCGAGGCCCCGCAGCCGCAGGACGAAGCGCCCCCTCCATCCCCGGACGTCGAGACGGGCCCCGTCGACGCACCGCAGGAGCCGGCCAACCTCCCGTCCTCGCCCGCCCCCGTAGCCTCGCGGGCGGCCTCGGGGTTGTTCGGCCCTCAGCGGTCCGGGGGCGAAGCCGCGGAAGCGCGCCCCGACAGGAGCGAGCGACTCAACTTCGAACAACTGCTGGGCGGGCGGGTCTTCGCGATCGTCGGCGCGCTCATCGTCGTGCTCGCGGTGACCTTTTTGTCAAGCTCGCGTGGGACATGGGTTGGCTCACGCTCTCGCCGCTGGGGCGGTGCATCGTCGCCTGGGTCTTCGGGCTGACGATGCTCGCGGGCGCCGAGGTCGCGCACCGCCGTCTCGGAGCGGTCGCGGCGATCGGGCTGAACATCGCCGGGCTCGCAACGCTCTACATCACCTCGTTCGTATCGCTGGCGTTGTACGACCTCGTCTCCGTGCCGCTCGCGTTCGCGCTGCTCGCGTCGACGGGTGCACTCGGCATCGCGATCTCGCTGCGCGCGAAGTACATCTCGGTCGCGGCGATCTCGCTCGGGGCGTCCTACATCGCGCCCTTCCTGCTCCACGGGCACGCCGACCCGACGCCCATCCTTGTGCCGGTCTACACCCTTGCCCTGCTCACGCTGGCGCTGTCCATCGCGTCGCTCCGCGCCCTCGCCTTCGCCCGCTTGCGCATCGTCGCGTGGGTGCTCCATCTGCCGGTCGCGGGCATCTGGACGCTGGCCTCGCTCACCGACCACCCGCTCCTCGCGCTGGGCGTGGTCGTCGCCACGTGGGCGCTGATCAACGCCGACCTGCTGCTGCTCTCCGCGCGAGCGACGAGCTTCGACGACACACCGGGCGCCGACGCCGGCTCGCGCTTCCGTGCCGCCCTGGCGCGCAACATCTCCTTCGGCGCCCTGTTCGCCACGTCGCTCTGGACGCTCGTGCTTGGGCTGATCGTGATGGCCGACTTCCGCCCCGCGCTCGACTGGATCGTGCCCGCGGGCGGCTTCGTCGCCTCGATCGTGATCGCGCAGGTCTTCGCCGGAACGCTCGCCTCACTGCGAGATGAGACCGCAAATCCGCTCGAACGCCTCGCCATCGCGCACGTCGGGCAGGCGGGCGCACTCGGTCTGGTCGCGATCGCGCTGCTCACCGAGGACTGGCTCTCGGTGGTGTGTTGGCTCGCGCTGGCGGTCGCCGCGGCATTCACGCGCCGCTTCGCTCGCGCGAAGCGTCTGACGCCCTTCGTGTACGTCACGCTCGCGCTCGGGCTCGTCCACGCCCTGATGCTCACGCCTTTCGTGCCGACGAACACCACGCCGTATGTGATGATGGGCGAGCTGTTCCTCACGCGCGGCTCGCTGCCGCTGGCGCTCTGCGCCGCCGCGTGGATCGCCGTCGGCGCCTTGGAACGCGCAAGACTCCCGGCGCTCGTCCACGCGGGCGTCGGCTGCGCGTGTCTCGGCCTCGCGGTCGTCAACGAACGCACGCCCCCCGAGTGGATCGCCGGCGCGTGGCTCGTCATCGCGCTCGGTGTCGCTTTCTCGCAGGCGGTCACCAGACGACTGCCGCTCACGCGGGTCGCGCTGGTCGTGCTGCTGCCGGTCTTCGCGATGTGGGTGTACGCGTACCTCGTCGTCGAAGACTGGCTGCTGTCAAGCGCCCCGATCGCGGCGCACGCCGGCTTCCTGATGTCCCTCGCGATCGTCGGCGCGGCGGGGGCGCTCGCGTACGCCAACCAACGACGCGGAGACTGCCGTTCTCGTGCGTCACGTCTCAGCTGGATCGTCGCTCCCATCGGCGTCGGCGCGTTGGTGCTGCTGCTGAGCACCTCGCTGGAAGTCGTCCGAGCGGCGGATGTGTTCGCCCAGAGCGAGCAGATGCAGCGAGCGGCCCTCTCCATCTGGTGGGCGCTCTTCGCCGTGCCCGTCCTCGTCGTCGGCTTCGCGAAGCAGATCGCCTCGGCCCGCATCGCGGCTCTGCTGCTGATCGTCCTGGCGTCGATCAAGGCGTTGGTGTACGACCTCTTCCAGGTCGAGGCGGCCCTACGCGTGGTGGTCTTCCTCGCCCTGGGCCTGCTGATGATGGCCATCGCGCTGGTCTACGCCCGCGCGACCCGGCGCTCACGTGAGGCCGAAGTGAAAGTCGCGGCCACGCCGCCCGAAGCAGACGAGCCAGCCCCGCAGTCGCAGGAATGACATCAGCGGCGCGTTCTCAAGCGGCGCGAGCCAAGCCGCGCCCATATCGTGATCCCACGCTCGAAACGGAACGCAAACGAACCCCAAACGCACCCGCCGATTTCGCGGCCCGGTGTTGTGTCGCGTCGCGGGGGTGATACGTTTTACCAGACGACTCCTGTGTACCCGGAGCCGCCCGGCGCTCAACGAAGGGATTCCAGATGTTCACGCGCCCCCTCGCTCTCGCAGCGGTCTGCCTCGCAGCCGCGCCTGTCTTTGCTGCGCAGGACGACAACGTCCAGTGGGACTTGGTGAGCCACCTCGCCGCCGACCGCGCGCCCCGGGTGCCGCTGGCCGGTGAAACGTTTCACCTGTCCTTCCAGACCGCCCGCTTCGACCTCACCGACGCCGCCGTCCTCGTCGATCACGACGCCGACGGCATCGACGTGCAGGTCATCCCCGCCACCTTCGACGCCAACCGCGGCCCCTACGACCGCTGGACCGCCCAAGTCCCCGCGACCACCGCGAACACCATCGCCTACGCGATCCGGCTCACCGACGGCTCGGACACCGACTACCTCACCGCCAACGGCGTCTCCGACGAGCTGCCTTCCGGCGGTTGGTGGACCATCGACTTCACCACCTTCGACCACGCACCCATGGGCGCCACGCCCACCGCGCACGGGACGGTGTTCAAGGTGTGGGCCCCCAACGCTTCGACGGCCTCCGTCCGAGGCGACTTCAACGCCTGGTCCACCGTCGACACGCTCACCAAGCAGGGCGACCTCTTCGTCGGCCTCGTCGAGGAGGCCGAGCCGGGCGACCGCTACAAGTTCTTCTTCGATAGCTTCCTCTGGAAGCCCGACCCCTACGCCCGCTACCTGCTCGGCAACCAGAACTACAACAGCGTCATCGTTGACCCGGACGCGTACGAGTGGCAGAACCCCAACTTCTCCCCCGCCCCGCGCGAGGAGTGGGTCGTCTACCAGCTCCACGTCGGCACGTTCGCCGGCCTGAACGATCCCGTCGGCCCGACGCCCTCCGTCTCCGGCTACGCCGACGTGACGGCCCGCGTCGATCACCTCGTCGAACTCGGCGTCAACGCCGTCATGCTCAACCCCATCAACGAGTTCCCGGGAGAAATCTCCGGCGGGTACAACTCCATCTCGATGCACGCCTTCGAGAGCACGTACGGCACACCCGACGAACTCAAGGAGATGATCGACACCCTCCACGGCGCGGGCATCGCCGTCTTCCTCGACGTCGTCTGGAACCACTTCCCGAGCAACGACAACTACCTCTGGAACTTCGACGGCTCGCAGGTCTACTTCGACTCCCCCGCCGTCGGCACCCCCTGGGGGCCCCAGGCCGACATCGATCGCCCCGAGGTCTACGACTACTTTTTCGACAGCATCGAAACCGTGATGGGCGAGTACCGCATGGACGGCTACCGCCAGGACGCCGTCTACGAACTCGTTTCCGCCACGCAGTTCGCCAGCGGCCAGTCCCTCATCCGCGCCTTCACAGACCGCGTGCGCAACCGCTTCGCCGACGGCCACCTCGTCGCCGAGATCTACAACAACTCCGAGTGGAACACCGGCCCACAGGGCATGAACTTCCACGGCCAGTACCACGAGGCCTACAAGAACGCGATCTACCAGGCGGTGGAGGACGCGGCTTTCGGCGATCCGGACATGGGCCGGCTCGTGAACGCCATCGACGGCACGAGCGGCGCTTTCCAGACCAGCGCGTTCAACTACTACGAACTCCACGACGAGGCGTGGGGCCTCTCGGGCGAAGGCCGCACGCGTGCCGTCAGGCGCATCGACGTCACGTGGCCCCACGACGACCGCTACGCCCTCGGACGCACCAAGCTCGCCAACGGCCTGACCATCCTCTCACAAGGCATGCCCGCCATCCTCCAGGGCACCGAATGGGCCGAGGACAACGGCTGGGAAGAAGAGAAGATCGACTGGTCCCACAAGGACACCTACCGCGGCGTCTTCGACTTCTACCGCGACCTCATCGGCCTGCGCACCTCCACCCCGGCCCTCTTCGCCGACTCCGGCATCTCCATCTCGCACGTCAACGAGGGCGCCAACGCCTTCGCCTTCGAACGCTTCGGCGATGACGGGCGCAGCTACCTCGTCGTCGCCAACTTCTCCAACACCGACTTCAACGAATACATCGTGGGCGTGCCGCGCGACGGGCAGTGGGGGGTCATCATCAACAGCGAAGACGCCGACTACCAGGGCACCGGCTTCGGCACCCCCGCCGGCCCTGTCGACGTCGAGCCCGTCGCCTACGACGGCTGGAACCAGCGCGTCCGCCTGAGCCTCCCCGCCCACGGCTTCCTCCTCCTTCAGCACGATCCCGAGTACATCGACGACCCGGACATCGACAACGCCTGCATCGCCGACCTCAACAACGACGGACAGGTCGACGGGGCAGACTTCGGCGCCTTCGGCGACGCCTTCGGGTCCGACGCGGGCCAGGACCGATTCAACCCCGCCGCCGACTTCAACGCCGACGGCGTGATCGACGGCGCCGACTTCGGCGCGTTCGGCGTGGAGTTTGGGCGGACCGACTGCCTCGACTGATCGCGCAGCTCATCGCTTGTGACTTCGGGTCTCCCGCCTGCCCGGGCGGGATGTCCCGTGCGCACGCAAGATGTCTCGTGACAGAGGTTTACGCCCGCTCGGCCCGCGGTAGATTTGAAGCGTCGCCTCGCGTCGCCACCCGCTCCCGGAGCCGGTCATGCACCGCCCGCTCGTCGCCGTCGCCACGCTCACGCTCGCCGCCGCTCACAGCGCCGCCGGCACGTCCACGGTCACCACCGCCGCCGAACTCGTCGACGCTGTCGCCAACGCGTCGCCCGGCGACGTCATCCAGCTCGCCCCGGGCGATTACGCGATCACAGCGCCGTTGCAGCTCCGGCAGGACATGACCCTCGTGGGCGCAGGTGACGACGTCACCACGCTGCGCAGCGACGCCTCATGTGTCGTCGGCAACGTCGGCCTGCCCGACAACGCCGTCGATCACACCTCCGTCGACCGCAACGCCTATCTCATCGACCTCGGCGATGGCACCACCGGCGTCACCATCGAAGGCCTCACCCTCTCCGGCCCGGGCCTTCACGGCGCGATCTACGGCAACAACGCCGACGCCATCA
>CAYTSW010000146.1:0-6715 GCA_964440605.1 uncultured Phycisphaeraceae bacterium | reverse complement strand
GCGGCTGCCGAAGAGGGCAGTGCGCTGCTGTGCGTGTGTCGCCCGAAGAGCGATTTGGTGCTGGATGCCTAGCGGGCGTCCGCGTTCGCATGGGTACGGGCGGCATCGATGTGGGTTAGTCTGAACCGGAGGGCGCCTGGGCGCCGGAATGAACTTGCGAGCCCGACGGACCGCGTCGGCTCACCACCGAGGAGATCAAGATGACCGTGCAGCAGACCAGTGTTCCTTCGCGTCGCGTGCTGAGCGGGGTGGTGATCGTGGGGGCGGTCGTCGGGCTCAGCGCGATGCTGCTGGCGCAGGGGGGCGACTACTCGGCCCCGACGCAGTTGTTCGCCTCGGGCGGCAAGCCGTCGGAGATCGTCGGGCCGGATGAGTGCAAGAAGTGCCACGTGAAGGAAGAAGAGACGTGGCAGCTCACGCACCACCACTCGACGTTCATCGACCTGCCGCGTAACGACAAGGCCCGAGAGATCGCCCGCAAGCTGGGCATCCGCCGGATCAAGCAGGACTCGACGTGCATCTCCTGCCACTACACGGTGAAGGAAGTCGGCGGCGAGATGGAGGCGATCTCGGGCATCTCGTGCGAGAGCTGTCACGGGGCGGGCGAGAAGTGGCTCGACGTGCACGCGACCTACGCCGAGGGCGTGGACCGCGAGACGGAGACCGAGAGCCAGCGTGAGCAGCGCCTCGAGGCGGCGATCGCGTTGGACATGCTGCCTCCTGACGACCTCTACGCGGTCGCGGAGAACTGCTTCCAGTGCCACACCGCGCCGAACCAGGAGCTGGTGGACGTGGGCGGGCACCCGGCGGGTTCGCGGTTCGAGCTGGTGTCGTGGTCGCAGGGAGAAGTGCGCCACAACTTCAACCGCGTGGACAACGCGCACAACGCGATCTCATCGCCCGAGCGCCTCCGCGTGCTGTACGTGCTGGGCAAGGCGCTCGAACTCGAGTACGCCCTGCGCGGCCTGTCGAAGGCGACCGAGGCGAAGCTCTACGGGCGCGCGATGGCGCAGCGCACCGTCCTCGCCTGGCGGGCGCTCAAGGAGATCCAGGCGGCCCAGCCGATCGATGAGGTCGCCTCGATGATCGCGATCTTCGACGAGCCACAGAAGGAACTCGGCGCGATGTTCGGCAACGAGCAGGCGCTGCTGGCCAAGGCCGACGAGGTGCAGAAGCACGCCAAGGCGTTCGCCAACAACTACGACGGCAGCGACCTGGGCGGCGTGGATGCGCTGATCCCGGACGAGAGCGAGTGGAAGGGCGAAGCGGCGAACCCGTGATCGCCGGGCCCGGCTCACGCCGGGAGCAACGAGCGAGGCCTCCCGCCCGCGTTGATGCGCGGGCGGGGACTTGAATGCGGGCGGGTGGATGAGCATCGTCGGTGGGAAGGTCGGGAGGACGTCGTCTGTTATGGCAGTGAGCGCCGGACACACGCGGATCGGAGCGCCCCAGCGCTGGGACGTCCCGTTCGGGGAGATGTCGGACGCCGACGTCAACGCGGTGCTCCGGTACGAGCCGTTCGCCTCGATCGACGGCTCGCGATTCCCGGCGAGCGGTCCGCTCGAAGGGATCATCAAGAACGACACGCGGATCGTGAAGCTCCAGCCCGGCGAGATCGTCGTGCGCGAGGGCGACTATTCGAACTCGGCCTTCTTCGTACTCAGCGGGTCGGTGCGTGTCGTGCTGGATTTGCCGCCGGAGAGTGTGGGCCGGCAGAAGGGCCGGCGTCCTTCGTTGGGGCGGGCGATCGCGCAGTTGTGGAAGCCACGCACGCCTCCCGAGGCGCGGGACGTGACCAAGTACAACGGGCACGCCGACAGCCAGGTGGCGCGTCGCGACGGCTCGCGTGGAGTACGCGTCTTTCTTCAGGACGTGCCGCGCGTCTTCGAGACGAACAAGACGGTGCGCATCGAGGACGGCGAGTTCTTCGGCGAGATCGCGGCGCTGTCGCGGTCGCAGCGGACGGCGACGATCGTCGCCGACGACGCATGCGAACTGCTGGAGATCCGTTGGCAGGGCCTGCGCGACATCCGGCGCCGTTCGGAGGCGATCCGCGAGCACACCGACCGTCTGTACCGCGAGCGCAGCCTGCTCGTGCACCTGCGCGAGACGCCCATGCTTGCGCATCTCGACGAAGAGAAGCTCCAGATCGTCGCCGACGCGACGGCCTTCGAGAGCTACGGCGAGTTCGACTGGCACGTCTCGTACAAGAAGCAGGCCTCCAAGGGAGGCGGGCGGTTCGCTGGCGAGCCGGTCATCTGCCAGGCGGGGGACTACTCGAACGGGCTCATGCTGATCCGCTCGGGGTTTGCACGCCTGAGCGAGCCGTACGCCTCGGGCGAGCGGACGGTGAGCTACCTCGGCCGCGGGAGCGTGTTCGGGCTCGAGGAGACGCACCACAACTGGCGAACGGGCGAGTCGCGGCCCTTGCAGCGGACACTGCGCGCGATCGGTTACGTGGACGTGCTGCGGATCCCGACGCGGGTGATCGAGGAGCACGTGCTCCCGACGCTGCCCGAGGCGCTGCGTCCGGCGACGCTCGGCGGGGCGAGCGAGCGGCTGATGCGCGGGGAGTCGCCCGACGAGGCGCGCGGGGCCGCGCGCCTCGACCCGGCGCTGCTCGAGTTCCTCGTTGAACGCCGTCACATCAACGGCACCGCGACGATGGTGATCGACACCGACCGCTGCACGCGCTGCGACGATTGCGTGCGCGCCTGCGCGTCGACGCACGACGGCAATCCGCGCTTCGTGCGCCACGGGCCCAGCTTTGACCGCTTCATGATCGCCAACGCCTGCATGCACTGCGCCGACCCCGTCTGCATGATCGGGTGCCCCACCGGCGCGATCCACCGCGACTCCAGCGGCGGGCAGGTGGTGATCAACGACCGCACGTGCATCGGCTGCGCGACGTGCGCGAACTCGTGCCCGTATCACAACATCCGCATGGTCGAGATCCGCGACCGCGGGGGGCAGCGCGTCCTCGACGAAGTCACGCACCTGCCCATCCTCAAGGCGACCAAGTGCGACCTGTGCGCCGAGTCGCTGGGCGGGCCGGCGTGCCAGCGGGCGTGCCCGCACGACGCGCTCAAGCGCGTGGACATGCGCGACCTCGAATCGTTCGCGGAGTGGGCCAACCGATGATGACGTTCGCGGCCCGGCGGTGGATCGGCGTGGTGGTGCTGGCGGCGGCGAGCGCGATCGCGCTGGCGGCGTGGCTCGTGGCTTCGGCGGCGCTGGTGCGCCATGTCGCGGTCGTCTCGGGTTTCTCGCTGCTGGCGGTCTGCCTGCTGCTGACGCTCTTCAACGCGCGCAAAAAGATCCCGTGGATCCCCGCGCTGTCGGGGGCCGCGTGGTTGCAGTTCCACGTCTACGCGGGGCTGTTCTCGATCGTGCTCTTCCTGATCCACATCTCGTTCCGCTTCCCCGGCGGGGCCTTCGAGCTCGGGCTCGCGGCGCTGTTCGTCGGCGTCGCGCTGTCGGGGCTCTTCGGTCTGTACATCTCGCGCCGCCTGCCCAAGCGGCTGACGCGCCGGGGCGAGAACGTGCTCTTCGAGCGCATCCCGGCGCTGCGCAAACGCGTGATCGAGCGTGCCGAGGAAGTGGTGGCGCGGGGCGTGGTGGATTCGGGCGCGCGGTCGGTCGCGGACTTCTACGAGTCGGACCTGCGCCCCTGGTTCGCGAGGCCCCGGGGGATGGTCGAGCATCTGGCGAACTCCAACGCGCCGCGGCACCGCGTGCTCAACAGGATCGATGCGTTCAAGAACTACGTCTCGCCGACCGAGGCGGGCATCCTCGACGAGCTGCGCGAGCTGGCGATCCAGAAGGACGACCTGGACTATCAGCACGCGGGGCAGTCGCTGCTCAAAGGATGGCTGTTCGTGCACATCCCGCTGACGTACGGGCTGCTGGTCTTCGTCGCGGTGCACGTGGCGCTGGTCTTCGTCTTCGAGCCCGAGGTGTTGCCGCTATGACTCAGCCGCTTCAGCAGTTCGGGCACGACGAGAGCCCGTACGAGCGTCCGGAAGAGAAGTGGGTGTGCGGGCGCGCGTCGTGCGGCGAGGCGTGTTCGCTCGGCCCCGACCACAAGGGCCAGTGCAACACGATCGCCGAGTGTGTGCCGGTGCGCCAGGGCGATCGGTGGGTGTGCACGCGTCCGGGTGCCGCGGGCGGCAGGTGTGCGCAGGGGCCGCTGCCCGACGGGCGATGCTGCAACCCGATCCCGCCCTGCCAGCCGGCGCCGAGTATCCGCGCGCGGCGCGGCTCGTTCGTGCGATGGACGATCGCGGCCAGCATCGGTGTTCTGCTGCTGGGCTTGGGTGGCCCGTGGTCGCGCGACGTCGTCAACCCGGGCCAACTCTCGGCGTCGCACGCGAACCTGCAGGTGGTGGGCGCGGTCGATGGCGAGACGTCGGAACTCATCGGCGCGATGACACAGACCGCCTGCTCGGCGTGCCACGCCGACAGCGACAACCCCCTGGCCGACATGCTCGGCGCGTCGATGTCCGGCGGCGTGGGACCGGTGGAGAGCGAGCGCTGCCTGTCGTGCCACTACCTGGGCTCGCAGCCGCTGGCGCCGCACGCGGTGCGGGACGACGTGCTCGCGGCGCTGACGGCGAGCGCCGCGGACGCCGAAGGGCCGGCGCCCGTGATGGTGCGGATGGCGTCCGGCCTGCCGGTGGGCGCGCATCGTTCGGAGGCGATCGACTGCATCGCCTGCCACAAAGAGCACCACGGGCGCGACTTCGATATCGCTTCGATCACGAACACGCAGTGCCAGACGTGCCACAGCGCGTCGTTCGCGTCGTTCGATGCGGGGCACCCGTCCTTCAGCGGGTACCCGTACGAGACGCCGCAGCGGATCGTGTACGACCACGCCTCGCACATCCACACGCACTTCCCGAGCGAGCTGACGAAGGGGCGGAGCCCGTCGGAAGTGCCCGCGCACTGCACGGACTGCCACGCGCCGGACGATCAGGGCGTGGAGATCATGGTGCGCGGGTACGAGGCGTCGTGCATGGCGTGCCACGAGCAGGAGATCGTGGGGGCCGCGCCGGTGCGCTTCTTCCGCCTGCCGGGCGTGGACACGCGCAGCCTCGCGGAGTCCGGCCGTTGGATCGGGCGCTGGCCCGCAAGCAGCGATCTGGTGACCGAGGGGCCGACGCCCTTCATGCGGCTGATGATGGCCGGGGCGTCCGACCAGGGCGGCGTGCTGGTCGCGTCGGACCGCTCGGACCTGACGGACCTGTACGAGGCCGACGAGGCGACGCTGGCCGACGCCGAGGCGGTGGTATGGGGCGTCAAGACGCTGCTGCGCGACGTGCTCGTGGAGGGACAGGGCGCGGTGCTCGAGCGCGTGGAGCGAGCGGTGGGGCGTGAGCTCGGCGTCGAGGAAGCGCGGGCGCTGGTGTCGGGGATGCCGCGGGACGCGATGCGGGCGATGCAGGAGCGTTGGTTCCCCGACCTGTTCCTGGAGATCGCGATGCACCGCGCCGGGCGTGCGGGCGTGGCGATTAATGAGCTGCCTGCGATCGACGTCGACGCGCTGGCGCGATCGGGCCTGTGGGTGGGCGCGTGGCCGGATGACGACGCGCGGTACGCGCTGGCCACATTCCCGCACACGCTGGGCCTGCTGATGGCCGGCGACCCGGAGGTCGCGGCGGCCGTCGAGCGTCTGGACCTGACCGCGCTGGGCGAACTCGACGTCGCGTCGGGCCGCGTGCAGCAGGACGCGGCGACGCTGGCGTGGGGTGTGAAGGACGCGATGTACGACGCGCTGGCGGGCAACTTCGCCGACATGCACGCGAGGCTGGAGGCGTGCGTGGGTCGCGAGCTCGATGAGGCGACGGCTCGTGCGCTGGCGCGATCGCTGCCGCTTGCGGAAGTGCGCGAGGCGCAGAACGCGTGGTTCCCGCAACTCGCCCGGGACATCACGCGACGGGAGATGGGCTTGATCCCGGAGCCCCCGGCGCCGACCGAGCCGGACGAAGCCGATGAACAGGACGACGGCAGCGCGATGGACCTGTTCGGGGAAGACGTGCTGGGCGGCGACAAAGACGGCGCTGACGACGCGCTAGACCTCTTCGGCGAGGACGTGCTGGGCGACGAGGAAGCAGACGAGGGTGGCGCGCCCGACCTGTTCGGTGAAGATGCGCTCGGTGGGAAGGAACAGGAAAGCAGCGATGGAGCGCTGGACCTCTTCGGAGGGGATGCTCTGGGTGAGGATGCAGGCGACGAGGGCGGCGCACCCAATCTGTTCGGCGAAGACGCGTTGGGTGAAGACGAGCAGGAGGGCGGCGACGGGGCCGACCTCTTCGGCGAGGACGCGCTGGGCGGGGACGACGATGACGCGCAAGGCGAGGCCGAGCCGATCGTGCCCGAGTTCGTCTCGGCCGAGGACTGGGCGACCGAAGGCGGGTGGTACCTCGATGAGGACACCTTCGCATTGGTCTACCGCACCGCCGGTCACGCCGACGCCTTCAAGCGCGGTTGGATCGACGCGACACGACGACGTGTGCTCGGGGACGGCGTCGCTTCCGACGCCGCGGAACGCATCTTCAACCAGTTCACCGACGCCGAGACGTACGGCTCGTGCGCCAAGTGCCACGCCGTCGAGTCGGGCGTGGGCGAGACGGGTCATGTGGTGCATTGGCATGCGGTTGGGCAGGCCGAGGCGTTGACACAGTTCACGGCCTTTGCGCACGGGCCGCACCTGACG
>CAYTSW010000145.1:4458-6730 GCA_964440605.1 uncultured Phycisphaeraceae bacterium | reverse complement strand
CGAAGGCGACGACGAAGGCGTGAGCGTGCCCGACCTGCCGCGCGGGATGCGCCGCTGATCAGGCGGAGGGCCGACTGTGCGTGCCACGGGTTGCGTGTAACCCGTGGCACGGCACCTGTGCGAGGGCACGGCACCTGTGCAAGGGCCCGGCACCAGTGCGGGTCACACGCCGAGAGCCTCGAGTGCGTCCAGCACCTCCGGCACGTGCACGTACCCAGGTCCGCCCTGCATCATCACGACCACCCCGGCCGCCTCGATGATCTGGTCGCGCGTTGCGCCGGCCTTCACCGCCTTCTCGACGTGGCTGAAGATGCACGGCTCGCAGCGGATCGCCATGCCGATCGCCAGTGCGATCAGCTCCTTCTCGCGCACGCTCAGGGCGCCCTCGCCCATGAGCTTGGCGAACATCGTGCCGAAGCCCTTGCCGATTTCCGGCGCCTGCTCCTTCATCGAAGCGACGCGCGTCGGCCAATTGTCGTAGTGCTGCTTAGCGTGTGAGGTCATCTGGGTATCACCTTTCTGGGTGCTCGTGTACGAGGTCGGAAACAACTGCGGAAGCTCGTTGGCGTTCAGTTCGACGGATGCGCAGACACTGCCGCGCACGACGCCGCGGCTGGGCGCCTGTTCCAAGGCATCAGGGCCAGCAGCTTCGCCATGCCGCACCAGCCGCTGAGCCCGGCGAACATCAGCCCGCACCCGACGAACCCGGGCACGATAAAAAACCATGGAGTCACCAGCACGCCCAGCAGCGTGCCGATCGCGACCAGACCCCCGGCGACGATCTGCACCTGCCGCATGATGGGCAGCTTGGGGGCATCCGCCGGCACGACCACCGACCGGCCGGAGGCCTTCCACCCCTCGATGCCACCGGCCAGATGGAACATCGGCTCGCCATCCATGCGGCAGCGTTGGGCCGCGTCGAGCGATCGCTTCCCGCTCCGGCAATGGAAGACGATCCGCGCGCCTGCGTGCTCGCGCCGCAGCGCCCGAGCATCGAGCGTCGACAGCGGCGCGTGCCGCGCCCCCTCGATCCGCTCCTCGGCGAACTCGAACGCCTCACGCACGTCCACGAGCACGGCGGTGCCCGATCGCAGCCACCCCTCCAACACTTCGGGCGACACGTCCGTCACGCTAACGTGTCCGTTCACGCTCGCGGTTGTGATGCTCATGAAGGCTCCTTCCGGCGCTTCGAGCGCTCGCTTACCCTCTGAGAGGCACGAGCGTCACGCCCCGCTCCCGCGACTTTTAGGAATTCTTTGCTCTCCGGCCTCGCGATCCAGCCGCGCGCGGAGACGCCGGAGCACGTCCTCGGGTATCCCGCCGCTGGCGAGGTCACGGCAGAGGTCCTGCGCCAGGTCGAGCGTCGCGAAGACGCTCCGGCACCGCTCGCAGATGACGGCGTCATCGAAACGCACGCCCCGATCCAGCGCCTCCTGCTTGGCGTTGAGCAGGTCGAGGCACGTCCGCTCGTCGTACGCCGGCGGTGGCAGCTCGAGGTCGGAGCGCGGCAGCGCACCGTCCACCGCTTCACGCAGCTTCAGTCGCGCCCGGTGGAGGCGGCTGCGGACCGTGCCCTCCGCGAGCCCCAGCACCGCCGCCACTTCCGCGACCGGTAGGCCCACGATCTCCTTGAGCACCAGCGGCATGCGGAACTCTTCGGGGAGCGACGCGATCGCCGCCTCCAGCCGCTGCCGCGCTTCCACGCGCACGGCGTCGTCCAGGGCATCGGCGCCGCCGATCGGCGCCACTCCCAGCCGAGGCTCCTCGAAGGGCAGGGCGATGTCGAGCGAAGCAATGCGTTCCGGTTCGCCCGCCCGCCGCCGATGCATGCGTGCGCACGCCCGCGCCGCGATGCGGTACAGCCACGTCGTCTCGCTCGACTCGCCTCGGAACGTGTGCCACTTGCGCAGGGCCTGAAGGAAGACGTCCTGAAGCAGGTCCTCGGCCTCGTGGTGCGAGCCGCAGAGGCGACGGGCGATGTGGTAGAGACGCCCGGCGTGTTGGTGGGCGAGTTCGGCGATGGCGGCGTACGCATCGGGCGTCTCAGGCATCGTCAATGGTATGAGGCGGTGCGCCACGAGCCGACAGCGCGTCGCCCCGGTCGCGGCTAGGGGACGCGGAACAGCTCACCGCGGTGCAGACAGTCGGCGAGCTCCGAGTACACGGCGTGAAGCTCGGTCCTTGTCGGGAACCGGCGGATGCACTTGTCGATCCGGTTGGCCAGCGTGCCGCTCCTGAGCATGCGGCGGAGCATGGGCGACCACGTCGGGTG
>CAYTSW010000145.1:0-4358 GCA_964440605.1 uncultured Phycisphaeraceae bacterium | reverse complement strand
TGGCCAGCGTGCCGCTCCTGAGCATGCGGCGGAGCATGGGCGACCACGTCGGGTGTGCTCGAAGAACTCCTCGAGCATGGCGTCGACGTGCGACGGGTCGTCGCACCGCTTCACGCCGGTCGAGAACGAGCTGTCGGGCAGCTTGAGCACGCACGGGAAGCCGAGCGAACGCAGCCCCTCGCGGGCGTTCTCCTTCGAGAGGATGAGCGTGCGCGGCGTCGCGACGCGGTGCCGCCCCATCGTCTCGGCCAGATACACCTTGTTCGTGCATCCACGGATGGATCGCGGGTCGTCGATGACCACCATGCCCTCGGCTTCGGCCCGTCGGGCGAAGCGGTACGTGTGGTGGTTGACGCCCGTCGTCTCGCGGATGAACAGCGCGTCGTACTCGGCGATGCGGCCATACAGGTCGCGGCGGATCAGGTCGCAGGCGATTCCCAGCGTCTCACCCGCGGCGACGAAGCGCCTCAGCGCCTCGGCGTTGGAAGGCGGCATCGGGTCTTCCGGATCGTGCAGGATGGCCAGGTCGAACCGCGACGGCGCCGCCGCCTTGCCCCGGCGCGGCACACGGCGCAGGTAGCGCTCGGCCTGCTCGACCACGAAGTCGCGGTGCGCGTGCGGCACCTCCCCCAGCCCGATGACACGGATCGACGTCAGCCTCCACCTCCCGTTGCGGTCAAACTTCGCGCGCAGCAACGGGGCGGGGAACGCGTTGAAGAGGGCGGCGGCGAGACGGTTGTGCCCCGTCGCCAGGTTGCGCCCGAAGTAGATGCTCAGCTCGAACGTGTCCGAGCGGATGCGCTTAAGCGTGCTTTGCATCAACTCGTCGAGGTCCTGAGACACCAGCTTGACCACCGGCGCCAGACGCAAATCCTGGATGACGCTCACCGAGGGGAGCGGGCGGTGCCCCCGCGCCTCGGCGAGCAGCGAGACGTAATACCCCGCTGCCTGGTACTTGAACGAGCGGCAGAGGTTGAACACCTTTCGCCCCGCGCCGTCGGCGTGCGCGGGATCGGACAGATAGTCGTACGCCGACACCAGCTCCGTGCCGGGGATCTTCAGCGGCCAACGCTTGGGCGCGTCGACGATGAGCAGCGGTTTCACGAGCGGTGTGTCCCGTTGTCGCGCCGGCCCGCCGGTTCGATGACCAGCAGGTTCGCGTCGTACGTCAGCACGCCCAGCATGATCGCGGGCACCAGCCGGTCCGGTAACGCTGGCCGGCGAAGCCGGGGTTGTCCGCGAGCGGGTCGGCGATCGACACGCATCGCGTCTTGCGGTCGTACCCGTGCAGCACCACGAAGTGCCCCGTCGGCACGCCGCGGATGTCGTCGTAGTCGTCGTTCGGCCCGAACTCGCGCGCGCAGCGGTAGAGGTACGTCGCGCTGACGCCGGTGAGCACCGGCACCTCGTTGCGCATGAACCGGGAGATCAACCTCCCCGTCAGGTCGCGGAACTCGATCCGCCCCCCGAGCTTGAGGAACTCGAGATACGACTCGGTCGCGACGCGGAAGCGCGGGTCGGATACGTTCTTGACCGACGCCTGCTCGCGCAGCTTGGCGCTCAGCAGCGTCGGCGACCCGCGCGCTTCATCGCCGAACCACGTCGGGTCGAAGACGCGCAGGTCGAACGTGAACAGTGAGGACTGATAGCCACGCGTCAAAGCGTCGATGCCCAGCATGACCGCGAGCGTGCCCCGGTCGGCGCCGACGACGTCGAGCGAACGCGTCGACTGAATCACCTGCGACAAGCCGACCTCTTCGCCCCAATATCGATAGACCGCGTGCAGGCACGTCGGGCCGCAGGTCTCGTCGTCCGGTTGCGGTAGCATCTGCAGCGAAAGGACATCTTCGCCGGCGCGTTTGGCTTCGGAGGACGCGGGGGGATGTGAACGCCGGTTCGACGCGGCGTGCGGTTCGGCCATGAATCACCTCGGTGGCGAGCGGTCGTGGCCCGGCCGCCTCGGCAGAACTCTAGATCGCTCGCGGACACAAACGCTGTCAGCGACCTCGCCGCCTATCGAGGTTCCCGCCGTCACGCCGATGGACCAGCCGCCGCGCCCGTCAAGTTCCTACTTGTTCCCCTCGAGCGCCTCCCCGTCCGGCTCTGGCGCCGGCGTCCCGCCCGTTGCAGCATCACCCGCGGCTTCCTCTCCCTCAGCCTCGTCCTCCTCGTCGTCGGAGAACTTGAGGAAGGGGATGGTCGAGTCGATGTTGTCGATCGTCTTGCGCAGCGAGGCGAGGTGGTTGTCCAGGGCGGCGAGCGAGCGGTCGATCGACGCCAGCACCTCCAGATCCTCGCGCAGCCCCTTGAGCAGCTCGTTGGTTTCGCGCAGGGCGGCGAGCTGCTCGTCCAGGCTCTCGAGGGTAGCGTTGGCCCGTTCGACACCCGCGTTGCTGCGCTCGATGGCGGCGTCGACCCGCTCGATGGCGACGTTCGACTCATCGATGCCGTCGCGGATGTCGCGGACGATGCAGCCGGGCGACGCGAGCACGCTGAGCCCGACCGAGAGAACCACGTTCGCCTAAACGCAACGACGCCTGGGCCACCGCATACCCGTTCTCCTCTCTCACGCCGGACAAGCCGCGGGAACGCTCCGCGAGGCCGCTGTCTCGGCGACGCAGGCTACACGCTGCGGCATCGCGGGGCCCGAGCCCGCCCGTGGGCGATTAATCGGTTACGCCTGCGACGGCCGGCGCGCCCCGCTCGCGTTTGACGATGATCCGCGCCCCGCGGTCGTAGAGCACGTAGTGCCACACCCATTGCAGCATCGTGAGGATCCGATTGCGGTAGCCGATGAGGAAGAAGATGTGCACGACGGCCCAGAGGAGAAAGGCCGGGACGCCGGCGAACCGCCACCCGCGGATGTCCGCGACCGCCTTGCCGCGCCCGATGGTCGCGAGTTGGCCCTTGTCAAGATAGCGGAAGCGGGGGCGCGCGGGCGGGGCGGCGCCCCGGCGCGTGGTCCGGGCTTCCCTGGCGATCAGACGGCCGAGGAACGCGCCCATCTGCAGCGCCGCGGGCGCCACACCGGGCACCTCCGCGTTCGACCTCGGGTCGACGACGCGCGCGAGATCTCCCGCGACGAAGACATTCGGATGCTCGGGTACGGACAGGTCCGGCGCCACCTCGACCCGCCCGTCGCGGGCCAGCTCGCTTTCCACCTTGCCGCCGAGCTCCGAACCCGCGACGCCCGCGGCCCAGATAACGTTCGACGAGGTGATGACGCGTCCGTTGTCGAGCACGACGCGCGTCGGTTCGAGTTCCGAAGCGAGGGAGCCGAGGACCACCTCCACGCCGAGCTGCTCGAGGTCCTTCTTCGCGCGAGCCGAGAGGCTGGCGTGCATGGTGGGAAGCAGGCGATCCTGGCCCTCAACGAGGATGATCTTCGCCGAGCGTGGGTCGAAGCGGCGGAACTCCGACCGCAGCGTCTTCGAGCTGAGCTCCGCCAGCGCGCCCGCCATCTCGACGCCTGTCGGTCCGCCGCCGATGACGACGAATGTCAGGTGCCGCTCGCGGTCGGCGTCGGTGTCGAGCATCTCGGCGACTTCGAAGGCGGTGAGAAAGCGCTCGCGGATCTCGAGCGCATCGCCGACGGTCTTCAGCGGCGGCGCGATCGATGACCACTCGTTCCCGAAATACTGCGGGATCAGGCCGGACGCGACGACGATGTAGTCGGCCTGAAGCTCCTCGCGCGACGCCAGGGTCACCGCCAGCCGCTGGGGATCGATGTCGATCACCTCGCTCAGCACCACGCGGACGTTGTCGTCGTTGGCGAAGACTTCGCGGATGGGCGCCGCGATGTTCGCGGGCGACAGCGCCGCGGTCGCGACCTGGTACAGCAGCGGCTGAAATAGGTGATGGTTCTGCTTGTCGATCAGCGTGATTTGAACGCCCGATCGGCGCAGTTTCTTGACGCACTCGATGCCGGCAAAGCCCGCGCCAATGACGATAACTCTCGGGCTGTCCTGCTGGCTCATCCGCGCACTTCTCCTGCTCAGGCGACCGCACGATACGCCCAGCGGGTTTCGACGAATCATGTCGCCTCTATTCAAGCAGCAGCGGAAGTTGGCACAATCGGCGCCGTAGCGCCGTCAGGATGGTGGAGTTCCCGATCTCCGGGCGACCATGCCGGCGAGGCCGGCGGATCCGAAGGCGACCGGCGGGGCTGCTCCCCGTGGGTTGGGATGCGGCACGCCGGCGCGTTTCGCCGCTGGCCGACGCGGCGCCGCTTGCCGTCGCCGCTCCCGCCACACGCGGATATACTCGCGTTGCTGCGGGTGTAGTTCAGTGGTAGAACGTCAGCTTCCCAAGCTGAATGTCGCCGGTTCGACTCCGGTCACCCGCTTTCTCGGCTCGGG
>CAYTSW010000144.1:0-6750 GCA_964440605.1 uncultured Phycisphaeraceae bacterium | reverse complement strand
CTAGCTGACGATCGCCCCGGGATCGATATCCCCCATGGGAGTCAGGACGACGACCGAGCGGTCCTCCTCGCCCTTGGCCGCGTCGGACGCTGCGAGGAGCATGCCCCGGCTCTCCTCGCCTCGGATCCTGCGGGGCGCGAGGTTGGCGACGATGACGATGTGCTTGCCGACGAGCTCTTCGGCCTGGTAGTGGCCTTTGATGCCGGCGCAGATCTGGCGGGATGAGCCGGAGCCGTCGTCGAGCTGGAGCTTGAGCAGGCGGTCGGCGTTCGGGTGGTCTTCGGCGTGGGTGATGCGGGCGACCCGGAGATCGACCTTGGCGAAGTCTTCGAACGTGATCTGCGGCTTGGCTTCGGTCACGGGAGGGCTCGTTTCGCTCGTTCGGGTGCGGGTGGGGTGGAATCGCGCGGGTTAGGATACCGGGCCCACAGGGTCGGAACCGCGACGCCGCAGGCCGGGCGGACGGCGGGCACGTCTGGCGGGGCCTATCCGGGGCGGGGGGGTCTCGGAGCGTGCAGTGTGCAGGCCTCGTGCGTCGCGGGCCGATGATGGGGCAGTGCGCCTCCCCGATTGCTGCTAGCTCGCCCTTCGAGCCGCTGGCGCGGAGGGGATGGGGAGTGATGATCAAAGAGACCTTGAGCCGCCCACGGAGTTGCCGGTGTTGAAATGGTGTGAAGCGGATGGATGGGCTCGAATGATGAGCCTGGCGGGTGCGTGCATGGTGGCGGTGGCGGCGCTGGCGTCGCCCGCACTGGCGCAGTCGCTGGAGAACGAGCTCGACGCGTGGCTGGAGAGGGCCACCTTCGGCGATCGGCTGACGCTCGGGATGATCGTCGTGGACGGGGAGACGGGGCGTGTGATCGCGGGCGACACGCCCGCGGAAGGTGGATCGCGGGGCACGCCGCCGGCGGACGTGCCAGTGATCCCGGCGTCCAACATGAAGCTGCTGACCAGCGGCGTGGCGCTGGATGTGCTCTCGCCCGAGCATGAGTTCAAGACGGAGCTTCTGCTGGAGCGCGGGGCGGCGCCGGGCGGGCGCGATCGGCTGATAGTGCGTGGCTCGGGCGACCCGGCGCTGGGCGACCCGGAACTGCTCGAAGCGATGAAGCTGCCGATCGACCGGTTCCTCGATGCCTGGACGGACGCGTTGCGGGAGGCGGGCGCGCTGGCGAGCGTCGGCGAGATCGTCATCGACGACCGCGTGTTCGATCGCGCCTTTGTGCACCCGTCATGGCCCGACGCGCAGCTCAACCGCTGGTACTGCGCGCAGGTCGCGGGGATCAACTTTCATCTGAACATGCTGAAGCTGTACGCCGAGCCTCGCAGCGCGGGGCTGCGGCCCGACCTGACGGTCGAGCCGGCGCTGAGCTTCATCGAGGTGGAGAACAAGGCCAAGAGCGTGGGCGGGCGCAAGCGGCACACGGCGTGGGCGTCGCGCGTACTCGGGTCGAACCAGATCGCGCTGCGCGGCGACGTCAAACACGCCGCCAACCCGGTGGAAGTGACCGTGCACGACCCACCCGAAGTCTTCGGGCGGCTGCTGGCCGAGCGGATCGCCGAGGCGTCGGGCGTCGCTCCCGCGCCGGTGCGTCGCCCGACGGAGGACGAGGCGCTGGACGCGGGAGAGGTAGTCTTCCGCGTGCGCACGCCGATGAGCGTTGCGCTCGAGCGGTGCAACGTGGACTCGCACAACCTCTACGCCGAGGCGCTGCTCAAAGCCGCGGCACAGGCGTCGACGGGTGGAACCGGGACGTGGGAGGCCGGTGCGTTCGTGGTGCGCGACCTGCTGCGCGAGCGGATCGAGCCCGAACTGGCGGCTGCGGTCGCGGTCGCCGATGGCTCGGGCATGAGCCGCGACAACCGTGTGACGCCCCGGGCGATCGCGGCCTGGCTGCGCTCGCTTCGCAACGACCCGCGCCTCTCTGACACCTTCATCGCGTCGCTCCCGCGGGCGGGGGCGGACGGCACGCTCGACAAGCGGTTCCGCTCGGGCACACCCGGGAACGAGGTGCGCGCGAAGACGGGGTACCTCAACGGCGTGTCGGCCTTGTCGGGGTACGTGATCTGCGACGCGACGGGGCGCACGCTGATCTTCTCGGTGATCTCGAACGACAAGCCCTCGAACGTCTCGCTCCGGCGCGTGCGCGACAACGAGGAAGAACTGGTCATGATCCTCGACCGGCATCTGACGGAAGAGGCACGGGAGCTCGTGCCGGGCGGGGGGCGGTGACCCGTGGCCCTGGGAGTGGTTATTCTGCTCGCATGATGACACCGACTGCTGCGACACCGATCGTTGATCGCCTGCGTCCCCAAGTGCTGAACGCCGGGCTGACATGGGATGCGTTCGCGGTGCTCGGCGGGGCCCTGCTCGTCGCGTTGACCGCTCAGGTAGCGATCCCGATGCCCAGTGGCGTGCCGATCACCGGACAGACGTTCGGCGTGCTGCTCGTCGGGGCGGCGCTCGGCGCGCGACGCGGGGCCGCGGCACTCGGGGCGTATCTCGGCTTCGGGTTCTTCGGGCTGCCGGTCTTCGCCCTCGGCGCGGTGCCGGGTGTTACGCTCGGCTACCTCGCGGCCTTCGTGCCGGCGGCGTGGCTCGTCGGGCTGCTCGCCCAACGCGGGTGGGACCGCTCGGCCCTGCGTACCGTCATGGCGATGACCCTCGGCACCGCGGTGATCTTCGGCGGCGGGCTGAGCTGGGGCGCAATCTGGATCGGCCTGCTGGGCGAGGCGTTGCCCGTCGGCTTCGGCTCACTCCCCCACTACCTGCTGTGGGGCATGCTGCTGCCCTACCTGCCGGGCGCCGCGATCAAGATCGCCCTGGCCGTAGCGCTCCTGCCCGCGGCGTGGAAGGTGCTCGGGCGGCAGGACTGACCGGCGCTCGTCGGAGTAATGGGGATCTAGACCGGCGGCTTGCCGCGCAACGCCTTGGCGATACCCGCGAGGATCAGCAGCACCAGGAAGACGATGAAGAGGATCTTGGCGACGTCGGCCGCGAGGCCCGACAGCGCGGTGAAGCCGAGCACGCCCGCGACGAGCGCGACGATGAAGAAGATGATGGCCCAGCGCAGCATGTGAAGCCCTCCGCGGTGACGGCCTTGCCGCGCGGCTGATCGGAGCCGGCGGCACCTGTAACCGCAGACTCTACAAACTCTTACGCCGCGCCGTTGAGAATCCTCCGGATGGAGGCGGTGATGGCGTCGAGCTGATTGGCGTCGTCGCCGGGGTACATCTCGATGATGTCGCCTTCGGGGCCGACGAGGAAGAGCCGCGAGGGGTGGTAGATGTTGTTGATCACGGTGCCGTCGGGGAGGGTGGCGGTGACCGATGGGTCTTCGTAGATCTCGAAGCCGAGGCCGTCGTTGACGATCGCCCGGACGGTCTGCCAGTCGTCGGGGGCGAGCCATGTCCAGCGGTCGGTGTCGAAGCCTCGTTTGTCGGCGTACTCGGTTAGACGCTCGGGCGTGTCGTGCACCGGATCGACGCTGATGGTGACGAAGCGGACGGGCGTGCCCTCGAGCTTGTTGGTGAGGCGCTGGATGTTGGCGTGCATGATCGGGCACACGGTCGGGCAGTTGGTGAAGCCGAAACTCAGGAGCGTGTGCTCGCCCTCAAAGATGTCGTTCGTGCGGACGGTTCCGGTCTGGTCGGGCATCGCGAAGGGCGGGATCCGCATCTGGGCGAGGACTTCTCGCCGGGCTTCCATCGCCTGGCGGTCGGCCTCGGCCTGCGGGTCGGGCCCGTCGCAGGCGGTGAGCGTCGCGACGGCGGCGAGGAGGGCCGGGGCGGTCAGCTTCCTGGTTCGCATGGGGCCTGTGCTGGTCATGACCGAATCGTAGAACGCCCGCCGATGACGCCGCAGGCGACGAGGGCGGTGGCGAGGGCGAACCCGGAGGCGACGGCCCAGGCGACGCCGCCCGCGGGCGGTGCGACATCGAGCGCGCCGGCCATGGCGCGGTGGGCCCAGTGGAGCGGATTGGCGAGCATGACGAGGCGCATCCAGCCCGCGGCCCCGTCGACGGGGAAGATCGCGCCGCTGAGGAGCCACATGGGCAGGAGGACGAGGTTCATCACGCCGTGGAAACCCGCGATGGAGTCGATGCGCCAGGCGAGGATGAGCCCGAGGCACACGAAGGCCCCCGCGGCGAGCGACGAAGCAAGGACGGCGAGCAGGAAGCCGCTCGCGGTGAGTTCAACGCCCAATAGCGGCGCGGCGAGCAGGATCGGCACGGCCTGCACGAGCGCAACCAGCACGCCGGCGACCGTTTTGGAGAAGACGATCGCCCATGCCGGCGCGGGGCTGACGAGGACGGACTGGAGGAAGCCCTCGTGCCGATCCTGGATGAGCGTGATCGCCCAGACGATGGTGCTAAAGAGGACGATCATCAGCACCATGCCGGGCATGAGGTACGCGGTGTAGGCGAGCGTGTCGGCGTTGCTGGCGTCGTTGAGACTCGGCGGAACGAATGAGCGGGCGAAGCCCGATCCGACGACGATCCAGAAGAGCAGGACGGTGCCGAGCAGCGCGATCAGCCGCGTCGGCTGACGGAGCGTGCGCACAAGCTCGCGGCGGGTGAGCGAGAGAGCGGCGTTCATGCGCGGCGTCTCCCGCGTTTGGACGATGCGCTGGGCGCGGGCGGCGCGTCGTCGAGACGTGCGCCGGTGTGCGCAAGGTAGACGTCGGCGAGCGTCGGCGGCTGCACGGTGAAGCTCGCGCCGAAGCGGGAGAGTTCAGCCGCGGCTCGCGCGATGGCCTCGGCGTTGCCCGAGCCGATGCGCTGGCTGCTCGCCGTGCGGATCGCAAGCCCGGCGTTGGTAAGCGTGCGCTCGTGTTCGGCGGTGGTGGTCAGCACGCGGCCGCCCAGCTCGCTGCGCAGGTGCGCCGGCTCGCCTTGTGCGACGATGCGCCCGTTGGACATCAGCGCGACATGATCGGCCCGCTCGGCTTCGTCCATGTGATGCGTTGACATGATGACCGTGAACGCCTCGGCGGCGTCGGTGCGGGCCGCGCGGGTTGCGTCGATCAGGTCGAGAAACGCTCGGCGGGAGGCGACGTCGAGGCCGCCCGTCGGTTCGTCGACGATGAGCAGTTCGGGGTTGCTCAGCAGCGCTCGGGCGAGGTCGGCCCGGCGGACGAGCCCGCCCGAGAGCGAGCCGACGCGGTCGTCGAGACGATCGGTGAGGTCGACCGATTCGGCGACCGCGGCGATGCGCTGGCGCGTATCGGCGGACGAGAGACCGAAGAGAGCCGCCTGCGCGCGCAGGTTCTCGCGGATCGTCAGCAGCTTGTCGAGGCCCGGGTGCTGGAAAACGACGCTGACGCGTCGGCGGGTGGCGGGCTCGGTCGGGCGGTCGGCGCCCAGGATGGCGAGCGAGCCGGCGTCGGGCGCTTCGAGGCCGACGAGCAGGCGGATGAGCGTGGACTTGCCCGAGCCGTTGGGCCCGAGCAGGGCGAGCCAGTCGTTCGTCGGGACGTGGAGCGAGAGGTCGTCGAGGGCGACGATGGGATCGGCCTTGCGGCGCGGGTAGACGCGGCGGAGGCCGTCGCAGCGGACGGCGAGGTCCGGCGGGGTCACAACATGAGCACCAGCGCGGCGTCACCGACGATCACGAGCAGGACGACGGGCAGGTAGATGATCGAGGCGAAAAAGAGCTGGCGGGCGGCTTTGGACGTGCGCCGGATAGCGAAGCGCAGAGCCATCGCCGCGAAGGCGACGCCGAGCACCACGCCGATGACCGTCGAGACGACGCCCACCGCGCCGCCGGTCCAGAGCGCCGGAGCGAGCGCGACGGGGATGAGAGCAGCGGCCCAGGCAACCGCGGCGAGGCCGGTGCGTAGGCCTTGGCGGTCGACCACGGGCAGGACGCGGTAGCCACCGCGCGCATAGTCCTCGCGGTACATCCAGGCGATCGCGAGGAAGTGCGGCATCTGCCACACGAAGACGATCATGACCAGCGACCACCCGCCCGGCTGCAGGATCGAGCCGAGCGAGCCCCCTTGGGCGGCGGTCCAGCCGATGAGCGGCGGGAGCGCGCCCGGCACCGCGCCGACGATCGTCGACAGCGTGCTCAGGGGCTTCATCGGGGTGTAGACGAGCAGGTACGAGGCGATCGTGACCGCCGAGACGAGCGCCGGCGCCGGGCCCGCCAGCGCCCAAAGGACGAGCGTGCCCACGACGGATTCGAGCAGGCCGATGGTGACCGCTGCGGCGACGGAGACGCGACCCGCGGGGATGGGGCGCGACCGCGTGCGGAGCATGCGCTCGTCGCGGTGATGCTCCATCGCTTGGTTGAGCGTGTTGGCGCCCGAGGCCGAGAGGATCGTGCCGACGAGCACGCCGAGAGCCGCAACGAAGAACCCGCCGGAAAGAGCCGCGCCGCTGGCCATGGCGGCGAGAACGAAGCCGACCGCGGCGGTGATGGTGACCATCTGCACGATGCCAGGCTTGGCCATCTCGACAGCATCGCGCCAGAGCGTCGACGCGGAGTCGGCGCCTGCCCTCGAGGTCGCTCGCATCGTCTCCATCTGCGTCATGTTCGCACCAACCAACTTCGGCAGGGGCCGAGCCAAGCGTCACGCGGCGACAGGGTACAGGAAGATGAGCCACCGCCGCGATTGCCTCTCGTGAGACGGGAGCGGTTCTCGTCAGACCGAAGGATGATAGAGGCGCGCGCGGGCAGGTTCTGTCGACATGGCGAGGATTTCACGCCTGAGGATTCGCTATCGAGCGTGTCGGGATTCGCCCCCCC
>CAYTSW010000143.1:0-6877 GCA_964440605.1 uncultured Phycisphaeraceae bacterium | reverse complement strand
CCGCTCGGCGAATGCGGGTGCCCCCGCAACGCCGCGGGCGACGTCGTGCTGCCCAAGCACCAGCACCCGCGCGTCCGCCGCGAGAAACGCCGCGGCAAGTGGTGCACCATCATCGCCGAACTCGACCCCGAAGCCACCGACCTCAAAGCGCTCCTCAAAGCGCTGCGCACCAAGCTCGGCGCCGGCGGCGGACTCGACGGCGACGAACTGATTATCCAGGGCGACCACCAACAAGCCGTCGTCGACCACCTCAACGCCCAGGGCTACCACGCCAAACCCGGCGGAGGGTGACGACGCGGTTGGCTTCGCTCACGGGTGCCCGGGTACGGCGCAGCCGAACCCGGACGAGTGCCACACGTCAACTACCGGCTTCTGCTGCGCAGTAGCCGGGCACCCGGAGTCCCCCACTCCCTCCGGCACCCCCTACTCCTCCAACACGCGAATCACACGCCGCTTGGTGTGGACGTGCCCGTACATGTTCTCCTCGCGCACCTCGATGGTGTACGTGCCCGGCTGCAGGCCCGCCGGCAGCGTCGCACGCCAGAGCGTCGTCTCGGCGTTCAGCCCAGTCAGCTTGCGCCCCGGCGGCGGGCTGTCGGTCTCCTGCAAGTCTTTCAGCCGCCGCCAGTACGGGTCGACGCCCTCGAACGTCTCCATCACCTTCCAGCCCGTCGCCGCCCCCTCATCGCCCGCGTGCACCACGCGCATCTCCACCTTCGACAGCTCGCTGCCCGAGTACAGATTGACAACCACATCGGTCTCCCCCGCCTCGCGCGGCCACACCGCGTCCGGCGCGACGATGTGCATCTGGTCCGACCAGGGCCGACGCGCCGGCTTGAACCGCACCTCGTACCCCCGCTCGAGCTCGGGATCGACCGTCAACACCGACCACCCGTTCGGCTTGCCGTCTCGCATCATCGTGTGCGGGATGCCGAACTCATCCGGCGCGCCCTGCCACCACGAGCCGGAAGTCGTGGCGTGCACGAGATGGTGGTGGCCGCCCTCCAGGGGGAAGTAATGCTGACGGTGCCAATGGGCAGCAATGGATAGGGGAGCCGCGCCTTGCGCGCGAGCATATGGCGATATTATCTCAGCGGCCGGATTGTCGAACTCGACGGCCGGGATGTGCATCATCGTAAAGAAGAGCGTCGCAACCCCGTAACGGAGCGGCAACGCCTCTCCCGCTACGGATCTCAACTCAGCCCACCTCGCAGCATCACGCCGAACACGCTTCAGGCGAGACGTCAGAGGTGCCTGCGCGTGCTGCTCCTTCGGCCAGAACGAGTCAACGAAGTTGTTCAAAAAAGCACGCTGATCATCAGTCAAACCCGCCTGATACGACCCCTTCGGCCGATCCTCCGTCGGCCCGTTGTAGATCACGTTGTCGATCACGACGAAAAGTGCAGGGCCATACTGAAAGGCATACGTCGTCGGCCCGTACACACGGTTGAACGTCTCGTCGGCGTGCTCATCGCCGGGGGAGTCAAAGTCCATGTCGTGGTTGCCGTAGACGTTCCGCCAGGGAATGCCGACGCTGCTGACGAAGTCGTTCAGCGGGTGAAACAAGTTGAGGTCATCGCCCACGAGGTCGCCCAGCGAGACGCCGAACGCCGCGCCCTCCGCCTCCACGAAGTCGATCACCTCCGGGATGATGTCCTGCGCAAACTCGTTGACCTGCTCGATCGAGTACGGCTGCGGGTCGCCGAACAGGATCACATTGAACCGGTCCGGCTCCTCGGTCGGGTAGAGCGGGAAATCGACGGACTCGGGCAGCGGCCCGGTGGGCGCGACGCCGCCGTACTTCAGGTCGGGCGAGCCGTTCGGCTTATGGATGTAGTAGAACCGCGGCAGGTTGTGATCGTCGATCAGCGTGCGCCAGTTCCGCGGCTTGATGACGAACAAAATCGTGTCGTCATCCACCGGCAGTTCGTAGTACCCACTCCCGTCCGTCATGACGACGTCCCGCTCATTGGACACCAGCACCCCCGAGACGCCCGGCTCCCCGGCGTCCTTGCGCTCGTTGCCGTTGATGTCGTGGAAGACGTAGCCCGTCGCGGTCTGCCCGGCTGCGCGGGCGTTCTCTTCGCCCATCGCCACGCCGGCCAACCCCAGCACGCTCGCCGCCACCACCGCTCGATTGAGTTCACCCATCGCAGGCCTCCTTCGTGACGCCCCGATCCTCGCCGGTCACGCGACGAACCGCAATGCTCAAGGCGCAACGTGAACACAACGCACACACACCGTTCGGGGAATCCCGGAGCACCCGCGCCGTTGTGGCTCGCGCAGCCGCTCGCCCCGTCGCCCGCGCCCCCTACCATCCCCATCACCTTCCAAGCACCCCGCCAACCGCCCCGGAAGACCCATGCCCGACACGCCCACCGTCCCCGCTCCCGAGCTCCGCGACGTCACCATGCACGCCTACAAGCCCAACGAGCCCGGGCAGGCGACCATCGTCCGCAACGAGATCTGCACCGCCACCCGAAAGGCCGCCGGGTTCGTCCGCCACGTCGAGATCGACGTCAGCGGCACCGCCCTCGAAGGCCTCTGCGTGCCGGGCCAGTCCATCGGCATCATCCCGCCGGGCGAAGACGACAAGGGCCGCCCCCACGCCGTCCGCCTTTACTCACTCGCCAACCCCTCCCGCGGCGAGGACGGCCAGGGCAAGATCGTCTCCACCACCGTCAAGCGCACCATCGACGAACACTGGGACTCCCACAAGCTCTTCCTCGGCGTCGCCTCCAACTACCTCTGCGATGCGCAGGAAGGCGACACCGTCCTCGTCACCGGCCCCGCCGGCAAACGCTTCGTCCTCCCCAAAAAGCCTGAGGACCACAGCTACCTCTTCTTCGCGACCGGCACCGGCATCGCGCCCTACCGCGGCATGATCATGGACCTCATCGAGACCGGCGTCACCAACCCCATCACCCTCGTCATGGGCGCCCCCTACCACACCGACCTCATCTACCACGACGAACTCCGCGCGCTCGAAGCCCAGCACGAGAGCTTCCACTACATCACGGCCCTCAGCCGCGAGAAGCAGGACGACGGCCACGACCGCATGTACGTCCAGGAACGCCTCCAGACCCACCGCGACCAGCTCGGCGCGCAGATCGCCCGCGACGACAACCTCATCTACGTCTGCGGCATCGCCGGCATGGAACTCGGCATCTTCCGCGCCCTCGCCGACGACTTCCCCGAACACACCCGCGAGCAATACCTTCACGTCGACCCCGAAATCCTCGATCCCAGCGTCAAGTGGAACCGCAAAATGCTCCACAAGAAGATCAAGCACACCAAGCGGGTCTTCCTCGAGGTGTACGCGTAAGGGCCAGGTACGAAGGCTCGAAGGCAAGACCGTCAACGAGCACCGAGCGCAAGCTCGGTAGCCTTCCACTCCCGTCCGCCCGGACAAGCACGGGTTGCAAGCAACCCGTGGCACCCAGCAGTCACCTCTCCCCCTCTCCTCCCCATTGCCTACCTCTGCGTCTTCTGTCCCCCCTGCGTCTCTGCGTACCTGCCTTTCAAAGCGGTAACGAGTCCAACGACCACAGCGCCACCGGCTCCTTCGAGAAGAAGGGCTCGGCCGCCTTCGTCCCGATCCGTGTGCCGAAGTACGTCATCCCCGCGCGCAGCCACACCTCGGCGTCCTGCACCACCGCGCCGCCCGCGTGGGGCACACCACCGCCCGCCGAGAGCATCTGCTCCACCGGCGCCACGAACTGCGAGTGGTACGCCTTGACCGCCCGCACCTTCATGTCTTCGTACCCCGTCACGTCGATGCAGAACGTCGGGTTCGCGACCCAGCGCAGGTGCGTCGCGTAGTAGTAGAACAGCCAGCGCGGGTAGCACCGCTCGCCGGGCAGGCCCGCCTTGGTCAGCTTCGCGTCGAACCGCGCATCCTCGACGATCCGCGTCCCCGCCTTGTGGTCCGGGTGCGCATCCTCGAAGAAGGGCGTGAAGACGATCTGCGACTGATGCTCGCGCATCACGCCCGCGACCTGCCGCCGCGCCTCGATCGAGTGCTCCACCCAGCGGTTGGGCAGGTCCAGCGTGATGCGCTTCACGCCCAGCAACTCCGCGGCAGCCGCGGCCTCCTTCGCCCGCGTCCCGGGATCGCCCAGCGGCGTCGGCTCGCCATTCGTCAAATCGAGCAGCAGCACGTCGTGCCCCTCCGCCGCGAGTTTGGCGACCGTCGCGCCCATCCCCGCTTCCTGATCGTCGGGGTGTGGGCCCACCACCAGCACGCGTGCCATCGCTCGCCTCCCGCCCCTCAGGGCGTCGTCGCCGCCTCGATCACGGGCGCCGCGTCCGCCGACACCTCCGCGAGGAAGTCCAGAATATCCGACGCCATCACATCGCCGCTCAGGTCCGCCATCGCTTCCAGCTCGCGCAGCCAGCGCGCGAACGCCCCGATGTCATGGCGCGCCGCATGCAGCGGATGATCGGGCCGCGGCGACACCCCCACGCACGCGATCAGCCGCGCCAGATCGTCCGGCCGGCCTTCGCTCGAAGACGCGCTCGCCCGACCGAGCTCGCCCAGCGCCACGATCATGGCGCAAGGCCGCAGCGCCAGCTCGATCGCCCGCAGCCGCGTGCGCGCATCCCCATCATCGCCCTCGCTCCGAATGTCGTTGCGCGCCGCGACCGCGAGCGCGCCCGTCGCGAGCTCGCGCATGCGATCGAGCAACGCCTCGGGCGAACCGTCCGCGAGCATGGGCATCGGCAGCCGCTCCATCGCCGCCCACGCATCGTCATCCGACGCCCGCTCCACCAGGTGCACCGCGTCCAGGGCGCGCCCGAACAGCTCGAGCTGCGCCGACGCCACCACCCGGCGCGACGCCCGTTGCGACGCCCACGCCTCCACCCACGCGTCCCGTGCCGCCCGGAGCCGCCCCTCGAATCGGTCGACCAGCCCGTCCGGCGCCCAGCCGATGCCGTGCCCCAGCAGCCGCTCCTCTGCCGGGTGCGCGAAGTGCGCCTCGGCCTGGTCGCGAAACTCGAGGATCGTGTCCAGCGCCGCCGTCCGCTCCTCCTCGTCTCGCGCGATGCGCATCTGCTCGTGCAGAAAGTCGCTGATCGCCTTGTCCAAGGGCGACACCATCGAAGGCCCGATCCGCTCGCGCAACGGCCCGCCGAGCCGAAGCTCTTTCACCCAACGGTCCCCGTCCATCAACACCCCCATCCGCCGCACCGTCCGATGCACGTGAGCAAGCGCTGCAACCACCGCGGGCGAGGACGAGTCCCGGGGCTCATAGGGCAGCCCGCGCATCTGCTCGACCGCGCGCTCCAGCGCCTCGAGGTGATCGCGTTCCAGCGCGTGCCACGCACGCCGCGTGTCGCGCGACGCCTCGTCACGCGCCGGCAAAGCCTGCCGCGACTCCACGACGTCCAACAACCGATCGATGACGCGCGTCACGCCGAGGAAGTCGTCATCACCGACCGCCGCGGGCGACACCGGCGCCGCCGCCTGGCCCACCAACGCCTCGGCCAACGCCGCAGCGGTCTCACGCTCGCGCGAATCGCCCAGCAACCGGAGCAGCCGTTCGTTCACGCGGGCGGTCGCCGCGATCCGCTCGAGCGTCACCATCGCTGAAGGTCGCTCCGTCGGGTCCCCGATCGTCTGGCACGCCCGACGCATCGCCGCCGCCGCCGCGCCGGCGCGGCCCGCGGTCGCTCGGGTCGTCGCGATCTTCTCCAGCCCGGCCGCGGCATCCGCGAGGGCCGCCGCCGACCGACGCGCTCGACGCTCGTGCAACGCCGATCGCTCCAGCACCGCCAGCACGTCGAACGCCCGCTCGACGATCACGCGGTCCTCTGGTGACCATCCGAACGCGTCAAGCCCGCTGGCGCGCGACGTCGCGACCGCCGGCCCCTCGCTCGCAACAACCCACGCGTCCAGCACCCAGGCGCGGCCTGCTACATCCAGCAAGGGCCACAGCTCTCCCACGACCCCACGCAGCCGCTGCGTCATCGCCCGGTCCGTGGGCGGCAGGCTCAAGGGCGCGAGCACGAGCGCGCGCGCACGCTCGGCGAAGCCCGACAACGCGATCGCCAACGCCTCGCGCCGCGCTGCGTCCACTGTTTCTTCAAGCTCCCGCCCCAGCGCATCCACCTCGTCCACCGCTTCCCACACCAGCAATCCGTCGAGCAGGCGCAGGTCGCGGGCCGACGCATCAACGCCCTCCGCATCCAGCAGACGATGGGCGAGCGCACGCACCGCGGCCCGCGCACGATGCGCAACATGCTCGACATCGATCTGCGACCCCCCGCGCGGCGCTCGCGGCAGCGCCTCCAGCACATCCCGCGCCTCAAGAGCTCGACGCTCGGCTCGCACCGCCATCGCGTGAAAGACCGAACGACCTCCGGGCTCCGCGGGACGCCCCGTGAGATTGAGCACCTGTGCGCACGCCGGCGCGACCGGCATCATCAGCACGCCCGCAGCAAGGATCGCAGACCACCTACCCACGCCTCGCCTCTTCGATCGCGCGCTCATACACGCCTTCGAGCGCTTCCACCATCACCCGCGCGTCGAACCAGTCGGCGCACAGACGCCGCCCCGCCTCCGCCGTCGCCCGCGCTTCCTCTCGCCGATCCGCCATCCAACACACCGCCTCACGCAACGCCCCCGAGTCACCCACGGGCACCAGCCGGCCCGTCTTTGTATCCCGAACCACCTCCCGGGTTCCGTCGGCGTCGCTCGCGACTACAGGCGTCCCCGCCAGCAGCGCCTGCACCACCGTCCGCGGCAATCCCTCGCGATAACTCGGATGCACCAGCAGATCCATCGCCCGCATCAGCGGCGGCACCCGCTCGGGCGCCACCAGCCCCGTCAGATCGGAAGAGCACACGTCTGAACTCCAGTCACGTGAAACGATCT
>CAYTSW010000142.1:0-6908 GCA_964440605.1 uncultured Phycisphaeraceae bacterium | reverse complement strand
GAAGAAGATCAGGCAGGGCGCCGCCTGGCGCGCCTTCTTGAAGACCTCGCGCAGCGCCTTTTCGCTCTCGCCGACGAAGCGCGACATGAGCTCGGGGCCCTTGACCGAGATGAAGTTGGCGTTGGTCTGGCTGGCCGCGGCCTTGGCGATCATCGTCTTGCCCACGCCGGGTGGGCCGACGAGCAGAATCCCCTTGGAGGGCTTCACGCCCGCGCGCTCGAAGACCGCCGGGTGATCGATGGGCCACTCGACGGCTTCCTGCACGCGGCGTTTGACGTCCTCCAATCCGCCGATGTCGTCCCACGAGATGTTCGGCACCTCGACGAAGACCTCGCGCACCGCCGAGGGCTCGACCTCGCTGAGCGCCTGGCGGAAGTGTTCCATCGTCACTTCGAGCGTCGCGAGCTGCTCGTACGGGATCGAGGCGATCGAGAAATCGATTTCGTCCATGATCGTGCGCAGGCACGCCATCGCGGCCTCGCGGCAGAGGGCCTGCAGGTCGGCCCCGACGCACCCGTGCGTGATCGACGCGAGGTGCCGCATGTCGACGTCGTCGCCGAGCGGCATGCCGCGGCTGTGGATGCCCAGGATGTGCTCGCGCCCGTGCCGATCGGGGATGGGGATGGTGATCTCGCGGTCGAAGCGTCCGGGGCGGCGCAGCGCGGGGTCGATGTTGTTGGGCAGGTTGGTCGCGGCGATGACCATGACGTTGGCGCGCGAGTTGAGCCCATCCATCAGCGCGAGCAACTGCGCGACGACGCGCTTTTCGACCTCGCCCTGCACGTTGTCGCGCCGCGGGGCGATGGAGTCGATCTCGTCCAGGAAGATGATGCTCGGGCCCTTGCGCGTGGCTTCGTCCCAGATCTTGCGCAGGTGCGCTTCGCTCTCGCCGTAGAACTTGTGGATCACTTCGGGCCCGGAGACCGTGTAGAAGTTGGCCTCGGTCTCGTGGGCGACGGCGCGGGCGATGAGCGTCTTACCGGTGCCGGGAGGACCGTGCAGGAGCACGCCCTTGGGCGGGTCGATGCCAAGGCGCTGGAAGACCTCGGGGTAGCGCAGGGGCAACTCGATCATCTCGCGGATGCGCGCGAGCTGGTTGCCCAGGCCGCCGATGTCCTCGTAACTCACCGCCGCGGGTCCACCGGCGGTTTGTTTGTCGGGCGCGCGTTCGACAACGAGCGACGTCGTCGGGTTGATGAGGACCGGCCCGCCGGGCTGTGTCTTCTGGACGACGAAGTCGGCGCTGCGATTGCCGAAGAGCGTGGCGCGGACACGGTCGCCGCTCATCACCGCGACGCCGTCGAGCAGCCCGCCGATGTAATCGAGGTCGCGCTGGCTTGGGGCGACGTTGGTCGGCTTGAGCGTGACGGAGCCGGCGCCCTGCGCTTTGACGGGCGCGAGCTCGACCTGGTCGTCAATGCCGGCGCCGGCGTTCTCCCGGGTGAGCCCGTCGATCTGGACGCGGCTCTTGCCGCGGTCTTCCTGGAAGGCGGGCATGGCCCGGGCGACGGTGGTCTTCTTCCCGCGGATGGAGATGGTGTCGCCGATGCGCACGCCCAGCGTCTTGAGGTCGGCCGGGTCGAGGCGTGCGATGGCGCGCCCCACGTCGGCGTTGCGCGCCTCGCCCACGCGCAGGCGCAGCGTCGTGTTCCCCGGCGACGTCGGCTCACGATCCGCCATGGTCACGCTCCTCCCCGCGCTCAGCGCGACAGCTTGATCTCGAGCACGCCGTTGTTCATCGTCACCGCCATCGCCTCGGCCTCGAAGGGCTGCGGGAGCAGGACCTCCTTGCGGTAGCGCTTCTCGCCCTGGTCGGCGGCGATGGTCAGGATGTCGCCCTCCACCGTCGCCTCGACGTTCTCCTGCGCCACGCCGGGCATCTCCGCGACGACGAGCACGTGATCGTCTTCTTCGAAGACGTCGGTCGCGGGCTCGCGGATCTCGGCGACGGACGCCTCGCCGGTGTTCTTGTCGTGCTTGACGTTGCCGAAGGGCTCAACTTTGACGTCGCGTCCGCCGCGGCCGTCGGAGGCGGTGCGGATGTTCACCCCGTACTGGACGCGGTACTCCTTGCCGTCGTCGGTCTTGAGCGTGCCGTCGCGCTTGAGCTGCTCGCCCTTCTCGGCGAGGTCGGCGAGCGACGAGATGAGGTTGGTGAGCCCGTCGAGAAAGTTGGCATTGCCGCCGGGGCGGTTGCCCTTGTTGGTGTCGCCCATGATGGTCTGCTCCTTACGAGGCGGCGCGTCGCGGTCCGGTCGCTTCGTCCGGGCCGTCGTGCTCGTCCTTGAGAACGTTGAAGGTGTCGATCACGATCACGTCATCGGGGAGATGGTCGTGCACGGCGTGGAGGAGCCCGATGAACAGCACGCCGGTCGCCCCCGGTTCGAGCGTGTCGAGGATCCGCTGCGCGATGAACGCGTCGCGCTCGTCGAGCAGGATGCGCGCCTGCTCGGCGTCGGGTTCGCGGCCCGACTCCGCGGCCCGCTTGATCCCCTCGTACTCGCGCAGAAGCAGCTCGGGCGACTCCGTGCCCATCAGCACCGCGCCGCGCTCGACGAGCCGCTTGACAAGCCGATGGTTCCTGCTGCCCTGGGCCGCGAGGTCGTTCACAATGCGCTGCTCGTGCCCGCAGACGGGCAGGCCGTCCTGGTAGACGCGCCAGACGCCGCAGGAGCAATCGAGCGCGCCGGCCCAGGCTTCGATCTCGTCCCAGAGGGCGGCGACGCGCGTCTGCTTGTCACGCCATGACCCGGCGCCGGACGCCGCCTCCGTACGCGCGCGGACCGTGTCCTGCATGGCACCCAAGTCGGCCGCCTCGTGGATCACGGGCACGTAGTGCACGGTTCGATGGGCCGTCATCGCGTCTCCGGGGGTTGGACCGCTGGCGGCGTCGATTCGGACAACACGCGCTGAGCCGCTTCGTCGTCGCCGCGCAGCGCCGCTTCGAGCGTCGCGACGCGCTCGCGCAGCGCCTGAACTTCCTCTTCCGACTCCTTGTTCTCGTTGTGGAACAGCGGGCTGTTGGCCCACCAGTCCATGCCCATCTCCTTGGCCTTGTCGATCGAACAGACGACCAGGCGCAACTGGATGGTCAGCAGCTCGATGTCGAGGAGCTGGATGCGCACGTCGCCTGCGATCATCACACCCTTGTCGAGGACCCGCTCGAGCAGGTCCGCGAGGTTGGTGGAGTTCATGGATGTGCCCGCTCGCTGACCCATGCATACTTCCCGTTAGCAGAGCTTGCCCAGTGGGCCGAGCTCCAGGTTGAGGTCTTCCGGCGCGAGGTCGAACTGCTCGCGCAGTTGCTCGATGGCCTGGGCCTGACGCATGAGCGTCACGCCCAGCCGCTCGATCTCCTCATCGGTCAGCCCACCCCCGTCGATTCGGCGAATCGCCTGACGTTCCAATACATCGTGGATCATCCGGATGAGCGTCAACACCAGTTTCACGAGGCCCTGCTGCACCGAGTCCGGATCGATGTTCACCGCCTGATCCGGCGGTTTGCCGAACGCCTCGCGCAGCGCGTCGTCCTCTTCCACCACATCGAGATCGAACACCTCGCCGAGCGCGCCGAGCAGGTCCAGGTCCTGTTCGTCACCGCTTTGAGCGATCTGCGCCTGTGTCATCGTGCGCCTCCTTCACCGAGCGTCGGCTTGCCGACCGCGTCCACCGATCCGAGGACGAGTTGGAGGCCGAGGTAAAGCATGGGGATGTTCGCGACCGCGATCGTCACCTCGCCGTGCACGACGACCCCCTTGTTCAGGAGCCGGTCGATCACTTCGCACAACGGCATGTCGTCGGGCAGCAGCTCATCCGCCATCGCGCTCCACCTCGTCTTCTTCGCCCTCGGCTTCGGCCGCGGCTTCCGCCGCCAGCGCTTCGTCGAGGTCGAGCACCCGCACGCCCGTCGTCGGGCCGTCGTCCTCATCGTCATCCTCGTCGTCGTCCGCGCTCTGGCCCGTCGCCAGTTCGTGCAACTCGTCGAGGCGGTCGAGGATCTCTTCCTCGCGTTGGTCGAACGTGTCGTCGTCGATCTCGCCGCGCTCAAGGCGAGTGTACAGCTCGCCCAGCTCGCGCGTCAGGCGGTCGGTCTCGGCCGAGACCTCCTGCATCGCGGCGTTGTGGATCTCCTTGACGATCCACATGAACCCCTTGAAGGGCGACATCAACAGGTCGTCGATCAAGAACATCAGGCCGCCTGATTCTGCCCGCTGGCGGGCGTCTGCACGTCGAGCCGCGCGAAGTGGTGGGGCGGCCAGGGACCGCTGTAGTCGAAGATGAACTCCTCGCCGAAGCCCTCGGCCAGGTGCTGAAGCGCGCGCTCGAACGCCTCTTCGCCGTCGCGCTCGATCAGGCACGCGAGGTTCACCGCCTCGCGATCGTCCCGCGGCGGGTTGACCACGACGTCCACCGCGGCGCACGCGATCCCCGCCTGCACACGCTCCACCAGCGCCTCGCGTTCGGCTTCGAGCACCTTCGCGAACCGCTCACCCACCGCGATCATGTCTTCACGCGTGTACTCAGCGGCGCGCTCTGCGATCTGTTTGCGCATCTGTTCGAGTTCTTCATTCCGCGCGACGAAGAAATCCACGACGTTCTGCGTATCCCACACCAGCCGCAGTGACATCTCCAGGCGGCCCGCGACGGTCTCGAGCTGCTCCTGGAAGTCCTCGGCGCACGTCTCGAGCAGTTCCATCGCGGCGTCGGCGTCGTCGGCGACCGTGCCGAACGACATGGGCAGCACCGTCGCCTGCTCGTTCAACGCCGTCAGCACCCGCTGATGCGCGGCGATGTGCTTGCGCTGCGGGCGGATGCGCCCGCGCGGTGCCGTGCTGACCGCGGCCGACAGCTCGCCGTCCTCGATCAGCGTGACCGGCGCATCGTCGAGCCCGAGCACGCCCTCGGTCTGCACGGCTCCGGTGCGGGTGATGGCGTAGACATAGACCGGCGCATCTCCAGCGCTCATATCGCTGCTCCTCTTCTATGCGTTCGACGAAGGCTCACGCGGCCTGGCGCGTCTCGTCCTGCTGGGGGAAGGACACGGGTGGCGTCATCGCGAAGGGCGCCATCGCCTTGATCATGCCCTCCTCGATGCGGATGTTCATCATCCCGCCGCACACGAGGCACTTGATCGGGCCTTCGTAGTCGCTGTACGCGTCGTCGGCCTCGAAGCGGTGGCCGCAGCTCAGACAGTTGATGCGCATGACGTCTCCTCACGCGGGCGACGCCCGCTTCAGTAGGTGATCCGAGTGGGCGAGGCCGGGCGGATGTCGTTCCGCGTCACGACCCTTGTTGGGTGGTTCGTTGGGGCCGCGTCGCCGCGCCCGCGCTCATGCTCCGTGCGTTCGAGCTCGCTGGCGATGTGGCCGTGCAGCTTCGCCATGCGTTCGTCGAGCTGCTCCAGCCGCTGGTCGCACTCCCTGGCGCGCTCCAGCGCGCCGCGGCGTTCGGACAGGCATCGCTGGCGCTCGACCTCCAGCGCCGACAGGCGCATGTAGACCTTCGACGAGCTGGCGCCGACGCCCGTGCTCGACGCCGCCGAACGGATATCTCGCAGACCCTTGCGCGGCTTGGGGTGATGCATGGCGGGTCCTTCCGTCAGGCCGCTCGGCGTTGCGTGGAGGTAGACGACGCGCGGTTCTTAGCGCGGGCGCGGCTCGTCGAGGCGACACCGGCGCCGTCCGCGTGCAACTCCCGCAGAAAGGCTCGGAAGTCCTCGGGCGAGTAGTCCCCGCCGTCGCGGAAGTCCTCGAACAGCAGGTCGCAGCAGATGTCGGCGAAGAGATCGTCCTCGGGGTCGACCGCGGCGCCGGCGAAGCGGACCATGCGGGCGATGGAGATCGCGGCGCGGATCGTCGGGCGGTAGCGCGTCTCGCCGAGCTCACGCACACCGCGCACGAGGTGCACGACGAACGCCGCGTCGTTGGACTCCAGACCGCTCTTGGCGACGGTGATCTCGCGCTCGGTCTGGGCGTCGTGGTGGTGCACGTCGATGGTGATCAGGCGGTCCATCAGCGCGTCCTGCGCCCGGTGCACGCCCGCGTACTCGGCGGGATTGGAGGTGAGCACGGCCCGGAACTCGGGGTGGACGTTGATGTACCCGCCGCTCTTGGGCAGGTTGAGGATGCGCTCCTCGAAGATGCCCAGCAGGATGTTGTTGGCCTCGGGCTTGGTGCGGTTGAACTCGTCGTAGATGAGCGTGTGCCCCTGCTCGCAGGCGGTGGTCAGCTTGTTGTTGGACCACGTCACGTTCATGTTCTCCTCGGTCTTGAGCACCGAGTGGATGAAGTTGTCGACGACCATGCTCTTGCGATAGCCCGACTCTTTCCCGATGAGGTCGGACGTGCCGAACTCGTCGTTGCCGTGGATCAGCGTCGTCGGTCGCCCGAGCGTCGCGGCGATGTGAAACGCCAGCGTCGTCTTTCCGGTGCCCGCCGGTCCCGCCAGGTGAACGGGGTAGCCGGCTTGGAGATACAACAGCGACCGCTTGACGACGCGCTCGAGCGGCGGCGAGAGCACGAAGCCGTCGCCCGCCTCCGGGAGGATCGTGTCGCAGGGGACGCTGACGGGCTTGGTCGGCAGGACGCCGCTTGGGGTGTCTCGTGGCATGGCGCTCTCGTCATCGGACCTTGCCGCTCCACCCTTGAGGGTTGCACGGGCTGGGGTGGTGTTTTTCGGAAGTTCAGCCGACGCGCCGCGCCCGCTGGAGGATCGCCCGCGCCTGATCCAACATCTCCGCCCGCGACAACTGCTGCGGCGCAAGCGGGTCGGGCTCATCGTTCGCCGTCGCAAGGGGATCGGATATCGGCGTCTGGTCCTGCGCCGGTTCCCGCTCCGGCTCGGCATGCTCGACGCGCTCGACCGGCTCCTCCACACTCGCGCCGTCGCCCGATGGCTCGGGTGCGGGC
>CAYTSW010000141.1:0-7058 GCA_964440605.1 uncultured Phycisphaeraceae bacterium | reverse complement strand
GGCGTGTCGCGCAGGCGCTCGAACCACGAGCGCGGCTCGACGCACAGCATCCGCCCCTTGTCGAACATCGCCATGCGGTCGGCGATGGTGAAGGCCGAATCCATCTCGTGGGTCACGACCACGCTCGTGACGCCGAGCTTCTTCGTGAGGTCGACGATGAGCTGGTCGATCTCGGCACTCGTGACCGGGTCGAGGCCGGCCGAGGGCTCGTCGTAGAAGAGGATCTGAGGGTCGAGGGCCAGCGCTCGGGCGAGGCCGGCGCGTTTCTTCATACCGCCGGAGATCTGCGCGGGGAACTTGTCGGCGTGCTCGCGCAGGCCGACGAGCTCCAGCTTGATCTTGACCTGGATCTCGATGATCTCCGGCGCCAAGTCGGTGTGTTCTTGGATCGGCAGGGCGACGTTCTCGCCCACGGTCATCGAGTTGAACAGCGCCCCGCTCTGAAAGAGGATGCCGAACTTGCGTCGCACGCGGTTGAGCTCCTCCTCGCCCGCCATTGCGCAGATGTTCTCGCCGAAGAGCTCGACGCTCCCTTCCTCCGGGCGGAGCGAGCCGATCATGCAACGCAGCATCGTGCTCTTGCCCGAGCCCGACCCGCCCATGATCACCATGGTCTCGCCGCGATTGACGTGAAACGTCACGCCGTCGAGCACCGCCCGCCCATCGAACCGCTTGACGAGGTCGGTGACGCGGATCACCGGCGCCTCGCCGGCTTGTTCCGGTGGCGTGCGCCCCGACGGGCTTGTGGATGGGTGAGCGGCGTGCGACATGGGCTCAGAGTGTATCGGGGCGTCCACGGTGCACCTGCACCCCACCGGCGAGGGACACGCCGGGCGAGTTTCCCTGATGGGAGTGGGGGCAGCCTTAAGGCGGTGCGCAGGTGAGTCTGAGTCTCAGGCGACCGCCCACTCGGGTGGGCCGAAGATCCACGTGTGACCGAACTCACCGGGCTGCTGATCGTCGTCTTCTTTGCCGCATTGCTGACGGCGATCGCCACGGGCGTCGGGGCCGTGCCGTTCTTCTTTGTGCGCGACGTCTCGACGAAGCTCGGAGGGGCGATGGAGGGCCTGGCCGCGGGCATGATGGCCGCCGCCTCGGCTTACCTCATCTATGAGGGCCTGGTCGTGGTGGACCCGATGCCGACGCTGGAGGTCATCGCCGGCGTTCTGGCGGGCGTGCTCTTCTTCCTGCTGACCGCGCGTTGGCTCGACGAGAACGAGCACTTCGACATCGCGGGCCTGCGCAAGTCGGGCGGGGCCGCGGCCCTGCTGATCGTTGCCGCGATGACCGCGCACTCGTTTCCCGAGGGGGTCGCCGTCGGTGTCGCCTTTGCGACCACCAAGGAGGACGCGGGGCTGTCCTTCGGCGCCGCGATCACGACCGCGATCGCCTTTCACAACGTCCCCGAGGGGCTGGCGATCAGTGTGGCGCTGCGCTCGAAGGGGATCGCGGCGTGGAAGTGCGTGCTCTGGGCGATCGCGACGAGCCTGCCCCAGCCCGCCGTGGCTCCCTTCGCCGCGTGGCTGACGTGGCTCTTCGCGCCGCTCCTGCCAGCGGGCATGGGCTTCGCCGCGGGGGCCATGCTGGCGCTGGTCGCGATGGACCTGCTGCCCGGCAGCGCCAAACGGACGGGCGTGCCCGGCGCGATCGGCTGGACCACCGCCGGCATCGCGCTGATGACCGGCCTCTCGGTCGCCATCGGGTCGCTCTGACCGCGTCCGGGATACCGCCGACCGGGCCTTGCGGGCTCGGTGACGCTGGTCTCCGGGGCGGTGTGGGCTGCTGCGATTCCACCTGGCAATCCGCCTGAAGTGCCCTCGTCTGATCGCCGACCTCTTGATCGGACCGCGGCTTATGGGCCCCGGAACCCACCGCCGCGACACGAGCACGAGACGATCACCAGAGGAGCCGTCATGACGACGACCATTCGCGCCGCCCTGTTGGGCGCAGCCGCCCTCACCGCCAGCGCCGCCGACGTTCACGCCCAGAGCAACCCGTGGGCCGCCCACAATCAGGCGATCTTCGACATCGCCACGCACAATCTTCAGGTGCGCACGGGGGAGTATCTCGCACAGATCGAGGCCCACCAGAATCAGGCCGTCGCCGTTCTGACGTCGTCGGAGGCGTCGGGCGTCGGGTTCTCGGCGCTGATCGAGGCCGAGCTGGACGCCGAAGCCGCGCTGCACGAGACCGCCCGGCTCGCGACGCTCGAAATCCGCGGGCTGGCGATCAACACGCTGACCACGCTGCGGACGTGGGGCGGCGACCCCGCGCAGATCCAGGGCGTGGCGCAGGCGTGGGCGGGGCACGTCGCGACGCTCGACGCGGCGGTGCACCAGGCCGAACTCGCGATCGAGAGCGCGACGATCGCCGACGCGGGCGTCGCGAGCGGACTGCTGCCGATCGCGGGCGCTTCGGGTTCGGCGCTCGCGGCGCAGGGCGTCGCGGCCCTCGAGGCTCTGAGCCTGGAAATCGCCAACGACATCCGCGCTGCTTCGGACCCCGCGCTGCTCGAGGTGAATCAGCCCGCGATGATCTACGCCACCAAGCGCGACCTGCGGCGTGCGCTCCGCGACGACAACCGCGCGCTGAAGGTCTCCTACCGCGACGCCCGCCGCGACCTGCGGGGCCAGTGGAAGCAGCTCTTCCGCGAGGTTCGCCGGTCGGGCGGATCACGCGCTGATGTCATCGCCTTGCGCGAGGCGCGCAAGCAGGCCGAGCAGCGCATCCGCCTCGCCATGCAGGACGCCCGCTTCGACCTTCGCTTCGCCCGGACGATGGGCCAATAAGCCCGCCCGCTCCGCACAACCGGCAATCCCCGCCCCGGCCGCCCAGACGCGCGGCCGGGGTGTCGTTTTGCGGTCGGCCTCCTCCCCGAGATGGGGCCGATGGGCCTGCGCGCTCGATGACTGAGTTGTTCCCCGAATCAAGGAGGCGACTCAGTGAATCAACACGCTTGTGCCATAGCGGTGGTGCTGGGCGGTGCGACAGCCGCCCACGCGCAGCTCATCAACGAAGGCGCCCCGGTGCTCCCCGAGCACCACGTCTTCGTCGCCGAGACCATCGTGTTGCTCGATCAGATGACCGACGCGTCGATCCACGATCTCGATAACCAGGGCATGACCTTCGCTCTCGAGATCCAGGACCTCATCGATCTCGGCGCGCCCGGGTGGGAGGTGTACGACCTGGCGATCGAGCGGGAGGAGATGCTCACGAACTACGCGATCCACCTGCAAGGAGAGATTGCGAGGTTCGCCGGCGAACGCATCGATCACATGTTCTATCAGATGAACGCGCCGGTCTCGATTGCCTCGCAGATCATGAGCCCGGCGATCGCGGACATCTCGCGCCTGCTGGTCGTGCGCGAGCAGTGGGAGATGGACCTCGCGGCGCTCCGCCCCGCGGAGCGGCCCGCCGAACCCCCAATGCCGCCGGCCCCGCCGGCGCCGCTGACCCCGACGCAACAGCCGGAGCCGGAGTCGGTGGGCGATGACGCGTCGGGCGACCCGGCCGCGGAACCGTCGGGGCAGGACGCGGGGGCCGAGGATCCCGGCGGCGAGGCCGAGGCACAGCCCGATGCACAGCCCGACGCGATGGCGCCGCCCGCGCCGCAGCCGCAACTCGGCCCGCGCGAGCAGCGCCGCCTCGAACGCCGGCAGCGTCAGGCCGAGCGGCGTGAGGCCAAGCGTCAGCAGCGGCTGGAGCGCCAGCGTCAGAAGGCCGAGCGGCGCGAAGCGCGTCGCCTGCAGAAGCTCGAGCGTCGACGTCAGAAGCTCGAGCGCAAGGCCGAGGCGCAGCTCTCACGCGCTCGCGGATCCGACGGTCGGCGCGCGGATCGCGCGATGGCGAAGTACGAGCGCCTGAGCCAGCGGCTCGAGAATATCGATCAGGCGATGGCGGTCTCCGAACGGCGTCTGGCGGACATCCGCGACGCGAACTCCGACGACCAGAGCTGACGGGAGGCCACGATGCGACGCCGACGATCGCCCAGCCACCCCCCGAAGCTCCGCCGCGACTGCCGACGCTGGCGCCAGCGTCTGGCGATGCGGAACTGCGTGGCGGCGAGCCCGCTGATCGCGGCCGCCGGCGTCTTCGTCGGGCTCGTCACCTGGTCGGGCCCGAGCCCGGCAGTCGCCAACCCCGAGCCTGTTTCGGGCGGCTGGGGCGAGCGGCACACTCAAAGAGACACGGCGCCGGCGGAGCCGGCGCCGTCGGGCGGACAGTGGGTGCGGGAGGATTCGAACCTCCGAAGGCGTATGCCAGCAGATTTACAGTCTGCCCCCTTTGGCCACTTGGGTACGCACCCTGAGGGGCGGTGACTCTAGCCGGCGATGCGGGGAGGGGCAACGGGCGTCGGGAGACGCCCGTTGTTGTGCGCCCGGTCGGGTTCAGCCCGCCAGACGTCCTACGCGCGTGCCGCCCGCCAACCCCGCCAGCGTCGCGGCCAGTTCGGCCGGGGTAGGCGACGCCTCCACCAAGCCGTCCTGCGTGACGGCTTTGGGCATGCCGTAGACCACGCAGGTTTCTTCGGATTGGGCGAGCACGACGCCGCCGGCGGCGTGGAGTTCGCGGGCGCCGCGCAGGCCGTCGTCGCCCATCCCGGTGCAGACCACGGCCAAGGCGCTCGCGCCGTAGCGCTTAGCGGCGTCGCTGAAGAGAACGTTGGCCGAGGGGTAATACAGCGTGTCCTCGGGCAGGCGGTCGACGACGAAGCGCGTGGTCGAGCGGCCGAGGCGGCGCAGGTGTGTGTTCGAGCCGCCCGGGCAGATGTGCACCACGCCGGGCTCCATCATCGAGTCGGGCTCGATGTGGCGTACGGGTACGGCGCAGAGGTCGGCGAAGCGCTCGGCCATCGAGCGCGTGAAGATCTCGGGCATGTGCTGCGCGACGACGACCGGCAGCTCGAAGCCCCGGGGGATCGCGGTCAGCAGCGTCTCGAGCACGGGCGGGCCGCCCGTGCTCGAAGCGATGCACACGAGCTCGAAGCGTCCGCGCGGGAACGTGAGCGCTCGGGACGCCGCCGCCCCGCCACTTGCCGCGGACGCCCCGGGCGTGTCGCGCCGCGGGTGAGCCGCGAGCGCCACGACGCGCGCCACGAGGTCGTCGCGGATCTCGTTGATGCGCGTGGAGATGTGGCTCTTGTCCTTGGCGAAGACGTCGGCGGCGCCGTCTCGCAGGGCGGTGATCGCCGCGCGTGAGCCCTTGGTGGTCAGCGAGCTCACCATGATGACGTGGGTCGGTCGGCTCGCCATGATGCGGCGCAGCGCCGTGAGCCCGTCCATGTCGGGCATCTCCACGTCCATGGTCACCACGTCGGGCCGGTGCTTGAGCACGAGGTCGACGCCTTCGCGGCCCGTCGTGCCCGTCGCCACCACGCGGATGCGGGGCTCGGACTCAAGCATGCGCTTAATCGCGGTGCGCATGAACGCCGAGTCGTCGACCACCACCACCCGGATCGAGCCGCCGCCTGCCGCTGCCGTCATCGCGAGCCTCCTGCTCCCACCATCGGCTGAATCACGCCGCGGCGTCGCCGCGCGTGCGTTCCGTCGCCGCCATGACCTCCGCGATGAGTGCCAGCGGTCCGCCGCCGCCCCCGTTGCCATCGCGAAAAACAGGCACGCCCGACCGATCCCGGCAGATGCGGATGGGGCCCTTCATGTCCTTGCGCACATGGAAGATCTGCTGGCCGATCTCGAGCTTGACTCCCGCGTGCAGCATCTTGTTGATGCGCACGTCGACGGTGCGGATCGCCTCGATCCTCTGCACCAACTGCTCGTGCGCTTCGCGATACGACGGCAGCTTCCCGGCGGCCGACGGCCGTTTCTCGAGTTGCTCGATGGCCTGCTCGAGCCGAGCGAGCTTGTCTTCGAGGCCGGGCACCGAACCTAGCACGAGATACGTCGGCGCGTGACCGCGCGATCCGAGAGCACCGACCTCGATCGGGCCGACACACGCGGTCTTTCCGCCGATGATCGGCCCGTTGGGCATGTCGATCTTCCCCCGGACCCATGCGCGGCAGTTCATCACTTCCCGGTCCACACGCAGATCGCCATTGACCGTGAACGTGATCGCGTGGAGGTACCGCGCCATCAGGTCACCGCCGACGTCGGCACGCCCCTTCTCGCGTCCGGCCATCCCGCGGCGGGCGGTGAAGTCACCGCCGGTCACGATGGTCGCCATCTCCACGAGCCCGGCGACGTCGAGCGTCCCGCCGCAGCGGACCTCGAAGAGGTCGCGCACGCCCTTGCGGACCTGCACGGCGCCGGGAAAGTCGATGTTCCCGGTCTCGAAGTCGACGTACCCAGTGATCTCGAGGAACTCCTTGATGGACGCGCTGTCGCGCGTGCGGTCGAGCATGCCGTCAATCTTCGCGGTCAGCGTGCCGTCGTCGTCGACGCGGATCGAGTCGTCGAATCGCATGCGCGCGGGCTTGCCGCTCCGCGCCGCGAGCTGTCGGCCCGCCACGTCACGTCCGCCACGCCCCTCCGTTGGAACGGTCACCTTCCCGAGCACCTGTCCGGCTTTGACCATGACGAAGGCCGAGCGTGAGTAGAAGCACACCGCGTCGCCCCCACCCTCACCCTCACTCGCACCGTCAGCATCGTCGCCTTCGGACTCGGGCTCGGGCTCTTCAACGTGCCACTCGACCCGACCGTCTTGCCCGTGCTGGGGTGGCATACCCGTGAGGATCGTCGCACGCGTCGCCTCGTCGGGTGTCGCGCCGGCGGCGACGATGAGCTCCTGAACCCGGGTCTTGGCCTCATCGTCGATGCGCAGGCCAAGTTCGTACAAGTGACCCAAGCATATCTCGGGCGTGATTTCTTCCAGTGGGGCGGAGGCTTCGATGACGAGATCGGCGCGCAAGCCATCGCGCGACACCATGACGCGCACCCAGGACCCGCTCTGACCTTCGCTCATCGTGACCGTCCTTGGAACCGCGACCGGCCCCGTCTGCTCACGCCGCGTTCACCCGCTGGAGCGTCTCGTCGATCCGCTGCTGAAGCACGTCGGGGGTGAAGGGCTTGACGACGTAGTTGTTCACGCCGGCCTTGATCGCC
>CAYTSW010000140.1:0-7062 GCA_964440605.1 uncultured Phycisphaeraceae bacterium | reverse complement strand
CCGTCCGGTCCGAGTTCGTACGTCATCGGGATGCCCCTGCTGCCGACGAGTGCGTCGGCGAGCTTCGGCTGGCGGTCGACCTCGAGGTGCACCGCCATGATGTCGCCTTGGGCGAGCCGCTCCATCACGAGCTGGTCGTTCAGGGCGTCCTTTTTGTACTGCTGGCACGGTGCGCAGCGGTCGGCGGTCGCAACGACGATCACGCGCTTCCCCGCACGCCGAGCATCCTCGATAGCCGGCATGATCGCGTCGCCGGTGACGTACAGCTTCGGGAGACCCGTGACCTCGTCCGCGACGATGAAGCCGGTCGCGGGGTCGTAGTGGTACGGCACCGTGAGCGTGTTCATCCACGCCTGGATGCGCTCGGGCGGCTGGGCTTCAGCCCGCGCGGGTTCCGGCTCGCTGGCGCAGGAAGCAAGCGCGAGGGCGATGAGGGCGAGACCGACGGCGAGCGTGGTGTGGGTCATGCGTCCATCTTTGGCGGGGTGCAACGCTGGGGCACTGATCTGTCGAGCCGGGTTGCTGGCGGCCTGAAAGTGCGGTCGGTCTGGCGGCCGAAGACGGGCAGGGATGCCCGCCCCACCAAAGACAAGCACCGGTCGGAGACCGGTGCCACCTTCCTCTGCGCCTGGGCGTTCTGCCTTCTCAGCCGGCTTCGGCGCGGGGGTGGGCCTGGTCGTAGGCCTGGCGCATGCGGGTCGCGGTGAGGTGGGTGTAGGTCTGCGTGGTGCTGAGCGACTGGTGACCGAGCAGTTCCTGCACGCTGCGCAGGTCGGCGCCGTTGTCGAGCAAGTGGGTCGCGAAGCTGTGACGCAGGGTGTGCGGGCTGATGGAAGGGTCGAGGCCGACGGAGCGGAGATACTTGTCGAGCTTGCGCCGGACGGAGCGCGAGCTCAGGCGTCCCCCGTGCTTGTTGACGAAGAAGGGGGCATCGCCGCCATTGTTCCAGACGGGCGCGAACCGTTCGTCGGAGCGGACGGCATTGATGTAGTGTCGCATCGAGGCGACGGCGTGGGAGCCGAGGGGGACGAGGCGTTCCTTCTTGCCCTTGCCGCGGACGCGGATGGCCTCGGTCTCGAGGTCGAGGTCGCCGATGTTGAGGTCGACGAGCTCGGAGACGCGGATGCCGGTGGAATACAGAGTCTCGAGCATCGCACGGTCGCGGGCGCCGAGGGTGTCGTTGTCGTCGGGGGCCGAGAGGAGGCGCTCGATCTGATCGACGGTGATGGCGCGGGGCAGGCGCTTGTTCTGGCGCGGCGTGCGGATGAGCGTCATGGGGTTGGTGGGGACGTAGCCGTGCTTGAGCGCCCACTTGTAGAACGAGCGGAGCGTCGCGATCTTGCGCGCCATGGTCGCGGGGGAGTACTTCTTGTCGGCGAGGAAGGCGAGGTAGGAGCGGAGGAGGTCGGCGTCGGCGGTGCGGACGACCTCGGTCGCGGTGGGCGGGGTGATGCGCCCGGCGACCTGCTCGGCGGACTTGCCCGACGCCGCGGCCTCGAAGGCCTTGCGCTCGTGGTCGGTGTTGACGCTCAGGTCGCGCGAGGTGGCGATCCACTCCACGAACTGGCGCAGGTCGGCGCCGTAGCACCGCGCGGTGTAAGGCGAGAAGTGGCGTTCGTCGGTGAGGTACCCGAGGAAGGCGGCGACGACGGGCAGCGTGTTGGCGTTGGGCGTGGTCATGCGTCTGATCCGGGCAGGGGGCGCGGGCGCCCGGGGGTCGGCGGCTCGCTGGTGAGCGCGGTGCAGACGCTGGCCGGACGCGTGCGGCGTCGGGCGAGTCTGCGGCCGAGCTCGTAGGCGACGAGTGCCGCGTCGAACCAATCGAGCGGCGTGTTGGGTTCGTCGGCCATCTGATGGACGCGCTTGAGCAGGACCCGCTCGTCGCCGGGCGACCAGCGGAAGACGAAAACGCACCCGCGCGCGCGAAGCTCCAGACGCTCGGTGGCGAGGGTCTGCTGGTCGTCGCGTTCGGTCTTGTGCTCGCGCAGGCGGTTCATCGCTGCGGGCTCCTGTGAGGTTCGTTTCGCTCAGTCGTTGGCCTGAGCGGTGGTGACGATGGCCGCGACGCGGCGGGCTTCGGAGTCCATCAACGCGTCGACGAGACGCGCCGAGACGTATTGCGTGTACATCCCCATGCTCTTCGTAAAGACGCGCCAGCCCATCGCGGTGTGCGGGTCGTGTCGGCCTTCGGCGTAGGCCCTGATGTCGGCGAGCACCGCGTGGTTCCCGCCGTCCACCACCTGGCTCACCACCGCGACGGGCAGGACATCCGGCGAAGCAACGAGCAGGTTCGCGTCCGTCGCTGCGGACTGCAACGCCTGTGGGTCGAGCACGGGCTCGGGCCCGCCGGCGAGCATCGCGGGGGTGAAGGCGTGCAGAGCGAGCGCAAGGCCGAGTTGCGGCGGCTCGTAAGGATGCCAGGCGGTGATGGTGCCGACGATCAGGCCATCGGCGCCCAGACGCTTCGCGAGCTGGCGGGCGTGGTCGGGTGAGTCGACGCTGGCCATCTCGAGCGAGCGCATGGCGGCGAGGGTGCGGTTGGTGGGGAGGGCCGCGACGCCCTGGACCTGCGCAAGTGCCGTGACGAGTTCGTCCGTCAAGTCGAGCTCGCTGACGACGCCGACGCCCGATTCGTTGCGCAGCGGCGCGACGGCGATGACGACGTCGCGCGGGGTGGGGTAGGGCGCCAAGGTGAGCGAGGGGTCGCGCAGGCGGGTGTCGCCCAGTCGGCCGCAACCGGCGAGGGTGAGCAGCGCGGCGAGGGCGACGAGCGCGATCGTGCGCGCGGGCGGGCTCTGGAGGAGCATGGGTGATGCACTTGTCATGGCGTCCTGCCTTCTTCCTTGCGGGGCTCCGCCCGCGTCTCGCAAGCCCCGTGCCGACGTCTCCGACGGCGCGGGCGACCCTCGATTGCGCTCAGCCACGTGCCGGCGACTGATCAGTCATCGAGCGGGACCGTCGCGAAGGTGTCGGCCTCGGGGAGGTCCATGCCGGCTGCGACCATGGCCTGTTTCGGGTTGACGGACCAGATGTTGTCGATGCCTCCGCGATCGGAGACGAACATCAGCTGCTGGTCGGGGCCCCAAGTGGGCATGAGGTTGACGTAGAACCCGCCGGTGAGATTGGTGCGGGCCGCGCCGTCGCGGCGGACGATCCAGACGTCCGCGGCCTGCGGGCGGGCGTCGCTCGCGAGGTTCTGCTGCGGGTTCTGCACGGTGGCGCAGGCGATGAACGCGCCATCGACGGACCACGACGGGTTGATGACGGCGTGGCTGGCGCTGGAGACGACCTCGGTCGGGAAGACGCCCTGGCCGTCAATGAGCTCGATGGTCCAGACGCCGAAGAAGCGGTCGCCGCGTTCGCGGCTGCGCTGGAAGACGATCGCGTCCTCGCTGGGGTGCCATTCGGGGAAGAGGCCAAAGGTGACGAAGGTCTGGGCGCCGGGCTTGTCGGCGTCGACGGTCCAGATCTCCCAGCGGTCGGACTGCTCATTGAGGCGGCAGTAGACGATGCGCTCGCCGTCGGGCGACCACGAGGGGTGCAACTCGTGGGAGGTGTCGGAGGTGAGCTGGACGGCCTGGCCGCCGGCGGCGTTCATGATGTAGAGGTTCCAGTTGCCATCGCGGTTGGAGGCGAAGGCGACGCGGGAACCATCCGGGCTGAGGGCGGGCATGACGTCGTGGGCGGGGTCGTTGGTGAGCTGGGTGACGCTGGTGCCGCCGACGGTCTGGACGTAGATGTCCGCGGTCGGACGGTGGCGTGTGGAGGCGAAGACGACCTGCTTGCCGTCACGGCTGAGGGCGGGGTCGAAATCGGCGCCCTCGTCGGCGTACGAGACGCGCACGAGGTTGTGAGTCGCATCGTGACGCGAGGCCTCGGGCGCAGTCTGCGCGCCGGCGGCGGGGATTTCACCGAACAGACCGAACATCGGCGTCGGCGTGTCGTTCGACGCCGCTCGCACGTTGCTGCTCGAGTTGGTGACCGTGGCCCAGGGGTTGGTCTGCTGCGAGCGTGGGTTGGTGTACGTCGGGCTGCTGACGATCGTGCCCGTGGGGTTGGGCTGCTGCGTGGGCGCGCTCGACGTGAGTGTCGGCGCCGCGCGCTGCTGTGTGGTCGTGGTCGTGCTGGACGAGCAGCCCACGAGGGCGGTGACGGCGGGCAGCGCAGCAACAAGGGTGACGGCGGGGGCTGGTAAGCGGCGGAGCATCGTGGCCTTCTCCTGTATGGGTCGAGACGGTCGAGGGCTGGGTCCGGGGCACGCCCGTTGAAGCGCACGGCTCACGAAGAAGGAACCGAGGCCTTCGGCGCGAAAGGCTCCGCCTGAGAGGTATGGGGGCTGGGATGAATCGGTCGGTTCCACCGGACCGGCGGCCCGAAGCCGCGGAGTAGGTATCGGTTTGAACCGCCGCCGCGCTGCATCGCGGGGAGGCGGTTCGGTGCAGGTGTTCGGAGGTTCTCGGTCGCCACCTGAGCGCGCCTCGCGAGAAGCGCCGCGGATGCCCGCAGAGTGGGGACGGATTTTCGCATCCACTTCGCGCAGGCGATGCTCGAGTGCGGGGCGGCTCGTCGGAATGACGCCGCGCAACGCGTGCGCAGAAAGTAACCGGCGGGCTAAGGCTCCAAGCGTCTCCTCCAAACGCTCAGGACCAACAGCCACACCGGCTACGACGGGATCATTGGTTGGGCGATGCCTGCCTGCTTGCCGCGCGTGGCACATCAAGGCTCACGCGGTGCGTCAGTCGTGGACGCGGAACCACCTACGGGCGGGGCATCGAGAGCGTCTCGGCCATGGAGACCGTCACCAATATACCTCACAGCGTGAGCCGCCAAAGCCACGGAAGACGCGCGGAGGCCAGAATCGGGAAAACACCCTAGACGGGGTGTGTTGTAAGTATCTGCCGAAAATGGACTTACAGCGTGTCTCTTCCGTCGATCACGTCCTGGGCGACCTCCACGAGCTTGCGCCTCTTGTCTCGCGCTGCCCGTTGGAGGGACTGGTGGGCCTCGGCCTCGGTCAGCCCCATCGCCTCAACAAGCTTCCACTTGGCGGTCTCGACGGTGCGGCGTTGCTCGAGCGAATCGGTGAGCTGCCTGATGCGGCTGACCTGCGCCTCATGGTCGGTGAACAACGCCCAACCGATGGAGATAGTGACGCGCAGATTGTCGGAGTTGATGGGTTTGAGGAGGTAGCCGTACACGCCGATTTCCTGCGCGCGTTTCAGGTACTCTTTATCACTGAAAGCGGTGATGATGATCGAGGGGATCATCAGCTCGTCCCAGATGTGCTGAGCGGCGGTGAGGCCGTCCATTTCTGGCATGCGGACGTCGAGGAGACACATGTCCGGGAGCTGGGTACGGGCTACTTCGACGGCCTCGCGACCGTTCGCGCACGGCCCGATGACGTCGTACCCGAGCTGCTCGACGGCGTTGGCCAGACCGGTGGCCATCAGGTGTTCGTCGTCAGCGATGAGAAATCGCGTTGGCGTGCGCTTCTTCGCGGAGCCGCTGCGGCTGTGCCTGCCCCCGGGCGGGTGAGCGTGATGACTGGCTTCGGCTGGCATGCGCCCGAATCCTCCAGGGCGGCGGATGGCGGGCCCTGTGCCCGAGTCATCCAAAGAAATGGCTCCTGCGCTCGCTTGCGATGGTGAAAGCCTAGTCATCGACAGGCGAGTCCATCCACACGAGGCACAGTACAGACGGGAAACCAGCAACCTGCAGGTCTCACATAGGCGACCGGACAATCAACCTCGTGCGTAGGGAGTTTACCTCACGCAAGGCTATCAGTCGAGCCAATCCTGACGTTCGAGACGCTCGGGAACGTAGACCTCGGTCACGTAGCTGATGTCCTTGGTGATGAGCGACTCGACTTCCATCTTGAAGCCGTTCTTGAGCATCCGCTGGATCTCCATCTGCCACGGCTTTTTGGATTCGAACCATGGGTAGGCGGCGATCTGTTTGGCGCGGTTGATGTCGCGGTCGCTGAGTGCGATCTGGACGTCGTCCGAGAGGTCGTAGCGGTCGTAGTCCATCGCCCGGATGCCGAGGAACTTTGCGTCGGGGATGGCCATGCGCTGGCTCTCGAAGGCGAGCGAGATCGAGCCCTGCTTGAGCACGGAGTAGATGTAGTGCCCCCAGGGGTCGCAATCGAGCAGGCAGTAGACGGGCAGGTCGAGCTCGTCGTGCATGCGTCGGAGCAGCCTGCGCACGCCGCGGGGCGGCTGGCCCGAGCCGTGGGTGAGGATGCAGTTGTGCTTCTCCCAGAAGCGGTCTTCGTTGAAGCGTCGCCAGACGGTGCCCTTCTCGACGTGGAGGATGAACTTAGCCTCGCACTTCTTGAACTGGATGACCTCGGGCTCGACGATGGAGGGGATGGAGTAGCCGCCCGAGCCCATGCGTCGCGCGTCGATCTCGTCACCGGTGTCGACGAAGGTGATGTTGCCGACCATGGAGCCGCGGACGTCGGCGAAGACGTGGAGCTCTTCACGCAACGCGCCGAGCATCACCTCGAGGTCTTCGAGGATGGCGTCAGACTCGGCCTGGTCGTTGAGGGTCTTCTCCTTCGTGCCGGAGATGCTGTGGAGGCTCTTGTAGTACATGCCTCGGAGGGAGAGGGTCTTACCGACGCCGACGAGATCCTTGACGCCTTTGCCGACGAGCATGGTCTGCATGAACTTGCGGGCGGACTTGAGGTCGAAGAGGGGGCGATCCTGCGAGGCGTCGCCCATCTCGACGATGCGCTTCTTGGCGTTCCAGTTGGTGTTGGAGAGGGTGCGCGAGGGGATGTCAAGCGTGGGGTCCTCGCCCGCCATGCCGATGTCGACGACGCGCCGGGCCATGGCCTCGAGCGACGCGAGCGTGCGTTCGTCGGGCGAACCGTTGGTTGAAGCGCCAGCCTTCTTCCTGGACGAGCGCTTCTTGGTCGTCTTCCTGGCCGCGGCTTTCTTGGCGACCTTCTTCGCCGCTGTTTTTTTGGTGGTCTTCTTGGTGGTCTTCTTGGTGGTCTTCTCGGTGGTCTTCTTGGTGGTAGTCTTCTTGGATGCCTGCTTCTTGGCCATGGCTCAG
>CAYTSW010000139.1:0-7104 GCA_964440605.1 uncultured Phycisphaeraceae bacterium | reverse complement strand
GATCTCGGCGGCGACCTGTCCTACTGGCGGATCGACGACGACGGGCTGTCAGAAGTCTGGAGCGGCGTCGAGAACGCCGCTCTTATCCGGCACGACCATCGCGGCATCTACGTCACGCGAGAAACGCCCCGCGACGAGCCCGAACGCCTCGTCATCGAGCGGCTCGATCCCGGCTCGGGCGCGACGATCTGGCGTCTCGACGCGGACCGCGCCCTCGCCGACGCACAGGGCGACGAGCCTCCCGTCGCACCGGGCGTGTCCACACGCATCTTCGGAGGCTCCACGATCACCGCCTTCGCCGACAACGCGCTGGTGCTTCTCAACCGCACGGGCGCCGCGACGGCGGTGGACCTCGACACGGGCTCGGTCCTCTGGGGTCGACGCCTCGCGGTGCATCGCGTCTGGGACGCCGCGGCGGGGCAAGGCGTGCTTGCGGTCGCCGGGCTGCGATCGTTGACGCCGGAAGAGGCTCGCGCGCGCAAGAACCAGCAGGTCGAGGATCTGATTCTCGCGCTCGACCTCGTCACCGGACGCCCCCTTGCGCGCCGCTTCGAGAAGACGCCCGTGCGCTGGACACGCGTCTCGCCCGAGGGCCACATCGTGTACGGGACCGAGCAGGCCGTGGCTTCGATCGACGCCGGCGCCGCCGCGGCGGAGCAGCGCTGGCGGCTGCCGATCGACGCGAGCGACCACCTCGACCTCACCTCATGGGCGGGCCCGGGCGTCGTCATCATCCCGCGGTCCGAGGGTCTCTTCGTGATCGACACGCTCGAGCGCGAGCCGCAGCCCCGACCGGTCCCCGACACCGCGCGCGACGGGGCGAGCCTCTTTGGCTTCATCGACTACACGCAGCTCGCCGACGAGCGGTTCGCCGTCGCGACCGAACAGGGCGTCACGATCGTCGACAACAAGGCCAACGTGTTGGGCGCCGACCTGCGCTCGCCCGAGCTTCCGATCGTCCGCCCGGCCTGGGGCGAGGACGTCTTCTACGTGCTCTCGGCGCAGGGCGATGCGCCGGAGGCGCGCGTCGCCATGATCGGTCGACGGGGGGCGCCCGTCGAGCGCGCGCACACGCTGTGGGCGTTCGACACCGCGACCGCCAAGCCACTCAGCCAGCCCGTCGCGGTGCCGCTGATGGCCGACCTCGACTTGCGGCCGAGCCGCGCGATCGGCGTCTCGCGTCCGCTCATCGCCCGCGACGGCTTCCTGCTCATCGGCACGATAACCGGCGTCGTCGCCCTCGAGACCCCGACCGACACGATCACCGCGACCAGCGACGCCCCGTTCGATCGCGCCGACCTCTTCGCATCACCCGCGCCCGCGACGCCGACGCCCGACGCCGCCGACAGGCCCTGATACGTTGCGCGCGATGCGACAATCCCGCAGCCCCACTTTCCGACTCGCCGCCTGCCTGCTCATCGCGGCCGCACTCGCCGCGTGCGGTGAGGAAGCATCCACACGCGATCCCGCGCAGACAGCCGGGCCGACCTCTGCTGCGGGCGATGTCACCGACGACTTCCAGCCCCGCACCGAGGAGCTCGGGCCCGACCACCGCTTCACCGTTACGCGGCCCGGCTCGGGCGACCGCGTCGCGGCTCGGAACGATCGCGTGACGGTGCGCATCCATGGCGTCACCCTCGCCGACGGCACGCCCGTCGAGATCTCCCTCGCCGACCGGCCCATCGCCGCGACGCTGGACGAGCCGGCGTTCCAGCCGGGCGTGGTCGAGGCCATGGTCGGCATGCGCGTGGGCGAGCGGCGCACCATCGAGGTGCCGGCCCACAAGGCCTACGGCAGCCGGGGCCGCCCGCCGGCGCTCCCGCCCAACGCCGACCTCGTCTTCGACATCACCCTTGTTGATCTTGAAGCCACGGCTCCCGATCCTGACGCGGACTGACCGCCCCACTCTTCCCCTCGGAACGGGCCAAAAAAAGGCCCCGGCCGATTGACCGGGGCTCGTGCGCTGTCGGTTGTCGGAACGCCGGCTTTACGCGTAGCTGTGCAGGCCGGAGATGACGAAGTTGATGACGATCCAGTTGAAGAGCATGGTGCCGCACCCGATGATCGAGAGTATGGCGGTCCAGAGGCCCTTGTCCTTGGCCTTGAGTCGTGCGTGGATGAGCACGAGGTAGACGAGGAAGGTGTTGAGGGCGAAGACCTCCTTCGGGTCCCAGCCCCACGGGCGGCCCCAGGAGTGGTCGGCCCAGATGGCGCCCATCACGATGCCGGCCCAGAGCATGACGAAGCTCAGCTCGATCATGATCATGGTCGCGCCGTCGAAGATCTGCCCGGCCGAGACCTTGCGCTTGGGCCCGTACCCGCTGGAGGTGCGCAGGAGCATGTCGGTCCCGCCGATGGTCGCGTGGTCCGCCGGCCCGCCCAGCATGCGCCACCCGAGGTAGAGCACGCTGGTGACGGCGGCCATGAAGATGAGCGCGTAGCTGGCGATGATGACGTTGGTGTGGATGTAGAGCCACAGATCGTGCAGAATCGGCATCATGTTGCCGATGTTCGGGTCGAGCTGGGGCAGGAAGTCGGCCGACATCATCGCGACCATGCTTGCGCCGGCGGCGCCGAGCGCGAAGAGGTTCTTGAGCGGCGTCCGCCGCGCGACGATCTCCAGCGCCAGCACACAGAGCGTGCCCAGCCACACCGAGGTGGTCACCGCTTCGAACATGTTGGAGTTGGGCCAACGCCCGCTGACGTACCAGCGCCAGCCCAGCGCGACGGTGTGCGCCAGGAAGCCCGAGGCGAAGAGGCCCATGCCGATCGCCCGGGCGCCGGCCCACTTGTAGACAATCGCCATCAGCAGGAAGAGCATCGACAACAGGTAGATGATCCAGATCCAGACCATCCCGCCGGCCTTGAAGTAGTAGCTCTCAAGGTTCAACTGCGTCTGCGACGGGTACAGCTCCGGAGCGACCTCGGGCAGGGTGGCGCAGAAGTCCGCGATGCCGGTGTTCACGCGCTCGGCGGCCTTGCGGATCCGCTCGGGCAACGCGTCTGCGGGCAGCGTGAGCTCCACTTCGAGCAGCGTCGTGAGCAACTGCTCCGTCCGGCTCGCAGCCGGAGGCTGCTCGAGCGACTCGATCTCGGTGATGAGCCCGTCGAGGGCTTCGATCGCCGCCTGATTGGTCAGCGCTTCGTCCATCGCTTCGAGTTCGCGCGCCGTCTGCTGCGTGAGACCCGCGGCTTGCGGATGAACCGGCGCGGCCTGCTCGGCCCACGTCAGCAGGTTGAGGATGAGCGTCTCGGGCGCGAACTGCGTGGCCCGGGGGCCGCGCTCTTCGAGCACGACGCCCTGGTGCCAGGCGTTGCCGAGCTTGAGGAAGTCGCCTCGCAGGCGCTCGAGCATCGCCGGGTCCATGCGCTGGAGCAGCGGCTGGAGGGGCGACTCAACGCCGAAGGAACTCGCGAAGAGGTCGCCGACCGAGAGCCACGGGTCCTTGTCGTGGCCGGTGGGGGGCGGGATCAGACGGAGCTGCGTCGCGAGCACCTGCGGATCCTGGAGCCGCTGGGCCGTCTGGATCGCCTGTACCGCCTTGGCGGTGGTCACCACGTTGTCGCTCATGCGCGACAGCACATTCCGCACCGTCGGCAGCGCGAGCAGCTCGTTGGTGATCAGCCCATCGTCCATGAAACGCTCGAGTGCTTCGCGCATCCGCTGCTTGTCGGCCTCGGACATCACCGCTTCGGTCTGAGCCGCGGGGTGCAGCAGGAGCTCGGCGGCGTCGGCGATGCTCCGACGCACCGGCTTCTTCTTCACGTAAATCGTCGCCTGATCGGCGTACCGCTCGGGAGCGAGCAGCATGTCCATGTACGTGAAATCGCGCGGCCGGCTCTCGATGCGCTCCGGCCCGGTTACGAAGCCCAGCAGCTCGTTCGCGAACGAGTCGAACGACTTGATGCGCCCCTTGGTGTGCACCGCCGAGCGGTCGAGCGGGCCGAGATCGACGTAGCGCTCGAAGCCCTCGCCCTTCGGCTTGGCCGACGAGAGCGTCGCCCAGAACCCGAGCCCCGCGATCACCGAGGCGACCAGCACGCCCACGCCGAACATCACGGCCAGACGGCCCCGCCCGCGCCGGCCCTCGTCCACATCGTCCAGCGGATCGGTCGAGCGCATGGGCAGTTCGCCCTTGGCCTCGAGCTCGCGGTGCTTGGCGTCGCGCCTGCGGCGCTTGATCACCGGCTTGATGTAGAAGGCATAGATCATGCCGATGACCGAGAGCGTCGTGCCCACGAGCATCGTGATGACGCCCTCGCGGTTGCCCACGCCCAATCCGGTGTGGTTGAGGCCGGGCGAGCCTCCCGTGCCGTCGGGGCCGGGCTGCTGAGGCGGGTCCCACGAGGCCTGGAAGAACCACATGCCGTTGAACGCGCTGGGGCTGTTGGCCTTGACATCGTTGACCTCGCTCCACTCGCCGCCGGCACGCATGAAGCGCACCTGGCTCAGCCAGTTGCGGACCGAGACGGTCGTTCCGTCGTAGCCGCCCTCGTGCGTGTCGAGGACGAAATCCTCGAGCATCACGGGGTTGGGCAATCGCTCGCGCTCACGCGAGAAGAGCACCTCGATCGGCGTGCCGTCCGAGAGAACGAACGTCGTCGGCGTTACCTGCCCAAAGGAGTTGTATTCCAGATCGCGGTCGAAGGCGTAGCGGTGGAAGCGCGTCCACTTGCGCTGCTTGCGCTGGCCGTCGTCGACCTCCACGAGCGCCATCCGCGCCACGCCGGCCTGGTCGACGTTCCGCTCGCGCTGCTCGGGGGGCACGATCTGCGGCTTGGTGACGGACATGCCGTGCGTCGTCAAGTCCTGAACCCGCAGTTGGAGATCCTGAATCCCCAGGGATATCGGCGCTCCGCCCACCTCGACTTCCCGCGCGATCAGCGTGCCGGTCCCCGTTGGGTTCAGCACCACGACGCGCGGCTCCACAACGCCCTCGGGTCCCGCGATGAGCGTCACCGTGCCAAGTTTGACCGCGTTGTACGACGTCTCGAAGCGCGGGTCGAGCGCCACCTGCGACTCGTGCGCCCCGTCGGTCAGGTCGCGCGTGATCGAGGGATCGTTCGACACCCACCGTTGCAGACGGCCCTCGGGCGTGTCGAACTCCACGATCGCCAGCGAGACCGAGCGACCGCCCGGCATCGCGAACTGCGGCAGCAGGTCGAGCACGCGATAGGAGTAAGGCGTGCCCTCGATCTCGACGAACTCGGTGTCGCCCTCGGGGTCGTCGAGCACGCGGAACGGCACGTCCATATCGACGCCGTACTCCGGCACGCGGATCGTCAGCACGGAGGAGTAGCCCTCGTCGAGCACCCCGATGAGGTCCGGATCGTCGATCCAGTTGAAGCGCACCGCGCCGCCGGGGCCCTCGGCGCGTTCGGCGTCGAAGGCGACCAGCTCGTAGTTCGAGCCCGCGCCGTCGGCCCCAAAGATGCGAAGGTCCGCCACCGGGTTCAGCGGCGCGCCCTCGGCATCGGCCACGCGCGTGTCCATCGTCGCGTACCGCAGGAAGCCCACGACGCGCGCCGAGACCTCGGGGAAGGCGTCCGACTCGTCCACAACGCCCGGAACGTCGAGGTCGCGAACGAAGCCGTCCTCGACCTGCGGACCGGCGAAGACCGCGTCCTTGGTCGGGATGTAGTCGTTGTAGCGCGGCATATGGATCAGCGGGCGCTCGGACCACTGCTTGCCGCCCTGCGGCCGCAGATACAACGCCGAGCTGTCCTTGACCCAGAACCACTCCTGCACCGCCGGGCCCAAGTTCAGCGCGATCGTGTCGTCGATGATCGCGCGCCCGAAGCGTTCGATGTTCTTGGCACGCCCCTCGCCCGGGATGATGTCCTCGGTGTACTGCGGATAGCCCGCGAGGAGCTGGCGGATCCAGGTGTCACCCTCGGGGTCCATCACGCGCACGGAGACGGAGTAGGTCGTTTCGCCCTCGTCAGTGCCGGAGAGGATGGGCCAGTTGGGGTTGATCTCGTCGACGGCGAAGCGGTACGTGCCTTCCTTGCCGCGCAGGCTCACGCTCGAGCCCTCGATCGCGGGCATCGTCGCTCCGACGTGACCCGGCACGGAGATGAGCACCTCGCGCCGCAGCACGGGCGAGTCGCCCTCGATCTTCTGGCTGAAGTAGATCACCGCGCCGACGGTCATCACGATGATCCCGCCGTGGATCATCCACGTGCCGGCGCGCAACACGTCGAGCGGCACGCGCCGGATCGTCGCCAGCGACATGTTCAGGCAGATCAAACCGCAGATCGCGTAGAAGGCCCACGTGTGGAACCACTCGAACTCCGTCATCTCGAAGATCGGCCACTGGCGGATCTGCTGGTACTGGATGGGCGAGAGCTCCATCGTCGACGGGTCCAGCGGCACCCAGAACCCCGCCGAGCCGATCGCGCAGTACACGAACAGCACCGACAGGAGCACCACGCACAGGCGGATCCCGCTGAAGAAATCCAGCACCTTGACCCAGACCGGGCGACCCGGGCTGCGATCAAGATCAACGGGACCGGTCTCGGTCTCGCGATGTGCGGCGTCGAGGGTCATACAACATCCTTCCGGTCTATCAGGCGGATCAGCCGCGCCGGGCTCATCGCGCCCATTTCATCTTCGTCAAATGTAGGGGCGTGGACGTCGTACCGCCCTGACACTCACCCGGAATTGCCTCGGCACTTCCCCGAATCCGAGGCGCGATCGATCACGAAAGCGTGCGGTCAGACCGCACTCAGCGGGGGGTTTCCTGCCCGCTTTCGACGTCGGCCTCGATCGAACGGGGAGACGGCGCACGGAAGGCCGCGGCGCCCGCTTCTCCACGCACCACACCCAGCGACCCGATGCCGAAGCCGCGCCCGGATGGCACGCCCACGTGGTAGTTGTGGCACGTGAGGCAGTCGTCCGACACGCCCCCGTCGCCGTGGCAACTCTGACAGTTGCTGATCGACAGCGGGCGGAAGCACGTCGTCGGAGCGCCGGCCTCGCGAGCGGCGTCGCGCTCGCTCAGATCGTGCACCTCGTGGCACGCCAGGCACGCCTCGTCGCCCAGCTCCGTCAGGTGCGGCCCGTGCGCAAAGGCCGTGAACTGTGTCAACGCCTCGGCCTGC
>CAYTSW010000138.1:0-7111 GCA_964440605.1 uncultured Phycisphaeraceae bacterium | reverse complement strand
TGGCGCAGTACCCGTCGAAGGAGATCGCCGAGCTCAGCTACAAGTACCGCACGCTTGGGCTGGGGTACGCGAACATCGGCGCGATGCTGATGCAGGCGGGCATCCCGTACGACTCGGACGAAGGCCGCGCGCTGTGTGGGTGCTTGACGTCGATCCTGACGGGGCGTTCGTACCGCATGAGCGCCCTGATGGCGCGCGAGCACGGGCCCTTCCCGGGGTACAAGGCCAACCGGGATCACATGCTCCGAGTGATCCGGAACCATCGGCGGGCGGCGCACGGCGTCGACCGCTGGTCGGCGGAGTGGGAGGGCCTGCGCACGCCGCCGGTGCCCATCGATCACGACGCGGTCAAGGACGAGGGCGTGCGCATCAGCTCGGCGCGGACGCTGCTGTCGCACGCGACCGCGGCGTGGGACGACGCGCTGGCGCTGGGCGAGAAGCACGGCTTGCGCAACGCGCAGGTCACCGTCATCGCCCCGACGGGGACCATCGGCCTGCTGATGGACTGCGACACCACGGGCGTCGAGCCCGACTTCGCACTGGTGAAGTTCAAGAAGCTGGCTGGCGGCGGGTACTTCAAGATCGCCAACCAGAGCGTCGAGCCCGCGCTGCGGTCGCTGGGGTACACGGGCGCGCAGATCAAGGACGTGCTGCGGTACGTGCTGGGGACGTTGTCGCTGGACGTGCCGATGCCCGCTCGCGAAGGCGAGGGCACGCTGGACGTGACGTTCGGCGAGTGGCTCGAGGGCGTGGGGCTGACGCGCGATCGTCAGCGGGCGATCGAGGATCAGCTCGCGTCGATGTTCGAGATTGGCTTCGCGTTCAACGCGTGGGCCCTGGGCGAAGACTCGCTGCGTGAGATGGCGATCGACGTCGAAGCGGTGCAGCGCGATCCGAGCTGGAACCTGCTCAAGCACTTCGGGCTGACCAGGCAGCAGATCTCGCGGCTGAACCACATCGTCTGCGGCACGCAGACCGTCGAAGGGGCACCGCACCTCGCCGACGAGCACCTGCCGGTCTTCGACTGCGCGAACACCTGCGGCGACCTGGGGACGCGGTACATCACCGCCGAGGGCCACATCCGCATGATGGCCGCGGCCCAGCCGTTTATCTCGGGTGCGATCTCCAAGACGATCAACCTGCCCAACAGCGCGACCGTGGAGGACATCACGGCGGCGTACCGCCTGTCGTGGGAGCTCGGTCTGAAGGCCAATGCGCTGTACCGCGACGGGTGCAAGCTGAGCCAGCCGTTGTCGACGAAGTCGTCCGACGCCGAGGAGAGCGAGGCGGAGTTGCTGGACGACGAGATCGATGAGGAGGGCGTCGAGGCGGCCCGTGAGGAGGTCGCCGAGGAGGCGAGCCGGCTCGCGGCGGCCGCGGCCCAGGGCGATCAGCGTGCGGTGATCGAGGCGGCGTCGCGGATCGAGCACCGGCCCCTGCGTCGGCGCCTGCCCGACACGCGCGAGTCCATCACGCACAAGTTCAACGTCGCGGGCCACGAGGGGTACCTGACGGTCGGCCTGTACGAGGACGGCGCGCCGGGCGAGCTGTTCATCACGATGTCCAAGGAAGGCTCGACCATCGGCGGGCTGATGGACTCGCTGGGCACCGCGACGAGCGTGGCCTTGCAGTACGGCGTGCCGATCGACTCGATGGTGCGCAAGTTCACGCACCAGCGCTTCGAGCCCGCGGGCATGACCGCGAACCGGGACATCCCGTTCGCCAAGAGCCTCGTCGACTACATCTTCCGCTGGATGGGCATGCAGTTCATCGAGGGCTACCGCGCGGCTCACGCGCCGCAGCGCGAAGGGCTCGAGGATGACGGTCGGACGACGGACGAACCGCGGCACGTGGCGCGGGAAGTGATCCAGCGCGACCGGGCGGCGCATCTCGACGAGCCGGACTCGGTAAACCTCGACGACGAGGACTTCGGCGGGTCATCGGGGGTCGGGAGCGGTGGGGGAGGGGCAACGTCGCGTCCGGCACAGACGTCGGGCGCGGGGACTCGGACGAAATCATCATCCGCGTTGAGCGAGTCGCTCGCGGAATGTCAGGAGGACGCTCCACCATGCGACGTGTGCGGCACCATCACCGTGCGCAACGGGACGTGTTACCGCTGCTTGAACTGCGGCCATTCCATGGGCTGCAGCTGATGCCCGACGCGGTGCGCCATCGGGGTCGTCGGCGCGGATCGCCGGCGCCCGTGCGATCCGCGGACGTGCTGACGGACAGGCAGCGATGGTTGACCACCTTGGCGGAAGGAGTCTGGGAGTCGTGACAGGACGTGAAGGGCCGGCGGGCGGACGGAGCCGCCGCCGCGTGCGCCGCCGCAGGCCGACGGGGCGCACACAGCCCGACACCGCTCGTTCCGGGACGCGGCGACTTTCGCCACGGGTTCCGACGCGAGCACCACGCACCACCGCACGACAACCCGGCTGACTCTCTTCCGCCCGCCCGACGCCGTCATCCCACAACGGCGACGGGCACCCGCCCGACGGGGCCCACCACGGCCCCGCCCGGGCCTTGACCACCACCCGGCGCGACCTCGGTCCCTGCAACGGGGACCACCACCGGTCGCGCCACTCTTGCCTCCCCCGAGCGGTTCCCACCGCCGCTCGGGGGCTTTCTTTCTATGCACCTCGCCGGGATCGGCGTCGTCGGCGGACCACCCTTATCGGCGAGGGGGTCGGGCGGCCTTCAGTTTCATTTCGCCCGAGATGGGGAGCTCAGGAGGCGTTCGTATAGCCGCAGAAGCCGGCCGAGCGAAGCCGACCACCCGAAGTTGGCGACCGCGTGCTCGCGGGCCGCGGCGCCCATCGCATCACGCTGGTCGAGAGCCTCGCGCGCCGCCCGGGCCATGGCCTGAGGGTCGTCCACGGAGCAGAGCAAACCCGTGCCCTCGACGACGCGCTCGGGCAGGGCACCGGCTTCGACGCCGACGATGGGTAAGCCGCTGGCCTGCGCCTCGATGACCGAGAGGCCGAAGGTCTCGTGCGGGCCGGCGGTCAGATACACATCGGCGGCGGCGAGCAGTTCGGCGACGCGGTCCTTGTCGGCGATGTAGCCGAGGGCGTGGAGGTTGCCGATGCTGCCGCCGCGCTCGCGGACGGGTTCGAGCAGCGGGCCGTCGCCGATGAGGACGAGGTGGGCGTCGGGGAGTTCCCGCCGGATGAGCTCGAAGGCGTCGACGAGCGTTTCGACGTGTTTCTCCTCGTCCATGCGTCCCGCGTAGGCGAAGAGCGGAGCTTTGTCGGGCACGCCGAGATCGGCGCGCGTCTGAGCCAAGCGGCGGCTAGGGTCGAACGTCTCGGTGTCGACGCCCAGCGGGATGATGTGGGGGTCGTGGATGCCGTAGTCGCTGAGTCGGTCGGCCTGGCCCTGGGAGGCAGCGAGCATGGCGTCGCATCGCTCGAAGATGGAGCCAAAGTACTTTTCGGCTCCGGCGCCCATCGCTTCGGCAAGCTTGACGCCAAGCTCGGCCAAGGTGTCGCTGACGGAGGAGACCCAGTCGGTCACGCCGTGCTCCACGGGGGTCTGGATGTAGGCGTTTGCGAGGTCGGTGTGAAAGTAGCCGACGACGGGGCAGGGGCGGCCCTGCTCGCGTCGGCGGGCGCTGTAGCGGAAGGCTGGCCATGGGCAGACAAAGAACGTGCCGAGTTCGATGACGTCCGGCTCGGCTTCCTCGAGCGCATCGAAGACCTTGTCGGGCCGCCAGAGCAGCCGGTACGTGCCGTGGCCCGAGGGCGGGCTCTTGATCCAGCGTGTCTGCGCGCGCCCTTCGTGTTCGGTGGCGTCCTCCTCGCCGGGGATGATGAGGACATGTTCGCGGTCGGTCTCTTCGAGCAGGAAGCGGCGTTTGCGGTCGATGTAGGTGCGGATGCCGCCGCTGGTCGCGCTGTAGGCCATGGTGAGGTCACACACGCGCATGGTTGGGCTTCTCCGTGTGCCCGTGTTCGGGCGTGGGTTCGAGGGTGAGTTCGTCGATGCGTGCGCTCCGGCCACGCTCGAGCGTGAAGCGGCGCACGCCCGCGGGCGTGCGGATGACGCCGCGGTGCGCGCCGTTCGCCAGGCGTTCGACCTCGACGGTCCAGCCCAGCGCGGGCAGTCGCAGGAGGACGCCGCTGCCGCGGAAGGCTTCGGCGAGGCGAGGTCGGATGGTCCAATGACCGTCGATGCGCGTAAGGCCAGCCAGGTGTTCGATGACGAGTGTGTTGACGAGCCCGGACCAGCCGACGAACTCGCCGCGGGGTTTGGAGCCGAGGGTGAAGTGCTTCCAGCGGTTGCCCTTCTTGCGGTGTAGCTCGCTGATGTCGAATCGCAGCGGGTCGTAGAACTCGAAGACGCGGTGGGTGTTGGCGTGGGTCTGGAAGACGCCGTCGACCAGGCGGTGGGCGAGCTCGGCGGCGTGGTCGACGAAGCCCGCGCGTTCGAGTCCGAGGATGACGGCGTAAGCGGTGTTGACCCAGACCGAGCCGCGCCACATGTCCTTGCTGAAGTCCGGATCGTTGCGCGCGACCGATGGCAGGGGGATGGTCGTGCCGAAGCGGTCGGGATCGATGGCGTGTTCGGCGAGTCGGGCGGCGCGGTCGCCCGTTGCTGCGCCGGCCCACAGCGGCATGAGCGAAGCGATGGTCGCGCTGCGGACGTGCGTGTTGGTGCGCACGTTCAGGTCGTAGTACAGCTCGTCGCCCTCGTGCCAGAGGTGTTCGTCGATGGTCGCACGCAGCTCGTCGGCGCGGGCCGCGAAGGAGCGGGTCTCGTTGCTGTGGCCCAATACGTCGGCGATCGCTGCCAACGCTTCGTTCTGCAGGACCACGTACGACGAGAGGTCGGGCGCCGCGAGGACGGTAGTGTCCTCCAGCCTTCGCTCGTCGCGCGAACTGAAACGCGGCGCGTTCTCGACGCCGCTCTCGTAGGGGTGCTTCCAGAAGTACAGGCCGTTGTCGAGCCGGCGGTGGCCATCCATCCACCGGCTGTAGGCGCAGAGCCGCGGCCAGGCGTAGGCGAGTGCCCGGCGTGCGGCCTTGTCGCGTCGCCACTCGTGCAGCTTCCACAGCGACCAGGCGATCAGCGGCGGCTGCGTGAACGCCGATTCGACGAAGTGGGCCGTCACGTGCGGCAGACGCCCGGCTTCGTCGGCCTGATCAACGACGGCGAGGCAGACATCGCTCGCGACGTCGGGATCCCACCACTTCCAGATCTGCGCGATGAAGGCCGAGTCCCAGAGGTACACGCCTTGGAACGCGGGCGAGGGCCTTGCGTACCGGCGAGCGGAGATGAGGTCGGCGACCTGGAGGTTGGCCATCAGCAGGCGGTAGGCCTCTTCGAACGCCTCCTGCCAGACCCGGGCGCGGTCGGTCGTGTCGAGGACGAAGAGGGCGGGTGCGGGGAGGTTGATGCCGCGCTTGCGCATGGCGCGCGATCGCTGGGCAAGTTCGCTGGGGCGAGCGGCGATGCGCGACCAGAGCACGAGGTCGAACGCATAGCGACTCACGGCCGACAGCCTGCCCGCGACGCGCCCGGCGGTGGAGGTGCGCCGGCGCACGACGCCGAGCGCGCGCCGCAACGCGTTCCAGAAGCCCGGCTTGTGTTCGGTCGCGTTGGTCATTTCGTGCACTCGGTCGGTGGCGGCGAATGCACCGCACGTTTCGCCGCGAGACTAGGGTCGACGCGTGAGCCATTGTTCACGCGCGCCATCGATCGGCGGAGATTGACACGATCTGCGCACGCCGTCTGCTATTATCGCTTCGTGCCTACGCAACGGAAGAAAACCAAGACGACGAAGAAGAAGACATCAGCCTCCAGCTTGCGGGAACGCAAGCCGCGCACCGAGTTGCCGGGAGGCGACACGTCGGGCCAGTCGCGCGCCGTGATCGACGACGTGCGCCCCAACGTGGAACGCGGGGCGGTCGAGATCAAGCGGGTGGTGGGCGAGCCGGTGCGCGTGGAGGTCGACGCTTTCGCGGATTCGCACGACCGTCTGGGCGTTGAACTGCGATGGCGACGCGTCGGCGCACGCGAGTGGCAGAGCGCGCGCTTGCGCGAGTCGCACAACGACACCTGGCTGGGCTCCTTCACGCCCGACGCGATGGGCGCCTGGGAGTACCAGGTCGAGGCGTGGGTCGATCCCTTCCTCTCGTGGGCGCACGATCTCGTGCGGCGGCTGGAGGCGAACCAGGAGATCGAGACCGACCTCCAGATCGGCGCCGCGATCGTGCTCGATTACTCCGAGGGCGCCACGCCGCTCCTGAAGAAAAGCCTCACGGCGTTGGCCGAGCACCTCGTGGATACGAAGTCGCCGCAACGCGAACGCGGGCAGCGGGCGCTGGAGGAAGAGGTCGCGTGCGATATGTGGGAGGCGTGCCCGCGCCGGCACGCCGTGCGCTCGAACGTCTACCCGATGTGGGTCGATCGCGAGAAGGCGCTCTTCAGCGCGTGGTACGAACTCTTCCCGCGCTCGGCCTCGCCCGACCCGAAGCGGCACGGTACGTTCAAGGACGTCATCGAGAGGCTGGACTACGTCCAGGAGATGGGCTTCGACGTGCTGTACCTGCCGCCGATCCACCCGATCGGCACGACGAAGCGCAAGGGCCCGAACAACGCGCCCGAAGCCGGGCCGAACGATCCGGGCAGCCCGTGGGCGATTGGGAACTCCTCCGGAGCGGGGGACGGCGGGCACAAGGCGATCCACGCCGAGCTTGGGTCGATGAAGGACTTTGAGGCGCTCGTGAAGGCAGCGAGCGCGAAGGGCATCGAGATCGCGCTGGACATCGCCTTTCAGTGCTCGCCCGATCACCCATGGGTGAGCGAGCACCCCGAGTGGTTCCGGCATCGCCCGGACGGCTCGATTCAATACGCCGAGAACCCGCCCAAGAAGTACCAGGACATCTATCCGCTCAACTTCGAGTGCGAGGCGTGGCGGGAGCTTTGGGCCGAGCTCAAGAGCGTCTTCGAGTTCTGGATCGCCAAAGGCGTGCGCATCTTCCGCGTCGACAACCCGCACACCAAGAGCTTCGGCTTCTGGCGGTGGGTGATCCACGCGATCCGGGCCGAGCACCCGGACGTGCTCTTCCTGTCCGAGGCGTTCACGCGGCCCAAGAAGATGCTCAAG
>CAYTSW010000137.1:0-7173 GCA_964440605.1 uncultured Phycisphaeraceae bacterium | reverse complement strand
CACCTCGTCGCCCAGCCGCAACTTCGTGCTCGCCTTCGGAAGCCGCCCGTTGACGATGATGTTCGGCGACTTGTTCAACACGAGGATCTGTGCATCCTCGTACAGCACGTCGATCGGGATGCCTTCCCCCTGAATCTCTTTCGACGGTGGCGGCGGGACCACCACCTCCACCTCGTCGCCCAGCCGCAACTTCGTGCTCGCCTTCGGAAGCCGCCCGTTGACGGTGACCGCTTCGTGGTCGATCAGCCGCTGCAACTGCGTGCGGCTCATGAAGGCGATGCGGTCCTGGAGGTATTTGTCGAGCCGCTTGTTGAGGTCACGCGACAGCTTGAAGCGCACCCGGCGGGGGCCATCGTCATCGGTGTCATCGCCGAGCGCGCGGACGGCGTCTTCGTCCACCTTTCCGCCGGGCAGGATAAGACCCGGGTTCGAGGTGTCCTCGTCGCGCGGTTCGGGGGTCGCAAGCACGAGGTCCCAATCGTTGAAGCGGGCGACGCGACCGGGTCAGCCCGGCGCGTCGGTCGGCTCATCGCCCGTCGCGGGCTCGTCGGCGGCGGGTTCGTCAGGTTCGTCCGCGGCCGGCTCGTCGGACGCCGGCTGTTCGGGCTGAGGGGCAGGCGCACCGGGCGTCGCGGCGCCGCGCTCGCGGTCCTGCATCATCTGCTGCGCCTCTTCGGGCGTCAGGCGACGCACAGGCAGCGGGTTGCCTTCGGAATCGGTCATGCCGGGAACGCCCTGTGGCTGCTGCGGACCGGTCGGCCCGAGCTGGTTGCCCGGCGTGAACACCGGCGGACCCGTCTGCTGCCCACCCGCCGCGTTCACACCCTGCGGCAGGTCGGCGTTGGAGGGCAACTCACCCATCGCGGCCAAGGTCGGCAGTCGTTCGAGCCGCAACTCGGCGAGGGCGACCTGGTCCGGCGCGTTGAACTCCTCGCCCACGCGCTTCATCTCTTCGAGCACGGTCCGCGCTTCGTCGAATGCGCCAAGCGTGATCAATGCCGACGCCAGGCCGTGACGGGCGGACTGCGCCCAGTACACCTTCGCCTTGCTGCCCGCGGTTTCGTCGAGCACCGTGCGGTACGTGTCGCGGGCGCGCTCGGTCAACTCGCGCGACTCCTCAACGCTCAGGAGCTGGTCCTCGCTGGGGTTGAGCTCACGGATCGCCTCGATCGAAACGCCACGCCGACCAGCGGCGAGGTAGGAGGAGGCAGCCTCCAACATCGCCTGCTCCCATAGCGCACCGACGCGGTTGTCGCGGATGTCCTCCGCGAAGTTGACGAGCGCTTCGGGGTTCGCCGTCGCGCTGATCTGCTGATATGTGACGTAACGATCGTTGATCCGTTGCTGGCCCTGATCGACCAGATAGTTGCGGAGCAGGTACGCCCCGGCGACGAGCGCCACGATGAGCAGGACGCGCGGGCCCCACTTGTTCAGGAAGTCGATGAGCTCTGTATTAAGGCGAGACTCCTGAAGACCCGCGCCGATCTGCACCCCCGGCTGTTTCGGAGCCTGAGGCTGGTCGCCGCCTTCGCCCTGCTGACGTTCGTTCATCGTCGATGCCTTTCGTCGTACGCGGATGCACCCGCGACCCGAGCCCGAAGCCTAGCCGCGACGGGGGTCGCGGACAAAGCCCGCTCCGCCTACACACGCCGAACAGCCGGCGATCAACGCGCTGGTGCGACGTGCTCGAGCGTATCCGGACCCGCGGCGGGATCCCAGCGCCGCTCTCCGGAGGCCGCCGCGGTCAGCAACCGCGTCGGCACGAGCCGCTCGCGCACCGCGGCTGCGAGCTCCGCCAACCCGGCCCCGGTCGCCGCCGAGGTGTTCACGTCTACGCCGGACGCCACGGCCCGGTCACATCGCGTGCCCACCCGGAGCACGGGACGACCCGGAACGTCGATCGCGCCCTTTTCGACCGCGCCCGCCTCGGCATCCTCGCAGCTCACAACAAGCGAGGCCCGCTCCAGCAGCGTCTGCGTCAGTCGGGCGGCTTCGCTCTCCAAGGCGTCGCGCCCCTCACGTACGCCCGGCGTGTCGATCCAGCGCACGGTGAGCCCCGCGAGATCGGTCTCCACGCCCACGTGATCCCGCGTGGTCCCGGCGCGCTCGCTCACGATCGCCACGCCACGCCCCGCCAAGGCGTTCATCAGCGAGCTCTTGCCCGCGTTGGCCCTGCCGACGGCAACCACCGTCGGCGGCGTGAGCAGTCGAGCGAGAGCCGCCGATGCCTCGTCATCGAACAGCCCCACATCCACGCCAACCCGGGCTTGGCCGAGCAGCACGTCCACGGCGAGCCCGCTCGCACCCCGCCACAACCACTCGTTTATGGCCGCCTCTCGCCCGGGTCTGCGTCGCTGCCCGGGCGCGGCACCCAAGTCCTCGAGCGCACGCATGATCAGGTCGACCACTTCTGGCGAGCCGTGCGGCATGAGCGTGGCGTGCCCATCCGACCAGCGTGCGACAACGCCTTCGTCCACGCCGCAAAAGTCGCGCAACGCGAATGCTCCCGCGGCGACTGAGGAGCCGCAGATGCGCGACAGCACACCGTCCAGCGCCGCCCGGCTTGTCGCGTCCAACTCGATGGCGGCGATGGCGCCGCGGCCGTTGGAGACCGACGCCCACGCGCGGACCTCGTCAGTCATCGTCCCGCTCTTCGTCGTCGATGGCGCGAGAACAAGCGATGGCGATGCCGCGCATCAGGAGATCGGGCACGACCCGGTCGACGAGTTCGTCCTCAGCGAAGAGCGCCTCGGCGTCGCCTCCGGTCGCGATGATGGGCGGGTAGGCGCCGTAGGCCTCGGCATACCGCTCGACCAGCAGGCGCACGAGCCCGCGGGCGCCGAAGAACACGCCCCGTTGCATGGCTTCTTCTGTGTTGCCCCCGAAGGGCGAACCGCTTGGCGGGTCGAACGTCAGGCCGGGCAAGGCGTCGGTGCCCTCCTGCAGGGCGAGCAGCGCCATCCTCACGCCCGGTGCGATGGCACCGCCTACGAAACAGCCCTCGCCGTCAACGAAGTCCACGGTGATCGCCGTGCCCGCATCCACTACGATGCAGGCCTGTTCAAGCACACGGTGCGCGGCCAGCGCCACGAGCAGGCGATCGATTCCGGTCTTCGCGTCGGGGTGCAGGCGCGTCGCGATGGGCACGGGCACATCCTCGCCCACGCGGTAGATGTCGAGCGTCACCCCCCCACCTGCCCCACCCTCACGCAGGCGCCGCGCCAGCTCGTCGGCCGCCGTGCGATTGACCGAAGCGATGACGACCGCTTCCGCCTCGCTTTCCTCGGCAAGCCGCCCGATGAGCGTGGCGGCCTCCCCCATCGCCTCGACCACCAACGCGCACTCGTCGCCCGGCTCCTCGCCGTCGCACGCGCACCAGCGTACACGCGAGTTGCCCACCGACACCGCGACGATCCGTCGCCTATTGCTCAGCATCCGGCTCATGACTCCATGCTACCGGCGGAAGCGTCCTCGTCGTCGACACGCCGTCGCGCGCCCACCGGTTCATCGCCTTGCCTGCTGCGTGATTTCTTGCGCTTCTCGACGCGGTTGCGCGCCGCGGGCGGCGTCGCCAGGTCGGCAACGTCTCCCGCGAGCGTCCAGCCGGCCAGCGCACGCCGCACACAGGCGCGCGCCGCGGCGCTCACGTTGTTCGACGCGCCGTCGCCTGCGCTCGGCGCCAGGCGTGTGGTCGCGTCGGCGAGCTCGTCGAGACCGACCTTCTCGGGCGGGCGCCCGAGCGTGTACCGCGAGCCTTCGTCCGACTCGTCGACGACGTGCACGATGTCCCGCCGGGCCAGCTCACGAAGAATCGCCTCGGCCGTCGTGAGGTCCACGCCCGCCCGATCCGCGAGACGGTCCAAACGCGTCGTCCGCCCGCGTTCGAAACCCTCGGCCACCACCCGGGCGATGCCGATCACTACGCCCACGTCGATCGCGACGCCGCCCGAGACCCCCCGCCCCGCGTCGCGCTTGAACGCGGACGCGCGTTGGATGAGCACGCTCAACTCCAGCCCGTAGAGCACGACGAGCCACGTCACGTAGATCCACAGGAGCAGGATCGGCACGAGCGCCAGCGAACCGTAGATCGCCACCTGCCCGCCCAACACCCAGCTGAGCACCCCGGCAAGCGATCCCTTGAGCACCTCCCAGGCGAACGCCGCGACGATCGCTCCGATCGCCGCGTGCTTGAGCTTCATGCGCCGCGTCGGCATCTGCGTGTAGGCGAAGAGCAGCAACAGCCATGTCGTGCCGACACCCAGCAGCACCTGGGCCGGGCTCGCGGCCCAGCGGAGCCAGCCCGGCAGCTCGGTCAGCAGCCCGGAGGTCACCTCGCCGACGCGCAGCGTCGCAACGATGGCGAGCGCGCCGAGGGTAATGAGCGTCCAGTACGTCGTCAGGCGCGTGACGATCCCACGCCCCCGACGCGCGTCGGAGACGATGTTGAACGCCGACTCGATCTGGATCAGCAGCGAGATCGCCGAATACACCAGCACGAGCACGCCGACGAGCGCAATAGCGGTCGTATCGATCGTCGTGATGCGCTCCACCGCCTGCTCGACAAAGCCCTCGATCTGATTCGCGGCCCCCAGCGTCTCGGTGCCCTCGGCCTGCCCTTCGCTCGCGGCGCCTGCTGCCGCGTCTTCAGAGGCGGGCACGTTCTCGAGCACGAGGGCATCGATCCCCAGGAATGACATGACCTTGTCAAGCGTGTCGCGCACGCCCGACTCGCCGTAGATAGTCTTCAACGCCAGCAACCCGAGGACGAGCAACGGCACGAGCGAGAACACCGTGCGGTAGGCGAGGGCCGCGGCGAGCTGCGGGGCGCGGTGATAGCGCAACCGCGTACCGGCGAAGACGCCCGACCGCCACATCCCGGCGATGACCCGCTGCGTCTTCGAAAGCGGCTCGTCAGGGTGCGTGATCCCGCGAGTGAGCGTGCGGATCACGACGCTCGCCTCGCCGACCGCTTCCGATCGCTCTGCCCGCGTCCCTTGCTCTGGCCCCGGGCCTGCCGCTCTCCCCGACGCGCTGCGCGGCGCAGCGCGTCGATCTCGCCTCTCGTCAGCTCGCGCCACTCGCCCAGGCGGAGCCCCTTGAGTCGCAACGGGCCCATCTCGATGCGCGTGAGCTTCTTCACGCGGTGTCCCACGCTCGCGAGCATGCGGCGTACCTGTCGGTTGCGCCCTTCGGTCAACTCGATGTCCAGAACCGTGCGCTCGCGTTCGCGACGGACGATGCTGAGGTTGGCCCCGCCCGTGCGCTCGCCGCCGACGGTCCGCCCATCTCGCCGCACCGCCAGGTGCACACCCCGCTCGAGCTCCTCGACCTCCTCCGGCGTCAACGCGCCCTTGACGATCGCGCGGTACCGCTTGTGGACCCCGTACCGGGGGTGCGTCAGGCGGTTTGCCAGTTCCCCGTCATTGGTCATCAGCAGCAGACCCATCGTCTCGTAATCGAGCCGCCCGACCGGGTAGAGGCGTACCCCGGTGGGATGCTGCACCAGTTCGCTGACCGTGCGTCGCCCGTCGGGGTCGTTGGCGGTAGTGACGGTGAAGCGTGGCTTGTGGAGCATGACGTACACACGGCGCTCGCGCTTGCCCGCGATCTCCCGCCCGTCGACCGTGACGCGGTCTTTGCCGGGTTCGACGAGCACCGGCAGATCGCGCACCACACGCCCGTTCACCTTGACGCGGCCCTCCTCGATCATCTCCTCGCTCGCGCGGCGTGAGGCGACACCCGCACCGGCCATGAGCTTCTGAAGACGCACACGCGTGTCCGCGCCATCACGGGATGGCTCTGTAAGGCCGGATAGATCGGGCGACTCGCTCACATCATCACTCTACGCCGGGTGACGCAGCGGCACGCCGACCGAAGCGAGAGGCCCCCGCATCGAGCGATGCGCGACTTCCGGCACGCGGCTTGCGGATACGCCCCGGCGCACCAGCCCTGCGCTCGCACGGAGGCAAGCCATGTCGTCCCAACGCCGATTTACTCCCTCGCCCCCCCACTCCTCGACCAGCGGTGCCGCGCCGACTCAGGATGCGGCGCACCCGCGTCCCGCGACGCCCGTGCGCGTCGATCCCGCCGTGGGGCGGACCGCGAACGCCTCGGCGCTGCGTCCGCCCGGCAACACACCGTCGAGCGACCAGGCGCAGAACGTCTTTCTCTCCCCGCGCGTGGTCGACCAGCAGGCGTTCACCGAACTCGCCGACGAACTGCGCTCGATCATCGACGACGCGACCTCTTCAGCATCCCACCTGCGCACGACGACGGAAGAGATCACCGCAGTGCGAGAAGAGTTGCGGGAAGCCGCGGGCCGGCAGCGTCAGGCCATCGAGATCGCGACCAAACTGATGCGGGCCCTCGACGCCAAGAACCGGGAAGCCGCGGCCACGCAGAGGGCCTTGGGCGTCGCCGAGGCCCAAGCTGCGCAACGCGAGGCCTCATTCTCCGGCATGGTCGATGACGCGGTGAAGCGAGCCGTCGGCGACATCGAGGAGCGACTGTCGCGGTCCATCGACGAACGCGCCGCGGCGCTGAACGCCACGCTGGCGACGATCGAAGAGACCCGATCGGCCATCGAGCAACAACTCGACACGTCGGTGAACGATGCGTTGACGGCGTTGCGATCCGCCACAACGCAAGCCGCCGCACTCGCAGGCTGGGACCCCGAGGACATCGTCGACGGCCAGGGCATGGGTCAGCCCGTGCGGGACTCGCTCGCCGACCTGGTGCTTCGCGCCGAGCGTGGGCGCCAGCAGGCCCAGACCGCAACGCGTGAACTCGCCACGCTGCACCAGCAGACGCAGGACGCCGTGACCAGCTTCGGCGCTTCGGTCGAGGGCTCGGCGGCCTTCCTCGACCAGCTCGAGCGTCGCCACAGTGAGATCGACGAAGCCGTGCGCCGATCGCTGGAAGAAGCGGCCGAGGTGCACGAGGCTCTCGTTGAGCAAGCGGCCCAGATCCGCGATCTCTCGGCGCCCATCCTCGCGATCCGCCAGAAGGCCCAGCAGACCGCCGAACGATTGGGCGACATGCTCCAGCAGGGCGAATCGCTACAGAAATCGACGGCCGAATCGCTTCAGCGGCTCGACTGCTCCGTGCACGATGCGGCTGCCGTCGACCACCCGCTGCAACGGCTCCGGGAGCGTCGGCGTGTCATCGGCTTCG
>CAYTSW010000136.1:0-7199 GCA_964440605.1 uncultured Phycisphaeraceae bacterium | reverse complement strand
CACGCTGCCAATGTAACTCAACTGGCCGCGACCTCAAAGGGCGATTGTGCTGACAGCTATTGCGAAACGCGCACGGCTCCTCGCGACCCGAGCCAAGCACTGACCCGCAGAGCCGGGTCAGTGGCACCCGACGACTGCCGAGCAGTTACCCGAGGCAAGGCAACACCCCCACGGCTGCAACCGCAGGGTGGTCTGCGACAAGGCTGTCCGGTGGTGGTGGTGGTCGGACTGCCGCAGTGGTGGTGGCTTGACGTCTTGCGACTTGGGCGGACGGCCGGCGGTTCGCCGGCCTCTGGGGGCGCCAAGGACTGCCGACATGAAGGCCCGGCTTCGCGGGGAGCGAAGCCGGGGTGCGGTGCGTGCCGCTGGAGGTGCCGTCTGCCTTGGCCTCGCCCATCGGGCCGGGAGGTGGTGGACTCCCGATCCGTCCCGCAGCGTCCCTGCGCGGGGGTGAGCTTGACCTGGGTCGCGGCCGGCGAATCCGTTCGCCGTCCTCCGTGTTCCGTTCGGCTTCGCGGGCGAGGGTGGTGGACCCGCCCGAGAAGCCGCCAACCATCGAGACTCGGCACGCATCGCTCGAGTCAAGACGCCGCATCGCTGGTGGGCGATGAAGCGCCGCGTCTCACGTGCTCACACCCCGGTGGTCGTGGTTGGTGGTGGTGGCCGGGGCGTGCGCGGTGGTGGTGAATCCGCTGGCCGAGCCGTTGAGCCCGGCGGCGTGTCGTCATCCGCTTACGAGGCCGGCTTCATCTGCTCCGAAAGCCGGCTCATGAGGTTGGGCAACTCCGAGAGACGCTTGGCGCACGACTCCTTCCAAGCCGCGCGATCGTGAATCTCCAGTCGATCGCCAGCGCCGACGATCATCACTTCCGAACTGAGGCCGGTGAGCGAAGTCTGCTGATCGGGCAGGCGGACCCGCCCAGCGTTGTCGGGCTCGAGCCGCGCTGCCAAGCCGAAGAGTGTGGCCTGCAGGTCGTCGGCGTTCTCGCCCTGGACGAAGGAGCTGGGCAGCTCGCTCGCCCGCTTCTGAAACGTCGTCTCCGAATAGAGCCGGATGATGCCACCGACCCACGGCACCGCGTACCACGCGCCGCCGTCGCGTTGCGGCTCCCAGCGGGAACGGATGTCCGCCGGGATCGCGACGCGACCCTTCGCGTCGATCGTGTGCTCGTATTGCCCGGTCAGCAGCACTCATCTGGCTCCCTTGGGTCACACAGCATCACCATACCCCTTCTTCCCCCACTGTCTACCACTTTGCCCCACAATCTGCCCTTTTTGTGCTCATTCGGATCTTCGGAACCCCACTCGGACCACAAGAGGCCGCATTTGATCGGTTTCTGATCGGACCACACCCCCACTGCGCCGCACCGCCGGCACCCCGCCCCCTACGCCCGGACCGCCCGGTACGATCGCCCCATGACTTCCGCCGACACCCCTTCAAGCACGCCTACCGCCCCCCGCCGCTGGGCCGCCAACCGCCTCGGGCTCGACTACCGCGCCGAGGCCGAGCGGCTCGGCAAGCCGGTCGTCCCGATCATCGACGGGCACGCGCACATCAACGGCGGCGAGGCGAGCCGCGTGTACCGCGATGTGATGGACCTCTTTGGCGTCGAAGCCGTCATGACGCAGACCCAGCTCGCCCAGGCCGAGGCGGTCAAGAGCGTGCTGGGCGAGCGGGTGCACTTCGTCGCGGTGCCGGAGTACATGTCGCCCGACCAGCGGCATGCGCACACCGAGGGGTACATCGAGAACATCACGCGCTGGCACGAGCTCGGCGCGCGCATGCTCAAGTTCTGGTGCGCGCCGCGCGGGCGCGACTACGGCAAGGAGATGGGCGACGCGAGCATCCTGACGCTCGACAACCCCTGGCGACGCAAGCAGATGGACCACGCCGCCAGCCTCGGCATGATGTTCATGGCCCACATCGCCGACCCCGACACCTGGTTCGCGACCAAGTACACCGACGCGCCCTTCTACGGCACCAAGCTGGACCAATACGAACCGCTCGAACGACTCGCCGACGAATACAACATCCCCTGGCTCATCGCCCACCTGGGCGGCTGGCCGGAAGACCTCGACTTCGTCGCCGGCCTGCTCGAGCGCCACCCGCAGTTCGTCATCGACACGTCGGCGACCAAGTGGATGGTCCGCGAGCTGTCCAAGCACCCGAGCGACGAGTTCCTCGCCTTCCTGCGTCGCTTCGAGGGCCGCGTGTTCTTCGGGTCGGACATCGTCACGCTCGACGAGCACCTCAGCGCAGACGACGGCCCACGCAAGATGGGAGCCGCGGCATCCTCACCCGAAGACGCCTTCCAGCTCTACGCGAGCCGGTATTGGGCCTACCGCACGATGTTTGAAACCGGCTACGAAGGCGAGAGCCCCATCGCCGACCCGGACCTCATGCTCGTCGACCCCGAACAGCATGACGAGATGTCCGCCCCCACGCTCAAGGGGCACCGCCTGCCCGCGGACGTGCAGAAGGTGCTGTACCGCGAGGCGGCGGAGAACTCCATCCTCCGCTGGTATCGCGAGCACGCATAAACGGCGCGCCTACTCGTCTGCGTCGTCCCGCTCGGGCTCATCCTCCAGCGGCACGAGATCGTGCATGTTCTGCACCGCCGCGAGAAACGCCGCGATCTCTGCGGCTCGTGCATCGTCGCGCTCGGCGCTGAGCTTGCCGGACAACTCGTTCCAGCCCAGACGATCCGCGAAGCCCGCGGTGCGTGCCATCGGGCGCAGCGTCACCCCGCGGGCGCGGCCGCCGAAGTCCGAGTCGCCCGGCGTGCCCGAAGGCAGCATGAACCCCGCACCGCCGTACACCCCCACAGCGCCCTTGGCGAGCACGTAGTGCGTCACGGTGATATTGCTCGCGTCGAAGTCGATCGGCGTGCGCCCCGCCCGCGGCTTGAGGAACATGTGCACATGCAGCACGCTCCCGCTCGCGCCCCGCATGCTCATGCCGGGCTGCCCGATGCCGGCGATCGTGCTGAAATACAGATCCGCCGTGTTGCGATCACGCGGGATGTACACCGCGGTGTCGTAGTCCGGCTCGAGCCGCGTCGCCGAGTCTGCCGCGACGAACGTCGGGTCCGCACCGCCCACGCCAACGCCCAGCGTCGCGCACCCCGACCCAATCAGAGTCAGCCCGCCCAGCAGACCCGCGCTGAGTCCCAGCCCGATCATGTCTCGCAAAAGCCGCATCACGCCCTGTTGTACCCCCGCGCAAGCGACCATGCCGCACCCGCTCGCGAGCGATCCTCACCGAGCACCGCCCGACGAGCCCCGCCGTCGACACCCAGGGCCCGCGCGCCGTCACGCTCAACGATCGAGCGGATCACCTCGCGCGGCACGCGATGCTCCCCCGCCTGCGACCCCGTGATCCAGTTCACGTCGTACAAGCCGGCGATCGCGTCTTCCGTCGTCGACGCCGGCGCTCCCGATGCCATCAGCAGCCGATCCGTCAACCCTGCCTCGTACATGGTCGTGAGCAAGCGATGCGTACGCCAGGGAGCGCCGGCGAGCGCGCTCAACTCAACGAGGCACCCCGGCCAACGCTCGAGCAACCGCACCAAGGTCTCGGGCGCGTGCCCGCCCGCATCGCCAAGCAGCACCACCGGCGCGCCGCCCGACAACGCATCGAGCGCCTCATCGAGCGCAAAGACGCTCGTAAACGACAACGGTGCCCGCGCCCGCCCACACGCCCCCGGCGGCGTCGCGAGATGCACCACCAGATCCGCCGCGGCGCACCGTTCGAACAGATCCACCACCCGCTCGTGCGTCAGGCGCAAGCGCAGGTGGTGCGGCGAAAGCGTAATCCCCGCCAAGCCCTGCGCGACCGCGCGCTCCACGATCACCGCAGCAGACTCGCGCTCCGGGTCCGCATGCGCGAGACCGAAGTCGAGGCCCTCCCGCTGCCGCACGATCGCCGCGACACGCTCCACCGGCGTCCCCGGCATCGCAACAAACAATGCGCCCGCCAGACATCCCGGTCGGCCTTCGATCGGCGCACCGTCGGCGTTCACCCAGCGGCACGCGTCAAAGACCATGCAGGCGCTCCCTTTCGATCGTCATACTCAATATCTTGACGCAGCGGAGCCTACTTCGTCAACATCTGGTAAACCCTCCCGACGTATCGCGCCGTGCCTCCGCACGTGATACCCGGAACCTGCGTGCGGTTCGAGCGTCATACAGTTTGGCCGGGCGCAGCCGCCCGTTGCCGCGGAGGAAGGCTTCAGCGATGCATCACAGACGCTCGAACATCCTGCTCGCGGCCCTCGCCCTGCTCGCGCTCGGGATCCCCGACGCCGCAGGCCAGGTCGGCCTCTCCCACACCGCCCAGACCAAGCGCAGCCTCGTCCCCTCGGGTCTCCGCTCCGCCGACGGCGGGACTACCAACGTCGTCATCCCGCCGCTCATCATCAAGGGCGGGTTCGGGCATCGCTTCCATGGCTTCGGCTTCGACACCTACTACCCCCGCTACTCCTTCAGCGAGCCCTACCCCTTCGGCTGGTCCTTCAACAACCGACGCCGCACCTTCCGCTTCGGCTTCGGCGGCGCCTTCCCCGATCGCACCATCTACCCGTACGGCTACGGCACCTCATACCCCTTCTCCAGCTTCCCCTACTCCACCTACTACGACGGGCTCGGCTCCCTCTACGGCCTCGACGCCAGCACGTACGACGGCCCGCCGCTCCTCGAAGTGGCTCGCCGGGTCGATCCCCAACTCGTCGGCGTTGAACCTCGGGACACGCTCCCGAAACCGGAAGACCCCGCCGCCAAAGCGCTCGCCGACGGCGCGCTCAACCGCGCCGCGATGGTCTATCTCACGCGCACCGAGCGCCAGCGCACACGCGAACGCCAGGCCCGCGAAGCCGGCGACTCGATCGACGCCGACCGCCGCGATCTGCGCATGGCCGCGCTGCTGCTCGCCGTCGATCGCCAGGCGGAGCGCGCCGCCGATCATCTCGCGAAGGCTCTCGCAGAAGACGCGAGCCTGCGCGACGAGCCGCTCGAGGTTCCCACGACCATCGACGCGAGCGACCTGCGCCGCGCCATGTCATCCGCCGCGGGTTTCGCGCGCAAGGCCAACTCCGCCGCCGCGTGGGAGCTCACCGCCCTCATCGCCCAGGCGCAGCAGGAGCCCAGGACCGTCGAGGCGATGCTCGTCCGCGCCGCCAACGTCGGCGACCAGGGCACCCCGCGGGAAGCCGAGCCCACGCAGCCGAACCCCGACGCCGAGTCGCCAGCCGATCCCGTCAACGCACCATCTGACGGGGCCGATACCGACGCGAAGTCCGCCGCGCCGCCCGAAGCGGACTGACCCAAGCCCACGCTCCATCCTTCCCCTCGTAGACTCGCCCAACGCTCGCGCGGTGCGGGCGGCTCGCCTCCCTCTACTGACCCGGAGCACCCGCCGTGCCAGAGCGTCGTCCCTTCGTTGCCGGCAACTGGAAGATGAATACCGACCGCGTCTCGGCCCCCGCGCTGGCTTCGGCGGTCGCCGATGGGCTCAAAGGCGTTGGAGACGCGGTCGATGTCGCGGTCTGCCCGCCGCTGGTCTTCCTCGATGCCGTCGTCGCCGCCCTCGCCGACGCGCCGCAGCCCCCGATGGTCGGTGCGCAGGATGCCTACCCGGGCGACACCGGCGCCTTCACCGGCGAAGTCTCCGCCGGCATGCTCGGGCGGCTGGGCGTCAAGCTCGCCATCATCGGGCACTCCGAGCGCCGGCACGTGCTCAAGGAGTCGGACGAACTCACCCGCGACAAAGTCCGGGGCGTGGTGGACGCCGGCATGCACTGCATCCTCTGCATCGGCGAGACCCTCGAACAACGCGAGGCGGGCGAGACCGACGCGGTCAACGAGCGCCAGCTCCGCTCGGCCCTCGAAGGCCTCGACGCGGGCGTCGCGACCAGCCACCTGACGATCGCCTACGAACCCGTCTGGGCCATCGGCACCGGCAAGACCGCAACCCCCGACGATGCCCAGGCCGCCCACGCCGCGGCTCGGAAGGTCCTCGCCGACGTGCTGGGCCAGTCAGCCGCCGACGCCATCCGCATCCAGTACGGGGGGTCGATGAAGCCCGGCAACGCCGCGGAACTGGTCGCCCAGCCCGATATCGACGGCGGGCTCATCGGAGGGGCCGCCCTCAAGGCCGATGACTTTCTAGCGATCGTAAAGGCAGCCGCCGGAGCCTGATAGCGGCCCTGCTCACCGTCCGGCGACGGGCTATCATCCCGTTCGGCCCTCCTGAACAAGCATCAGTGACCGCGCGTTGTGGTTGAGCACGCTCTGCTCGGCTCCCCGCGGCCCCGGAAGGATTGCTCGCGATGACGGAACTGCTCTCTGGAATCCCCGCGTGGGCCATCGGCCTCGGCGTCGTCTTCTTCGTCGTCGTCAGCCTCGCGATGATCCTCGTGGTGCTCATCCAGCGCCCGCAGGGCGGCGGGCTCTCCGGCGCCTTCGGTGCCGCCAGCGACGGCGCGGGACAGACCGCCTTCGGTGCCAAAACCGGCGACGCACTCACCGGCGGCACCATCATCATCTTCCTCGTCTTCCTGCTCACCGCCGTCATGCTGAACTACGCCGTCACCGGCTCGGGCCGCATCGCGCTGGCCCAGCTCGAGGAAGAGTCGCAGCAGGAAGCCCAGGCCGCCGAAGGACCGGGCTCAGGCGCCGGCGCAACAGGCGGTACAACGCCCACCCAGCCATCGCCCGCCGGCGTCCCCGACACCGAGCCCGGCAACCAGACCGAGGCGCCCGGCAGCTTCGACTTCGGATCACTCGGCGAGTCCGACGCCCAGCCCCAGGCCCAGCCCGAGAACGACACCGACAACGATGGCGCGGGCGACGACGAGCCCGCAACGGGCGGCGGGGGCTGATCCAACACGCGTCCGGGCCCGCATCCGCGCCGCCCCACCGAACCGACCCCCCCACGACCCCGCGGTCGCACCGACCGCCCGGAGTTGATCGCCGCATGATCCGCAGCATGACCGGCTTTGGCGACGCCTCGGCCCAGGCGCACGGCGTGCAGTTCTTCCTCGAACTCCGCAGCCTCAACAACAAGTACTTCAAAACCAACATCCGCCTCCCCGAGGAGTTCCAGGCCCTCGAGCCCGAGATCGAGTCCCAGCTCCGCAAGCGCCTCACCCGTGGCACGATCACCGCCACCCTCAAGTATTCCGACACCTCGGCGGCCGCCG
>CAYTSW010000135.1:0-7221 GCA_964440605.1 uncultured Phycisphaeraceae bacterium | reverse complement strand
CTGGCAACGATGCTGCGAGCCGGCATCACGCTCGCGGAAGTCGACCGCGCGGTCGGGAAGATCCTCGACGAGCTTGGGGCCGTCTCCTGCTTCAAGGGCTACCGAGCCGGCAAGCTGCCGCCCTTCCCGAGTCAGGCGTGCCTCAGCGTGAACGAGTGCATCGTCCACGGCACCGCCGGTTACCGCCTGGAGCCGCTGGCCAAGGGCGATATTCTCAAGGTGGACATCGGGGTGCTCTACAAGGGATGGATAGGCGACGCCGCCTGGACGTACGCCATCGAAGAGGCGAGCGATGAAGCGCGCCGTCTGATGGACGCGAGCAAAGAGTGCCTGCGTCTGGGTATCGAAGAACTCCACCCCGACAACTCCTATCTCGCCTGGGCCAAGCGCGTCCAGGCGATCGCCGAGACCGACGCGGGCTTCCACATGGTGCGGGGCCTGGGTGGGCACGGCTACGGCAGGCGGCTCCACGAGCCGCCCTTCATCTCAAACGTCGTTCCCAGCTTCCCCGGCGAGTGGCCCGAGGCGTTCGAGAAGTGCCGCCCCGGCACTCTGGTCGCCGTCGAACCCATGGTCGCGGTCGGGAGCTCGCAGACCGCGCAAGCGTCGCGCGAGTGGCCCATCTTCACGGCCGACGGCTCGCCGAGCGTCCACCATGAGGCGGACATCCTCATCACCGAGGAAGGCCCGCGTGACCTGACCGAGGGCCTCGCGGAGATCAACGACGTCGTGGGCGTGTGACGCCCGCCGCTATCCTGCGCGGATGAAGAACACGCTGTTTGTCGGAGCGGTGCTCGTCCTGAGCGTTTTCGGATCGCTGGTCATTGCTCGAGACGCGGGCGCGGAGGAGGGCATGTGGCTCTTCAACGAGCCGCCGGTCGAACGCGTGCGTTTGCACCTGGGCGTCAACCTCACCGACGAATGGCGGGAGCGCGTGCAGAAGAGCGCCCTGCGCTTCAACAGCGGCGGGTCGGGCGCCTTCGTCAGCGCGACGGGCCTCGCGGTGACCAACCACCACGTGGTCCGCTCCGAACTGGTCAAGGTGACGACCCCCGAGCGCGACGTCATCGGCGATGGCTTCCTCGCTCCGACGCCCGAAGAAGAGGTCCGGCTCACGGACCTGTCGGTGCAGGCGCTGTGGTCCATCGAGGACGTCACCGATGAGGTCAAAGCCGCGGCCGAGGGCCAAGACGTCGAGGCCGCTGAGCGGGGCCGACGCGCGGCGATCGCGGCCATCGAATCGCGATCAAAAGATCAAACGGGCATGCACAGCGAGGTCGTCACGCTGTACAACGGCGGCCTCTATCACCTCTACCGCTACCGACGCTGGGAGGACGTGCGCCTCGTCTACGCGCCCGACGACTCCATCGCCGACTTCGGCGGCGACGTCGACAACTTCCGCTACCCGCGCTATTGCCTGGACGTCGCGATCGTGCGGGTCTACGACGACGACGGCGAGCCGGTAAGCGTCGAGCACTTCCTGCCCTTCGCGCCCGAAGGCGTTGACGCCTCACAGCCGACGTTCGTCGCGGGACATCCCGGCAGCACACGGCGGACGCTCACCACCGAGCACCTGTCGTTCCTGCGCGACGTCGTGTGGCCGACGCAGTTGCGCCATATCACGCAGCGTGAAGTCGAACTCCTGACCTGGTCGCGAGAAGAGAGCGGCAACGCGACCAGCGCGTACCGCGACCTGCCGGGCTTCCAGAACTGGCGCAAGGCTTACGTGGATCGTCTGGCGATGCTGCGCGATCCGCGCATCTTCAGTGTGAAGGCGTTGAGCGAGAACACCTTCCGCACGCGAGTCGCAGCGGACCCGGAGCGGGGGCCAGCGCTGCGCGAGGCGTACCAACAAGTCGGCCGCTCGCTCGAGGCGTACCGAGACTTTCACGAGGAACACTTCCTCCTCGAGCGTCTCGCGATGAACCGGTCCGAACTCTTCCGCTTCGCGCGTCTGCTCGTCCGCCGGGCCGATGAGCTCGAGAAACCCAGCGGCGAGCGGCTCGAAGCGTTCACCGATGCGCGGTTACCGGAGACCGAACGCCGCCTCCTCTCGGATGCTCCCGTCGACCTCGACCTCGAACGCCACCGACTCGAGACCGGACTCAGTCGCCTCGCCGGCGTGTACGGCGCGGACGAGACGATGGTCCGGGAGGCTTTCGGAGGCCTTTCGGCACGAGATCGGGCGGCGCAGCTTGTTGAGGCGTCACGCTTGGCCGACCGAGCCGTGCGGGAGCGACTGATGGAACTCTCGCGCTCCGAGCTGGCGGGCGCCGACCCGATGATCCGCCTCGCCCGGACGCTCGAGGGCGAATCACGCCGACTCATCGAACGCCATGAGAAAGAAATCGAAGCCGTGCAGACCGCGGCGTACGACACGATCGCCGACGCTCGTTTCGCGGTCTTTGGCACGAATGACTACCCCGACGCGACGTTTAGTCTGCGGCTCTCGTACGGCCGCGTGATCGGTTACGAAGACCAGGGCCGGAGCGTGCCGCCCTTTACGACATTCTCCGGTTTGATAGACCGATATACGCAGCGGGGGCCGGACGCGCCGTTCGACTTGTCACAACGCTGGGTCGAAGCGTTGGAAGAGATCGAGCCTTCGACGCCCTTCAACTTCATCAGCACGCACCACATCATCGGGGGCAACTCGGGAAGCCCCGTGATCGACGCCCGAGCACGGTTCGTGGGCGTCATTTTCGACGGCAACGAGCACTCGGCCTCGTGGGGCAGCGTGTATTCCATGGAACGCGGCCGCGCGGTGAGCGTCGACGTGCGATCGATCATCGCCGCCCTGAAGCACGCGCGGCCGAAAGGTTCGGTGCTGCTGGATGAGTTAGCAGCGACACCGTAAGGGTGCGAATCAGCGGTGGCGATGACAAGCTCCCTTCACCCACAAAAAACGATCATAAAGAGAGTCAGAACTGTTTGACACTGCGGGCCGGCTCAGGCATGCTCGCGCGGACCGGGTCAGTAAGCGTCGAGCGCCCCGATTCAGCAAAGAGAGGTGCTTCGTGAACAGCCTTTCCAGAACGTGCCTGTTCCTGGTCGTCGTGATCGCCTCGCTCAGCGTACTGAACGCGTCGGCCGCGTCTGGTCAGTCGGGGACATCGCCCGCGATCGACCCGTTCGACCCGGAGCCCTCGTTCCCTCCGACCGCCCGGGAGGAGCATTACGAGTTTGAGATTCCGGGTGTGGAAGTTTTTGGTCGCGACGGGTGCGCTTGTCCGGCCGTTGCTGGGGACATCATAACAATAGTTCTCGATGTTTTGGCCAAGGGATCCAGAAAGGCGTACGCTTACAAGGGCCAGCCGTCGGAGCAGTCGCCCTCGCCGTACAAGGTGGTGAACTGCACGACATCCCCGATGTGGGGAACAGCGGAGGTGGCGGGCGTGACCACGTGGTCGTGGTCCGTCGGCGGTTCGCTGGGCGCGGAAGTCGGAGGCTCGGTGCGCACGGGCCTGCTCTCCAGCGTGTTGGCGAATGCCAAACTGGGCGTGACCGTGGGTGGCTCGATCAACGCGGGGGGCGGCAAGAGCGATCAGCGCGAGTGGGGGTTCGCCGTCAACTGGACGCTGCCTTCCTGTCGGTCGCTGTACATCTACGCGTTGACTGATGAGTACCTTGTAAGCGCTCGACAGAGCGTCGGCGACTACATCTTTTGCCAGTGGGCCGAAGACAACCAGTTGATGTTTCGGGAGATATTCTGCAAACGCGGGACGGTAAACGCGGAAGCGATCAACACCGCGGGCGAGACCTGGGCGTCCTTTGAGTTCAGGCTCAACTGTCCAAACCTGGAGTGCGACGACGACGACCAGAATCCAGTGGAAATCCGTGTCGTCGAGCCGGAAGAGGCCCATTCTGGGATTGACAGGGTCAAGGCCAAAGCGCCGGTAAACAAGTTGCCGGCAGGCGAGGTCGATGACGGCGTTGATAGCTCACTGCCCGCAAGGTGACGCAGTCGAGTCGAATCCACAACGTGCTTCGCAATGTATACAGCGTGAGGATCTTTATAATGCACCGGTATATACGATGGTATCTATTGCTTGCGTCGTTCGTGCTGCTTGTACCGTGCGCGCTGGCACAGGTGCGGGTGTCCGAGGGTAGCATCCCCGCCGAGCATCACGAGGCTATTAGAGACGTTACGAGAAATGCCGCACTGGCTCTCGACCTCAAGCCGGCCGAGAGACTTGATGCGCTATTGGAGGCATACAGAGCGGTGCGTCCACTGTCGCCTGGCCACGCGGCCACGTTTGCACGCATGGTCGCACACACATACGACGATCTGGGCCGCGTAGATGATTCCACCAAATGGTTCGGCATCGCTGCGGCGGAAGGCAGGCGCGAAGGATTCACGCTCAGCCCCAGCCCGATGTACGGCCTCATGCAGGGGCAACGCCTGATCGGGCAGGGTCGATTCGAGGAAGCCGCCGAGGCCATGATGCAGGCCGACGACGGGCGGGCCGATCCTTACGTGCGCTATGAACTGCTCCGAGAGGCCGGTCATGCCTTCGCGGAGGTCGGTCGTCCGGATGATGTCGCCGCGGCGATAACGCGAGCGGTCGAGCAGATCCAACAGAGCGATCGCGGCACGCTCGCGGAGGAGATCTCCGCCCGCCAGTTCCTGGTCGATCACGGCCCCCTCGCCGGCGAGACCGACAAGCAAGGCCGCTTGCAGGGGTACCTCGAAATTCACAACGACCCGCGTTACGCGGATGAAGCGGCACGGTTGATGCTCATCAGTCGCGTGATCACGCTCGACGCCGCCCAACTCGGCGAGTGGGACCTGCTCGAAGATGTGTCCGAACAAGTGCTCAAGGACGTGATGCGGATGGGCCAGGGGCTGGACGCGGACGCGATTCGGAACCTGCGTCTCGATCAGGCCTACCTGCAGACGTCTCTCTGGTGGTCGCTCGGCTTGCGCGGGCAGGGGCGGCATTTGGAGGCGATGGAGGTGCTCGAAGCGGCGCTCGAAGCGTTCCCCGATTCGCAGTTTGCCGACGCGCTTGAACGCGCTCTGCACCACAACTACGACGACGCCGGCGTACGACGCAAAGTGGGAGATTCGGGCCTCGAGATACGCTTCGGCGTCCCGGACGGTGTCGACGTCCCCGATGGCGAGTTGATCGCGGTGCACACAGTTGGCCCTGACGGCGAGCCGCGTGTGACGCGTTACTCCGACAAGGAGCCCGCTCGCGTGTGGACAGTCCCTGCAAGCGAGGACGACGGCAGCCACACGGACGCGAACCAGTCGGCGCCCGCACCCCAGGCGTCGGCTGATCGCGACTGAGGCGTAATCACGGGTGTAGGCATCGCAAGCGGTCTGATCGTGCTGGCGCTACTCGGGAGACGCGTGTGGTGGCGCGCCAGTTAGCCGAACTCGGCTGCCCGTCGCCACTCAATCCGCCGGCGCCCAACCGCCCGCGTGCCGCTTAAACTTCGCGGGCATCACTGGTTCAAACCGTCCGCCCTCGTACTTCTGAGGCGTGACGGTGATGCAGTCGGGTTCGAGCGTGATCATGTTGAACGCGTTGTCCTGATCGCGCCGGCGCGTGGACAACGCCGTGCCCGCTTGGATGAGCAGCACGCCGCGATGCTCGGCGGGCGCGTGGCCGTTGTCCGATTGCCGCCTCGGGGCGACGGGGTGGATGCGCGTCTCACCCACGTGCAGGTGGCCGGTGAGCACGACGTCGACGCCGGTCTCCTCGAGGACGCTCAGCATGGGCCGTGCGCGGCCGATGATGCGGAACTTTTCGAACGCTTCGCCTTCGGGGATCTCGAACGGATGATGCACGACCAGCATGCGGTGTTCGCGATCCGCGGCGTCGCGGAAGACCTCGCGCGCACGCTCGATCTGGCTGTGGGAGAGACGCCCGTGCGACCAGTTCCAGCTCAAGTCCCACGGGCGAGCGGAGTTCAGGCCCAGCACGCAGACGGATCCGTCGTCGTGCAGCGGCTCGGCGTCGCGGCGGATGTGATCGCGGTACCGGCGCAGAGGGCGTAGGAAGCGGTCGAAGAGGTTGTAGGCCGGGATATCGTGGTTGCCGGGCACGACGAGCGTGGGAGGAACGAGCTCGTCCATGAACCGGCGTGCGGCTTCGAACTCGCTCGAGCGCCCCGCGAGCGTGAGGTCGCCCGAGATCACGATGAGGTCGGGCTCGCGCTCGTTGAGCGCGTCCCGGAGCGCATCGACGGAGCCCCGCTCGACGCCGTGGAAGTGCAGGTCGGAGATGTGCGCGATGGTGCGCATGGGAGAGGCTATGAGGCGTCAAGGCTCATGTCGCGTGGCGCGAGGACGCGCAGTGCGCGCGGCTTGATCTCGAAACGCAGAGGCGTGTCCATGCGTTCGATCTCGCCGTCGCTCGAGACGCGTACGCGCTCGCGCGACGACTCGATCACCGCCGTGCGTGCGTCGATGCGCTCGAGGTGCGGGTCGCTTTCCCATCCACCGCCCGCGAGCATGAGCAGGAAGTCAGCCGTGCCCAGCCAGCCGACGTGCGTCGCGCGGTACACCGCCAGCGTGCCGGCGTCGAGGCGTGGGCGGATGAAGCGCCCGGGCCATCCGCCGCCACTGGAGACGGAGTTCGAAGCGACGATGACCGACGCGGCTTCGACAGACTCTCCGCCGTCGACACTGACATGCAAGCGATTGCGACGCGCGCGCAGCGCGGCGGCCAGCGCCTTGATGTTGCGCCAAGGGCGGCGGAAAAACCCGCCCGACCGAGCCCGCTCGCGCACCTCGCCGAGGCGTGGGATCAGACCGACCGCCGACGAGTGCAGGTACAGCGTGTCGTTGACGGTCGCGGCGTCGATCGTGCGCGAGCCGCCAGCGGCGAGCGCGCAGACCGCTTTGTCGGGATCGGCGGGAATACCCAGATCACGGGCGAGCAGGTTCATCGTGCCCATCGGGATGACGCCGAGCATGGCGTCGGCCTCGATGGCGTACCGGGCGGCGGTGCGCGCGGTGCCGTCGCCACCGCCGACGATCAGGGCATCGGGGCGGCGATCGGCTTCACGCTCGAGCGTCTGTTCGAGCACGGGCGCATCGACCGCCTGCGCGCGCACCTCGACGCCCGCCTCCTCGAACGCCTGACACGCTCGCTGCGCGAGCCCTTCGGGATCGGCGACCGAGCCTGCGCGGGCGTTGATGATGATCGAAGCGGTCTTCAAGCGGGAGTCTATGCCGCGCGACGCACACCCTGCGTGAGGGGGAACCGA
>CAYTSW010000134.1:0-7260 GCA_964440605.1 uncultured Phycisphaeraceae bacterium | reverse complement strand
CGCTGCCCTTCGCGATCGGTTGCTGCCTCTTTCACTTCCGCACGCGAATCGAGATGTGGCTGCCCTTCCGGCGCGCGATGGTGTTCGGAGCGATCGCCCTTTGGTTGATCAATGGCGGCGCGAGGCTGGTCCTCTTGGCGCCGGCCTTTCAGCCTCACGTTCTGCGCGTGCTGGGGCTCGACGCCTATGCGTCAGTCATCGGTGACGGCGTGGACATCATTACGTTTTACGTCAGCCTGGCCCTCAACGTGGTCCTCGTGCAGCAGCTCATCCAGTATCGCCCTTCTTCCGCCACGCTGAAGAACTGGGACAAGCGCCTGGGCGACCTCTCGTATCCCGTCTATCTCCTGCACTGGCAGTGCGGCTTCATCGCGAGCCAGCTCTTCGGCGTCGAGCCGCGCACCGCCTGGGTGCTGCTCTCGTCCATCCCCATCCTGCTTGTCGTCAGCTACGTCGTGAACATCCTGCTCTCGGACCCGCTCGAGCATCTGCGCACGAGCGTGAAGAAGCAGTTGCCCGACAAGGGCGAGCACCCGGCCGACGAGGCGCTCCCGGGCCGCGGAGCCGCGCTGGGCGACACCGGCTCGCCCGAGCTCCGCAAGGGCTGAGGCGCTCTACCGCAGCTCGATCCATCGGTTGATGCGGCCCGTGTCGTTGACCTCGAGCACGCTCACGCGCACCCGCTGACCGACAAGCTCGTGCGCATCGGTGAAGACGAAGCGGCGCACGAGGGCCTCCCCTGGCTCGAGCGACGGGATGAGCGACTCCTGGCCCGCGCGTCCCGGGGCGTTGAGGAACGTGCGCAGCGGGATCCGCCTCGGGCCCGTGTTCGCGACCAGCAGGCTGACGATGAGATCCTCCGGGCGGCCATCGGGGCCGTTGACGTAGCGGTAGTTGGTCGACACCTCGATGTGCTCGAGGCCGAGCTCGACGATCAGCGGCACGCGCTGCACGGGGAACTCGCGGTTGGCGATCACCAGCACCTCCGCCTCGACGACGCGCCGTCCCGAGGCCTCGCCCACGTCGAACGTCAGCTCCACGGGGAGGCGCACCGACTCCCCGGGCGGGATCGTCGCCCGCGCCACGCGCGGCACGAACGCCCACGACTCGGGCGAGGCGAAGCCGATCGCAAGACGGATCGGCACGCTCCAGGGGTTTTCGGCGACGAGTTCCACGGTGTGCCGCTGCGCCCGACTCTCGAGGAAGGACGGCTCAAAGCGCAGCGCAGCGCGGAAGAGCGCGAGGTCGAGGTCGACGCCGGTGATGAAGCGCGGCGTCTGTGTCAGCGCGACCGCGTGCATGCCGTCCTCCACCTCCGCGACGCGTGCGTTGCCCTCGTGGTCCCGGACCGCGAGGGCGTCCTCGGCGAACCGCCCGCGCAACACCGCCTGATCGGGCGGAGCCCACTCGTTCCACGCCACGATCAGCGCGGCGTCGTCGCCTTGGCGCGCCGCGACGATCGCCCGCGCCCCCTCGGCGACGAAGAGCTCGGCGACGGGCCGGTAGTCCGAGAGCTCCTCGGCGAGCGTGCGCCAGACCGGGTACGCCGCGTCCGGCGCGGGCCCGCCGCGGGCGGGTGAGCGATGCGCCCAGGGCGTGCGGATCGCCAGCGATCGTGCGCCGGCCTCCCACGCGGCGACGGCTCGTCGGCAGAGGTCGCGCCCGCGCTGCGTCGGCCCGTAGACCGCGGGGTCGAGCGTCTCGAGCACGAAGGTCGCCTCCACGCTCTCGGGAAGGGACGCGACCAGTTCCGCCATGCCCTCGGGGCGCAGCGTCGTGGGCACCGGAACGATGACGGACGCCGCGGGCGACGTGAGGTCGGGCGGTCGGACGTTCGCCAGCCAGGGCGTCGAGAGCTCGGGTCGGGGCACCAGGCGGGAGAGCGACTGCGCGACGCGCGCGAGTTCGGCTTGAAGCGTGGCGCGGCGCGTCGGCTCGTCGTCGCCGAGCCGCCCGATCTGCCATCGCGTGATGCGTTCGCCGAAGCGCGTCAGCAGCGGTTCGAGTTGCTCGGACCAGAGGTCGTCCTTCTCGCTGGCGAGGACCGAGAGCGGGTCCGACGCGCTGGCTCCGTCCGCGGTCGCCGCGACCGCCGGGGCGCGATCGAGCGCAAAGACGACGTCGTGGCGATCGTCCACGAGTTGCTCGACGACGCCCGCGAGGGCGCCGCTCGCCGCCCGCGCCGCCTCCACCGCGCCCCGGCCTTCCCCGGTCGTGATGCGCGACCAGACATCGAGCCAGACGGCGCCGGTCTTGAGTTCGCGCAGCAGCTCGGGGGCCGACTCGAGCTCAGCGGTGGGCGTTGTGCCCAGGTGCACGCCGAAGGCGCGCCGATCCGCCTCGTCGCGTTCCGGGCCCTTGGCCAGCCACACGAAGGGACTGATCCGCTGACCCACGACGCCCCGATCGGAGACGATCTGCACCGCCGCCCGATACCAGCCGAAGCGCGGCAGCGCGGGCGTCCAGCGTTCCGTAACGACGCCCCGGCTGTTGAGCGGCAGGGTGTGCTCATCCACGAGGGCGCCCGCGCCATCGAAGACGAGCATCCGCGCGCGCAGACGCTCGCCGGTGTGATCACGCACGCGGAGCTCGAGCGCGGGCTCGTCGGGCGCGACCACGACGTTGTCCGCTTCCGTCGTCGCGAAGCGGATGCTCGGCACCTGGTAAACGCGGATGTCGTCGAACCACGCGACGCCGGAGAAGTCTTCCGGGCGCACGCGGTGCGCGCCGAGCGGCGCGGCGTCGTATCGCTCCGGCTGGACGACCTGGAGGTCGAGTTGCACGAACGCGGCGTCCTGGCGCCCGTCGACGTGCAACTGCACCGTCGACCAGCCCTCTTCGCTGAACACGGGCTCGCTGACGAAGACGCCGTTGGGCAGGGGTTCGCGGAGGATCGTGTCGCCCGCGACCGTCTCGCCGATGAGCCGCGCACCGAGGCGTGCGCGTGCGTGGACGAGGCCTTGGGTGCGCACCTTGGCGGTGATCAGGTAGTCGCTGCCGGGGATGACGGGGATGGCGTCGCGCACGACCAGGACAGAGGTGTTGCCGCCCCGCGTCTCGAGCCGGAGCGCGAACGAGCGGCCCACGCCCGCCCCCGCGTCGCCCTCGGCGCGGTTGAAGGGCGGGAAGCCGGGGCGGTGAGAGCCTTCGTCGGGCTGATGCACCGAACGGAACCAGCCCAGCGGCAGGCGGTCGCGCTGGTCCTCGGGGCGCTCGAAGTCCCATGAGGCGACGAGCCGGGACGCGCCGGGCGGACGGCGGAGCGTCTGGGCCCACGCCTCGGACGCCAGCGCGCAGCACAGCAGCATCGCCGCGAAGGCGATCGCGCCGGAGGGGCCGGGCGGGATGCGGGAACGGTGGGTCATCCGGGGGGAGAGATCGGTGCTCGGGCGGGCGGGGGTCACCCCGGACAACGCAACAGCGATGCCGGCGCATCTACACTCGCCGCCGTGACCGACCGAACGCCCGACACTCGGACCGATGAACCGCGTGAAGAGGGGGGTCGGTCCGACTTTCTCGGCCACGCCCGGACCGTCGCGGGTCTGACCGTTGTCAGCCGCATCACGGGGATGCTGCGCGATGCGGTCTGTGCGCGCGTGTTTGGGGCCTCGGCCATCTGGTCGGCGTTCGTGCTGGCCTTCGTGATCCCCAATCTCTCACGCCGGCTCTTCGGAGAAGGGGCGCTCTCCGCGGCGTTCATCCCCGCCTACACGCGGCTTCGCGAGAAGGACCCCGTCGAAGCCGGTCGCCTGGCCTCGGTGGTCGTCGCCGGGCTCTTTCTCGTGCTCGGGCTGGTCGTGGTCGTGCTCGAGTTGCTGGGGCTGCTGGCGCTCAAGCGAGGCTGGGCGACGGGCGACACCGTCCTCGTGGTCCAGCTCGGGATGGTGATGCTGCCCTTCATGCCGTTGGTCTGCACGACCGCGATGCTGGGCGGGATGTTGCAGACGCACGGTCGATTCGTGCCGCACGCGGCGTCATCGATCATCCTGAACGTGATGATGATCGGGGGGGCCGCGTCGGCGGGGTGGTGGCTCGGATGGCGCCTGGAAGCGGTCGCGCTGACGCTGGCGCTGGCGGTGGTCGCGGCGGGGATTCTGCAGGTCGGGTGGTGCGCGTTGACCCTGCGGGGCTCGGTCGTCTGGACGACGCACCTCGCGCCGGCGCGGCGCGAAGCGGGCGCCCTGCTCCGCAGGATGTTCCCCGTGCTCATCGGCATGGGCACGCTGCAACTGGGCACCGTCATCGACAGCCTGCTCGCGGGCTACCCGGTGGTCGTCTCACCGACGCTGCCCGACGGCTCAGCGTACCCGATGGACGAGGCGGCGGCGGGGGTGCTCTTCTACGGGTCGCGCCTGTACCAGTTCCCGCTGGGCGTCTTCGGGCTGGCGATCGCGACCGCGGTCTTCCCCACGCTCGCCCGCGCCGCGGGCGACTGGACGCTGCACGAGCGGCCCGGGGACGCCCCCGCGGACTTCGTCGTGACGCTGCGACGCGGGCTGCGCACCGCGATGTTCATCGGCGCGCCGGCAACCGCCGGGCTGTGGGTCGTCGCGGACGATCTGGCGGCGGCGATCTACTTCGGCGGTCGGTTCGACGCCGCCTCGGCGGAGCGCGTCGCCGACGTGCTGCGGTTCTACGCCCTGGCGGTATGGGCGTACTCGCTGACCCACGTACTCACGCGGGCCTTCTTCGCGGCCGGCGACACGCGCACGCCCATGCGCGTCGGCGTGGTGACCGTGGTGGGGAACATCGCGCTGAGCGCGACGCTCATGTGGCCCATGGCCGAGCGGGGTCTGGCGCTGGCGACCGCCATCGCGGCCGGGGCCCAGACGGTTGCCCTGCTCGCGTGCTGCCACCGGCTGATGTCGGGCGCCGGCCGGGGCGTTGTGGACGGACCGACGGCCCGCTCACTGGTGATGTCGGCGGGCGGCAGCGTCGCAATGGCCGCGTCGCTCGTTGGGCTTGCCGTCGCCTACCCAACCATCGCGGACGAGGCCACCACGGGCGGTGTGTGGACGGGGCACGTCCTGCGCCTCGCGGCGTTCGTGGTCGTCGGCGGCGTCGTCTACCTGGCGTGGGCGCTGGTGACCCGTGCGGCGGAACTGCGCTGGGTCGTGCGTGGTCGCGTGGACGGCTGACCCGTTTCGGACGATTCGATGATCACACCCGGCGCGTAGACTGAAGACCGTGCCGGAAGACCCCGCGTGCAGGGCGACCAGGCGCCGTTTCCGAAGAGGCAGAGCCCCATGCTCCACGCAGGTCAGGCCGCGATTCGCTCCTTCCGCGTTGTCCCGAATGTGCCCGAGCCGCTCCAGCCGCTGCTGGAGATCGCGCACAACCTCTGGTGGACGTGGCACCCCGAAGCCGTCGAGCTCTTCGTACGGCTCGACCGCGAGTTGTGGGAAGAGACCGGGCACAACCCGGTCAAGCTGCTGGGCTCGATCGACCAGGACGTGCTCGAGCGCGTCGCGCAGGACCGCAGCTATCTGCACGCGCTGCATCTGGTGCACGCGGGGTTCAAGTACCACAACGAGCGGCTGTCGTGGTTCCAGCGCCAGTACGCCGAGTTGTGCGGCCCGGAAGAGGGCGAGCCCATCCGCGTTGCGTATTTCTCGGCCGAGTTCGGGCTGACCGAGTGCTTCCAGATCTACTCGGGCGGCCTGGGGTGTCTCGCGGGCGACCACCTAAAGGCGGCGTCGGAGCTGGGCGTGCCGATGTGCGGTGTGGGGCTGCTCTACGCCAACGGGTACTTCCACCAGTACCTCTCGGCCGACGGTTGGCAGCAGGAGACGTACCCCGACCTCGACTTCGCCAACCAGCCGATCCGGCGTGTGCGTGACGACGATGGCGTGGGCGTCGAGGTGACCGTCGAGCTGCCGGGGCGCGAGCTGCGCCTGGCGGTGTGGCGCTGCGATGTCGGGCGCATCCCGCTGTATCTGCTCGACGCGAACCTGCCCGTGAACTCCGCCGCCGACCGGGCCATCACCAAGACGCTCTACGGCGGGAACATCGAAACGCGCATCCAGCAGGAGATCGTGCTGGGCATCGGCGGGATCCGGGCGTTGGAAGCCGTGGGCGAGCGCCCGAACGTCTATCACATCAACGAGGGGCACGCGGCGTTCCTGGGGCTCGAGCGCATGGTGCGCTTGCGCGGCTCGCACGGCCTCGACTTCCAGGGCGCGTTGCGCGCCGGGGCGTCGGGCAACATCTTTACCACGCACACGCCCGTGCCCGCGGGGATCGACCGCTTCGCGCCCGACCTGGTCAAGCAGTACCTGGGCCACCTGCCCGATCGCCTGGGGTGCACGATGGACGAGCTGTTCGGGCTCGGGAGGGCCAACCCGTTCGACCAGAATGAGTTCTTCTCGATGGCAGTGCTCGCGCTGCGGACCAGCCAGTTCAGCAACGGCGTGTCGCAGCTGCACGGGCGTGTCAGCCGCGCGATGTGGCGCGACCTCTTCCCGGGCACGCCGGAGGAAGAGGTGCCCATCGGGCACGTCACCAACGGGGTGCACCCACGCTCGTGGATCGCGCCCGAGCTCGTCGCGCTGTACGACCGCTACCTCGGGCCCGACTGGCAGCTTGACCCGACCGACTTCGGCATCTGGGACAACGTGCACGAGATCCCCGACGAGGAGCTCTGGCGCTTCCGCACCCGCAGCCGCGAGAAGCTGATCGCCTGGACGCGCAAAACCGTGCGCGACCAGTTGCTGGCGCGGGGCGGGGGCACCTCCGAGATCGAGCAGGCGATCGCCGTGCTCGACCCCGACGTCTTCACCATCGGCTTCGCGCGACGCTTTGCCACCTACAAGCGCGGCACACTCATGACGCACGACCTCGAACGCTTCAAGAGGCTGCTGACCCACGCCGATCGCCCCGTGCAGATCCTCATCGCCGGCAAGGCTCACCCCGCCGACGGGCCGGGCAAGGAACTCATCCGTTCGCTCGTGAAGTTGAGCGAGAGCGAGCCGGGGCTTCGGCGGATCGTCTTCCTCGAGGATTACGACATGAACATCGCGCGCTGGCTCGTCCGGGGCTGCGATCTCTGGCTCAACACGCCCCGCCGCGGGCTGGAGGCCTCGGGCACGAGCGGGATGAAGTGCGCCATGAACGGCGTGATCAACTGCTCGATCCTCGACGGGTGGTGGGACGAGGCCTACGAGCCCGACCTGGGCTTTGCGATCGGCAAGGGCGAGGCGTACGACAACCACGACGAGGCCGACGCCATCGAGAGCCGGGCGCTGTACGACCTGCTCGAGC
>CAYTSW010000133.1:0-7281 GCA_964440605.1 uncultured Phycisphaeraceae bacterium | reverse complement strand
CTCGAGCTCGAGACGGACCAGCCCGACGCGCCCTCAGCGGCTTCGTTCCTGCGGTAATCACCCGCGGCCCATCCGACGCGCGCGTTGAGCTCGCCTGAATGAAGTTTCATCATCGCGCGCGTTCATTTTCACGCGGTGGGGTGAAACGATCATCAGATTGGGCCGCTTCGACACCGTGACGCTCGACCGTGGAACCCACCGATGCGTAGCGTCGCGCGTCATGAAAACCGATACTCCCACTACGACACCGCGACCCACACACGAACTCATCCGCAGCCTCGCCGGGGATCACAGCGAACCCTGCATCACGATCGTCATCCAGCGCGAGTTCGCCGGCAACGACAGCGATTCGACGCGCCTGAAACGAGCGATCTCCCTCATCAGGGACGCCCTGCGCGAGCACGGTCTCGGTCAGAGGGACATCGCGATCCTCACTGATCAACTGCAGACCGTCATGGGCCGCAATCACCTCTGGCAACCGGGCGAGGGCGGCGTCGCGATCTATCTCAACAGCCAGCGCCTCGAACTCGTCGAGCTGCCCGCGTGGCAGGGCGACCACCTGCACATCGGGCCGACGTTTGACATTCTCCCGCTCGTCCAGGTCTCCGAGCACAACGAGCCCTTCTACCTGCTCGAACTGAGCATCAATCGCGTGCGCCTGCTCGCGTGTGACCGCTTTGGTCACGAAGGGGTTCACGTGCCCGACATGCCGACCAGCATCGAGCAGGGGCCTAAGCGCTTCAAGGAGTACGAAGAGGCACATCAGCACCACATCGCCGACCGGCCCGCGGGCGACCTCGCCGCAAACCTCCACGGGCAGAATGTTGGCGATGACGACGAAGAGATCGACCGCAAGGAGTTCTTCGTCGCCGTCGCGAAGGCGTTGCGCGATGGGGGCTTCACCGATCGCCCCACGGTCATCGCCTGCGACCGCCCGCACCGCCCCATGTTCCGCGAGCACGCGCACATGGACACAATCCTCGAAAGCGGCCCCGACGGCAGCCCCGACTACGCCGATGACAATGAACTGCGGAAGGAGGCTTGGTCGTACGTCGAACCACGCACGCACGAGCACTTCGACCGCGATCTCGACCTTGTGCGCGAGGCGCAAGGCCATGACCGCTGCGCGACGAAGCTCGAGGAGTGCGACGAAGCCGCGCGGAACGGACGCGTGGACCTCCTGCTCGTTGAACGCAACGGGCATTCGATCCAGCCCGATCCGCAGAATCATCCCTCGGCGCTCACCCGCACCGCCGCGGCTCACGCCGTGAGCACCGGTGCTCGTGTGCGGCTCGTGGATGACTTCGATAAGTCCGGGATCACCTCAGCCAGCCGCGCAGCCGCCGTGCTGCGTTGGTGACACACTCTGCGCCGCTCACACCCGTATAGGAAGGAACCGCATCATGCGCACCATTGACACCGACGAACTTCGCGACATCCTCGACTCGAACGGCAACGTCGCGCTCATCAACGTGCTTCCTGCCGAGAAGTTTGAGGAAAAGCACATCCCTGACTCGATCAACATCCCCATCGCTTCGCCGCGGTTCGAGGAGCAGGTCGAGGAGGCTGTGGGCGACAAATCGGCCACAGTGATTGTCTACTGCGCGAACGAGGCGTGCGACGCGTCCCCAAAGGCCGCGGTCAAACTGGGTGAAGCCGGCTTCGAGGATGTCATCGATTACTCGGGCGGCACGCAGGCTTGGGAGCAAGCCGGACATCCGACCCACGCCGCTGTGTAAACAATCGCTCACTCCACATCAATAGCTGAACATAAGGAGAACCCCGCATGACCCTTTCTGCTGAAAAACAGTTCAGGCACGTCGGCGAGACCAAGTGTATCGCGGATCACGATCACGACCTCGTTCACGCCTTGAGCGACCGTCTGGACGCGGTGTGGCGGTACGACCAGTACATCGCCAACGCTGAGGACAAGCCCGAACTGCAGGAGTTCTGGCGTGAGGTCAAGGAGCAGGATGTGCGCACCATCAACCGTCTTCGTGAACTCATCGGCAAGGAAAACGAGCACGACTGTTTCTGAGCCACGCGTGCCTCGGACATATTCCCGAACACGTCCCTTCTCGGTGACGTCGCGTCACGAGCGCGGCGTCGCCATTGTCCGACGACTCGCACCGCTACCCGGAGCACTCCGACATGCCCGCCAACACCTGCGATACCTGTGGCAACTCGTATGCCAACACCTTCCTCGTCAAGAAAGACGGCCAAGAGCACCGTTTCGACAGCCTCGAGTGCGCGATCCAGAAACTCGCGCCGACGTGCGCCCGGTGCAGTTGCCGCGTCATAGGCCACGGCATCGATGCCGACAACAAGGTCTACTGCTGCGCACATTGCGCGCGCAACGCGGGGGTTGAGGGTGTCGCCGACAGCGTCTGACGCCTTCCCGTGCTGACCACTGGCGTCGCGTAACGCTTCGTGCTAATGATCTCGCCATGAACTCTCCAGCGGTCGTCCTGTTGTCGGGCGGCCTCGACAGCGCGACCGTTCTCGCCATCGCCCGGAACGCCGGCCACCGGTGCTTCGCGCTCAGCTTCGACTACAACCAACGTCATGCGTGCGAACTGCACGCGGCCCGTGTGCTCGCAAAGGCTATGAACGCCGAAGAGCACATCATCCTGCCATTGGATCTCGGCACCTTCGGCGGCTCGGCGTTGACCGACCACATCGAGGTTCCCAAGGACCGCGACCCGGAGACCCAGCGGGATATCCCGATGACGTATGTTCCTGCGCGCAATCTCGTGTTCCTCTCGCTGGCAGCGGCGTACGCAGAGACGCGCAAGGCGCGGGACATCTACATCGGCGTCAACGCGATCGACTACTCCGGCTACCCCGACTGTCGGCCCGAGTTCATCGAGTCGTTCGCGACGACGGTCAATCTGGCAACCCGTTCCGGTGTTGAAGGCGAGCGTTTTACGATCCACACGCCGCTGCTCTATCTCACAAAGGCCGAGATCATCCAGCGCGGCACTGAGTTGGGCGTCGACTACGCGGTTTCCCACTCCTGCTACGACCCGGATGAACAGGGCCACGCCTGCGGACGCTGCGACTCGTGCGTGCTGCGCCGGCGCGGCTTCGAACAGGCGGGTGTACCCGACCCCACGCCGTATGCCTGAGTCGTTGTCTCGATGCCGGCATGGGTGACCGCGACTCAGGGGCTCCTGAGTTGTTGAAGGCTGGTGGCCGCGATCGTATCTTCCGCCGGTGCGCGAGTGTGCCTTCAGCAAGAAACAGGCGAATTGGCGCATCGCCACTCACACGCACGGCAGCAAGCGCTGGTTCTGCTACAAGCCGTAGCTCGCAGAGCGATGGTGGCCCTGGGCGCTGTTCGGCGCGCTCGCCGTCGTCTCGGCGTTGCGTGGGCGTTCCGAGCGAGCGCAACGCGTTGCTGCTCGTTGCCATCTGGGCCTGCGGCTGCCTCTGGGCGCAGTCTGGCGCATGACAAGGTGGGGCAATACGCGGTGAGCGTCTACCCGATGCTGGCCCGGCTCGCCGCCATCTGGCTCTCACGCGATGCCGGGTCCTGGCTGTCGCGTCTGTGTCGCGTCCGCCTGTGGGTCGGCCCCGCGGCTCTCGCCATCGCCGATGTTCTGGTTATTCTCCCAGTCCGGATCCACCCGCCTCCCTCGCCGCACTGGAGCGCCCTCGAGCAGGCGTGCGATCGCGACCCGACGCTCGCGGCGCGATTGGTCGTAGCCGCCCCGCGGCGCGAGCGCATCGAAGGCGGCGACGCCGTGGCACTCGGGCGTCAGGTTCGCGGCACGCTGCACTGGTCGCTCGGCGTCTGGCCCGAAGTAAGGCAGGACGTCGCCGCGGCTCTTGCCGACGGGCACGCGGTCCTTATCATCAACGCCGGACGCAACAATGGCGGGCCGGCGTGGGCGAGCACGCGGGTGCGATTCAGGCAACCGCCCTTTGTCCTCCTCGATGCGGAGGCGAGCAGAACCAATGCCGACTGATCCGGCCGCTCCGAGCGAGCGCTTACTATGAGCCGGCCTCGGAAATTTCCACGCCTCCTGCAACCGCTCCGCACGGGCAGCGAACCAACGAGGCGACGCGCCGCATGGACCACGCCATGGTCCGGACGCGCCGCCACGGAACGCGTCCAACCGGGGAAAGCCCAGACCAACTGCTCTATTCACTAGGAGAATCACGAATGATAAACACACCGACGATGTGCGCTGCTATCTGCACGATCGGCTTCGCTACGGCAGTCGCGCCCGCCGGCGAGAGCATTGATCTCGACGAACGTTCGATTGTGTTCCTTGCTCAAACGCCGGGCGACACCGGTCTCACCGTCTTCGAGTTCAAGCCCGGCGTCAGCGGCCCGGTCGCCTTTCCCGGCGAGATGTGGTCGCCGGGGCAGGGCGTGTTCGCTGGCGGCGAGATGACGCCGTACCGCTTCGCCAACGGTTTCTTTCTCCGCAAGCGGCCGGGGCGGTCGAAGTACGCCACGTTCCCGGTGTACGACATCTACTCGGGACGCGTGCGCCAAGTCGAACTCTCGCCCGAAGGACAGACCTCCCAGCAAACCTTCAACCTGCTCGAAGCCTTCCAGAAAGGCGTTCTTGAGTCCGAACTCGGCGACGCATTCCGCTTCCGCGAAGAGGGCGAGGAGATTTCGGATCTCCGATTCTTCCCGAGTGAAATGTACATGCCCGCACTGCTCGGCGGGGCCGGCGATGTCGCCGACAGCCTCGCTCTCGGCGACGATGCTTTCGGCGACGTGCTCATCTTCGCCGGCGGCCGGGACGGCGAGATCGCATTGGTCCGCGCCGACGGCCCGGAAACCGCCGGATCGCTCTTCGGCAAGGGCGAGCCGCTCTTCACGGAGCTGACCGCCGAAAACCCCAAGCTCGCGTTCGACGCGATCATCGGCGGGTCACGGTCGACGCCCGAACTCAACGAGGCGTTCGGCCTTCAGGCTCGCGACGCCGCCTCGGATCCGCTTGTCTGGTACGTCGACAAGCCGGGCGGCGAACCGATCGTCGTGAACCCAACCACGGGTGAAATCGCCCGCCCGTTCAGCGAGATCGCTCTGAGCGACACCATCCCGTTCGCGAGGGCCGAGCAGATCATCGCCGGCCGCCAGTCGCTGGCCGTGCTCTGCTCATCAGAACGAGGCGGGTCGGTCGAAGTCTACGGCCTCTTCCCCGACGGCGAAGTCGTCGCCCTCTCTCAGGATAATCCGCTCTTTGAAGCGCCCTTCGGCGTGATGACCAATCCGCTCGCGACCGACGACTTCCGCGCGGGATCGCAGGGCGATGTGATCGTCGTCGCGCTGAGCAACGGCGGGCGTCCGGAATCGGTCCCGGGCGTCATCGTGCAGTTCGACACCGCCGGAGCAAGTGAACCGCAGGTCATTGCGCAGGGCGGCGATGAGTTCATCAACCCCCTCGCCATCACCTCGGTCCGCGCACTCGTCGAGGTCCAAACCGCGTGTAACGGCGCCGATTTCAACAACGACGGCGTCGTCGATGGCGCAGACTTCGGCGTCTTCGGCGCGGCCTTCGGCGCATCAACTGGCGATCTTGGCTACGACGCACAGGCCGACTTCAACGATGACGGCGTGGTCGACGGCGCCGACTTCGGAGCATTCGCAAACGAGTTCGGCCGGACCGACTGCCCCGGCTGACCAAGAGTCCGCCAACGCCCGCCGCGCGTGCTCGCTTACGATGCCACCGCTGCGGGCCCGTGGCGGAATCGGCAGACGCGGCGGACTTAAAATCCGCTTCCCGGGAACGGGAGTGAGGGTTCGAGTCCCTCCGGGCCCATTCACTTGCTCTGCCTACCCCTGCCGGGTCGGCTGCCCTCGACCGGGGGCCGCAACCGTTAGCGTAGATCCATGATCGCACGCATCGGTTTCGCCGTCTCGCGCGTGTTCGAACGCACCGCGCCCGACCCCTTTGTTCTCGCCGTCCTCCTGACCGCGCTCACGGCCGTGCTCGCGCTCGTGTTCGGCGACTTCGGGCCTGACACGCCCGCCTGGCTCGGACTCGTCGACGCCTGGCGCGGCGAATCCGGCCTCTGGATTTTCCTCAAGTTCGCCATGCAGATGTGCCTCGTCCTCGTGACGGGGCACGCGCTGGCCGCCAGCCCGCCCGTGCGCCGCGCCATCGCGGCCCTGGCGAACCTGCCCGCCTCGGGTCGGCCGGCTGCGGCGATGGTGGCGCTGGTGGCGATGCTCGCGGGGCTCATCAACTGGGGACTGGGGCTGATCGTCGGAGCGATCCTCGCGCGTGAAGTCGCCCGACAGCTCACTCGCCGCGGCGTGCCGCATCACGGGCCGCTGCTCGCCGCCGCCGGCTACACCGGGCTGCTCGTCTGGCATGGCGGCTTCTCCGGCTCGGCGCCGCTGACGATGACGACGGCTTCTGGCGCCGCCGCTGTGCTGCCGCCTTCGGCGATGGAGCTCTTCGCCGACGGCGTGCCGCTCAGCGAGACGATCGTCAGTCCGCTGAACCTGCTCGTCACGGGCGGGATCGTCGTCCTCACCGCGTCGCTCTTCTTCTTCATGGCGCCGCGCCAAGGTGCCGGCTGCGCACCGATGCCCGTGCTGACCGACGCCGATGGAGATGAATCGTGCGCCCCGGCCACACACGACCGCTCGCTCCCCGAACACCTCGACCGCTCGCGCATCATCGTCGGCCTGCTGGCGGCGGCCCTCGTGCTCGGCGTAGCGCGTGCACTGGCGGACAACGGCTGGTGGCGCTTCGGGCTCAACGAGATCAATGCCGCCATGCTCGCGGCCGGGCTCATCCTGCACGGCTCGGCGCGTTCGTACCTCAACGCCGCCGAAGACGGAGCACGCGGCTGCGTCGGCATCATGCTCCAGTTCCCGCTATACGGCGGCATCCTCGGCATGCTCGTCGCCAGCGGGCTTATCGAGCGCTTCGCCAACTGGATATCCGCCGCCGGGCCGGACACCCTCCCGCTGCTCACCGCCGCCAGCGCTGCGCTTGTCAATCTCTTCGTGCCCTCGGGCGGCGGGCAATGGGGCATTCAGGGGCCCATCGCCCTTGAGGCCGGCGCTGCCGCGGGCGTCAGCCCGGGGCGCATGATCATGGCGGTCGCTTATGGCGATCAGCTCACCAACATGCTTCAGCCCTTCTGGGCGCTGCCGCTGCTGGCGATCACCGGTTGCAAAGCACGCGACGTGGTCGGCTTCACCGCGATCGCCATGCTCGCCGCCGCCGCGTGGATCGCCCTCTGTCTCCTGCTCTTCTGACGGAGCATCCAAAAAAGGAAAAGGGCCGCCTCGAAACGAGG
>CAYTSW010000132.1:2475-7330 GCA_964440605.1 uncultured Phycisphaeraceae bacterium | reverse complement strand
TGGCGCCCTGCGACGTGGTCGCGAAGGGCACCTCGTTGGTCGATTCGAAGATGGCCGGCGAGTTGTCGTTGACGAGCACCTTGGGGTTGCTGACGGTGCGTGTCGTGCCGACCGACTCGAGCGCGTTGATCACCACGGGCAGGTAGTCCGACTCGATGATGCCGGTGGTGAGCCCGGTGTTGCCGGTGTTGGCGGTGCGCGGGTCGAGCGCGGTCGCGCCGGCCGCGGTGAGGCCGAAGGTGTTGAAGAGGAAGAAGTCGCCCGCGTTGATCTGCACGTCGGCGGCGAAGTCGAACTCGTCGTTGGAGGTCACCGAGACGATGTCGACCGCGACCATGACCTGGGGCTGGCGCTGGTCGAGCTGCTCGATGAGGCGCGCGAACTGCTCCTGCGCCCGCGCGGGGGCCTTGATGATGATCTGGTTGCGCGCCACGTCGGCAACGATCGTCGTGTTCTGGCTGGTCGCGATCAAACGCGTCCCCTCGCCGCCGACGCTGGCGACGCCGCCGGTGGGCTGAGCGGCTTCGGCGCCGGCCTCCGCGCCCGCGTCGACGTCCACATCCACGTCGAGATCGGTCTCCGGCTCGGGGATGAGCGAGGGATCGAAGCCGGTCGTCCCCGCGCGGGTGCCGGGCAGGAAGCGCCCGCGGGCGACGTTGTCGCGCGGGTCTTCGATGAGGCGCTCGAGGATGGCCGCGACGCCCTCGCCCTCGTCGTCCTCGCCCGCCTCGACGGGGGCGTAGAGGAGCTTGTACGTCCGGATCTCGATATCGTCGCCGACGTTGGTGTCTTTAAAATCTTCGACGAGCATGTCGACGCGGTCGTGCTGGCTCTCCGTGCCGTAGTAGATGAATGAGCCGGTCTCGAGGTCAAGAATGAACTGGCTGGCGGCGGGCGTCGCTTCCTCCTGCGGCTGCCCGAAGCCGCGCTGGTTCGCCCCGCCCGTGCGTCCGCCGAAGCCACCGCCCGTGGACCGCGTGCCGACGGACAGCTCCGACACCGGCCCGAGCCCGAGCTGCTGCCCCGCCTCGGCGACCTGCGCCGCGACCGAACCGGCGATGTACCGGCGCACGATGAGCGAGCTGGTCTGGTCGACCGCTTCGATGAGCGTCGCGAGCGCTTCGTGCTCTTCCGGCGTCCCGCGGAAGAGCAGGCGGTTGCCCTGCTCGAGGAACAGACGCTGATCCAGATTGGAGAGCGCTCCCGCGGCCGCCGCGGCCGGGGCCTGTCCCTGGCCCGAGCGAATGCCGGCCCCGCCCGCCTGCGCCGTCTCGCCCGCGAGCGAGAGGACGCGCTGGCGGGCGTACACCGCCGAGACGTTCTGCAAGTCGAAACTGCGGAAGCTCTGGCCCGCGACGCCTTCGGTGATCCGCGCGATGAGCTCCTCGATGACGTCGAGCGTGCGAGGCGAGGCGGTGACGATCATCAGCCCCAGCTCGTCGAGCGTGGTGAACCGCGCGCCCGTGCCCCCGCCCTGCGGCCCGCCGCCGAGCTGCGTCTGGATCGCCTGCTGCAACGCCGAGGGCTTGAGCAGAGGCGTCGGGAACAAACGCGTGGTCGCGAAGCCATCGCCCTCGGGCCCGAACTTCACCTCGATGTTGCCCGCCTGCCGCACGCGATAGATGTCCAGCTCGTCGTCGTACGTCAGCGTGAGGCTGTAATCCTCCAGCAGCGAGCGCAGCAGCGGGATGAGCTGGTCCACACCGATGCTCACCGGCGCATAGAAGGTGATGTCCGTCTGCGGGATGTTGTCCGTGATGATCGGCGTCTGCGTCGCGTTGCTGACGTACTCGATGAACTGCTGGAGCCCGATCGGGTTCGTTGTATTGATCTCAAGCTCGCCCTCCTGCCCGACCAGGCTCCGATCCTCGCCGGCGAGCGCGGCTTCCTGCGCGATCCGCGCCTCGTCGGTCATGGGCTGGTTGTTGTTGCGCTGAGGCAGACGCAGCGAGCCCCGGTCACGATTGGACCGGCGCGTCGGGTCGAACTCGCGCCGGCGGTTGTCCTCCTGCGTGCGCTCGTCCTGGCGGACCTGCGCCGATGCGGGCGCCGTCAGCACCGCCGGCGCCGCCCCCGCCGCCGCAACCAACACCGCCGCCGTCATCACTGCACAACACCGCTTCATGCGCATACTCCTCGATCAGACTCGGCGGACACGGACGCCCTCACCGCGACGTCACCCGGACGAGCGGGCAGGATAGCCGCGACTCACGCGGGCCTCGATGCCTCCCGGACGACGCGCCCCGGACCCGTTCTCATCGGTCCAGCCGCGATTCCGACGCCCGAATCCGCCCAAATGGGCGGCCCGCGCCCGTACCATCACCGCGTGCGCGTTGTTTCGCTCCTGCCATCGGCGACTGAACTGCTCTGCCGACTCGGCCACGCCGATCGGCTCGTCGGGCGCTCGCACGAGTGCGACTTCCCCGAGCACATCACCGACCGACCCGTCCTGACCGCCCAGCGCACACGCTGGACGAGCGCCGCCGACGTGGACCAGAAGGTCTCTGCCGCCCTCGCCGCCGGCGAGAGTCTCTACCACCTCGACATCCCCCGGCTGCAGGAACTCCGCCCGGATCTCATCCTCACGCAGGACCTGTGCGAAGTCTGCTCGATCGACCTGAACACGGTCCGCCAAGCCGCGGCTCAGATGGACCCCAGCCCCGAGGTGCTCTCGCTCGACCCGCATGCGCTCGAGGACGTCTACGACGACCTGCTGCGTGTCGGCCGAGCCGTGGGCGACGAGGAGGGCGCGATGCGCGAGGTGGTCGCCCTGCGCGAGCGCTTCAGCCGCGCGGCCGACCACGTCAACCCCTACACGCAGCCCGTCACCACCGTCTTCCTCGAATGGACCGACCCGCCCTTCGTCGGCGGGCACTGGACCCCCCAACTCATCGAACGCGCCGGCGGCAGCCACCCGCTCAATCCCACCGAGCCCCTCCCCGACGCCGGCATCGGCGCGGGAGGACAGGGCGCCTTCCGCGTCGCCGGCAAGTCGGTCCGCGTCGAGCCGCGCGACATCGTCCGCATCGAGCCCGAAGCACTCGTTGTCTGCCCCTGCGGCCTCACCCTCGACCAGGTCCGCGAAGAAGTCGCCCGCCTCCAAACCACGTCCGACTGGTTCAATGAGGTGAGAGCCGTGCGCGATGGGCGTGTGGCGCTCGTCGACGGCAACGAGATGTTCAACCGCCCGGGGCCGCGGCTGGTCGACGCCTTCGAGTGGCTCGTCGGGTGGCTCAACGGTGTGCCGCACCTCATGCCGGAGGCCTTCCCGTGGGAACCGCTCGAAGCTTCGTGACCCCCGTCCTCGCTCTCGCGAGCGTCGCAGCGGCAGATGCCGGCGAGATCGAAGTCCACCTCCTCGCCCACACCGTCATCAAAGCCGAGCACCCCGACCTCGGCACGATCGGCGGCCTCAGCGGGCTCATCTTCCACGACCACGCAGCCTTCGAGACCGACACCGACACCCCCGGTGGCGAACGCGATCGCCTCGTCCGCACGAGCGTCGACGGCGAGCGACGCGCCGCCGTCGAGTTCATCTCCGACAGCCACGACCTGCCCTGCGCGTACACGGGCACCGTCGCGCTCCGCCGCTTCGCGCGGACTCTCTACACGGTCCGCGTCGAACTCGACGAGCGCGAGCCGCTGCACGAGTACGACGCCGAGGAACTCGCCCGACTCCGCGAGGCCGATGACTTCCACACCGTCCCCGCGGGCATGCTCCCGCGCGCCGCCGACGCCGAGGCCATCGCTCACCATCACACCGACCATGACAACGGCGATCGCCGGGGCATCCGCGTCATCGCGTTCGAACAACCGCACCAGATCAGCGCCACGCTCTCATGGCCTCGACACCACCTCGGCTTCATGCGCTCCACGCTCACCATCCCCGAAGAGATCCGCGAGCACATCCGACCCAACCGCGGCTTCGAGGCCGTCACCATCACCGACCGGCACGTCTGGGCGGCCACCGAGTCCGCCATCACCACCGACGGTCCCGAAGCGACCGCCGACACAGGCACGCTCTGCACCCTCCTCCGCTGGCCCCGCCCGCGCTGGCGCGGCCAGCCCGAAGACCCCGACATCCTCCACTACCGCACCGACCCCAAGCCCCCCCACATCGGGCCGACGTTCTCCCTCCACTCCCTCACCGACTTCGAGGCCCTGCCCGACGGAAGGCTGCTCGCCCTCGAGCGCTCGCTCACCCTGCCCGCGGGCTACAGCGCCAAAATATTCATCATCGACCCCGACGCCCCGCGCGAAACGCTGCCCGACGGGCGCGAGGTGGTCCACAAACAGCTGCTGCTCGACCTCGCTACCATCCGCGGCGAGAAGAACGACGCCCCGCGCTGGCTCGGCAACCTCGAGGGGATGGCGCTCGGGCCGAGCATCGCCGACCTGACGGGCGACGAATCAGAACCCGGGCGATTGCTCCTGCTCGTCGCGGATGACAACTTCGGCACCGACATCCAGCGCGCCGGCTCGCAGGTCATCGCGTTGCGCCTGGTGGGGATGGGGAACGATCAACCGGGCAATCAGGAAAAAGACCGGCTGGAAGCCCGTCCCACGGGAGACAGGTAACGCTACTTCTTCTGCGCCTCCGGCCGCTGAGGCAACCGCTTGGGCATGTACCGCACCGTCGACCCGATCACCAGTGCCGCGCCGAACAGCGCCAGAACCTTGAGCAGGTACTACCCCTGGATCGTCGGCAGCCAGCGCGGGCCGTGCCCTTGAAGAGGAAGCAGAGCCCGATCAACGCCTCCCAGGCGCCGAGCACGGGCACCGTGATCGCGGGGTCGCCCAGATCCACGGTCTTGGCAATATTCGAGGTCGCGCTGGGGTGCCCGGCCAGCTTCGG
>CAYTSW010000132.1:0-2375 GCA_964440605.1 uncultured Phycisphaeraceae bacterium | reverse complement strand
CCAGCTTCGGATGCACGGGGCGGCTCCTCCGCGCGATGGGGGCTGCCTGATTCTACTGCCGCTTGCCCTTGTCCTTGCGCTCTGAACGGTGATCGGTCTTTCGCTTGTCGCGGCTCTTGCTTCGTTGGGCGCGTTTCTGCGCACCGGTTTTTTTCGGACGCGCCTCTTCGACCGTATCGCCGAACGTCAGCGCCGAGGCGACGTTCTTGGCCTTGCTCTTGCCAGCCGCCTCGCGGGCATCGGGGTTGGTGACGGACAGTTCCATCTGTCGGCGTGTCGGGTCGACGGCGAGGACCGTCGCGTCGAGCCGGTCGCCGATGTTGAAGCTGCGGCCCGAGTTCACCTCCACCAGCGCGCCCGTCCGCTTGTCCAGCTTCCAGAGCACCTTGTGCAACGCCCCCGGCTTGCCCTTGACCTCGGGCGTCGGCAGATCGCTCGTCTTGATCAGCCCCTCGGCGAGGTACGTGTCCAGCCGGACGAAGACGCCGGCGTTGGTCACGCCCGTGACGATCGCGGGGAAAGACTCGCCGATGTGGCTCTCGAGCAGTTGCAGCACGAGGAACTGCCGCAACTCGCGCTCGGCCTGGGTCGCGCGCTCTTCCATCGCGTTGCAGCCCGAGGCGATGACACGCAGCTCCTCCAGGCCCGGGCACATCGGATCTGAGCGCAGTTCGTTGATCAGCCCGCGCTTCTCGCGGTCCGACTTCGGCCGGGCCGTGCCATTCTTCGTCAGCTCCAGGTAACGCGTGAGCGAGCGGTGGACCGTCAGGTCGGGGTAGCGGCGGATGGGGCTCGTGAAGTGCGCGTAGCCGTCACTCGCGAGGGCAAAGTGCCCGATGAGCGACGGGCTGTACTCGGCCCGCGTCAGCGTCCGCAGCACCGCCATGTGCACCGCGGGCGCCGCGGGCGTGCCCGCCGTCGCGTCGAGCAGGCCCTGGAGCTCTTCGCGCGTCGGGTTCTTGGGCACGCGGAAGCCCGAGACCTTCACGAAGTCCCTGAGCTGCTCGGTCTGGCCGGGCACCGGGGCCGGGTGCGTCCTTCGGATGATCGGGATCTCCAGGTCCTCGAACAGCCGCGCCAGCGCCTCGTTCGCCTCGACCATGAACATCTCGATCAGTGTGTGCGTGTAAGCGTCATCTTCGGGCTCGGCGTCCACCACGTGCCCCGCCTCGTCGAAGATCAGTTCCACTTCGGGCAAATCCAGGTGGATCATCCCCGCCGCGCGCCGTCGCTCGCGGATCGCCTTGCTGAGCGTGTTCATCGCCTTGAGCGCGCCGATCAGCTCGGGCGTGTACTCCGGCTCGGTGCGCGCGTGCCGCTTGGCGGCTTCGGGGTTGTCGTCGATCAGCGCCTGCGCCTCGATGTACGTCGTGCGCTTCGCCGAAGAGATCACCGTCGCCGCGAAACCCTGGCCCTTGACGTTTCCGCGGTCGTCGTAGTCGATAAAGACGCTCTTGCAGAACCGCGGCACGCCTTCCTGGAGCGAGCAGATGCCGTTGGACAGCACCTCGGGCAGCATCGGGATCACCAGCCTCGGCAGGTACACCGAGTTACCGCGCTGGCGCGCCTCGTCGTCCAACGCCGAGCCGAGCGTCACCCAGGCCGAGACGTCGGCGATGTGCACGCCCAGGCGCCACGTCGCGCCGTTGGGCGCGTCGCGCAGGCGCTCGATGCTCAAGGCGTCGTCGTAGTCCTTGGCGTCGGGCGGGTCGACCGTCAGCACGAGCTGGTCGCGCAGGTCCAGCCGCTCCGCCTCGTCGAAGGGCTCGCCGCCCGTCGTGTGCGTGCGGATCATCTCCTCGAAGCGCTTCGTGATCTCGCGCGCCTCATCGACGCAGGCCTCGGGAAAGTCGCCCGGCAACGCGAAGGCGTCGATGATCGCCTGCGTCTCCACGTCCGGCCGCCCCGCCTCGCCCAGCACCTTGGTGATCACGCCCTCCGCGAGCTCATTCCCCTCAGGGAAGGCCATGATCTCCACGATCACCTTGACGCCCTCGTGCGCCCCTTTGCTCTCGGCGTCGCGCACGACGACGGGGCCCGAGACCTCCTTGCCGTCGGGGTCCACCAGCCACAGCGAGCCCTGCTTGAAGACCTCCCCGGCGAAGCTGGTGCGCTTCCGCTCCATCACCTCGACGATGCGGCCCACATACGGGCTCTTGCCCGGCGTCGGGCGCTTCTGCTTGATCACCTCCGCCCGCACACGGTCGCCCGTCACCGCGTCGCTCACGTTCGGCGCCGGCACGAACAGGTCGCCGTGCACGTTCGCGTCCTCCGGGATGATGAACCCGAAGCCGCGCTCGTTCTTCTTGAACGACCCGATCACTTCGTTGCCGATCGGCGGGAGCGTCACCAGCTCGTTGTCGCCCCAGACCACC
>CAYTSW010000131.1:0-7394 GCA_964440605.1 uncultured Phycisphaeraceae bacterium | reverse complement strand
TCGCGCGTCGAGCCGTCGGGAAGCGTGATGCGTGGCATGTCCTCACCCGCTCAAGTGTTCGGTGGATAATAGGGTATTCTGCAACACCACCAGTGGTGGCACGGGCGAACAGCCCGTACGAACGAAAACCTGACCCGTGGCCCTCGCAGGCCCGGGCCCGGAACCAGTATATTGGGCACCCCAAGGCAAACCGACGATCGGTGGTGGCTCGTGATCTGTCCCTTCTGCAATACCAACGACGACAAGGTCATCGACTCCCGCGCCAGCGAGGCCGGACGCGTCATCCGACGCCGACGCCAATGCCTGGGCTGCGGCAAACGCTTCACCACCTACGAACGCATCGAAGAAACCGGCCGCCTGATCGTCGTCAAAAAAGACGGCTCACGCGTCCCCTTCAACCGGGAGAACGTCTCCAACGGCATCCTCGCCGCCTGCGGCAAACGCCCCATCCCCGAAGAAGACAAACTCGCCCTCGTCGACGCCATCGAAGACGAGCTCCACCGCACCTACGACCGCGAGGTCGAGTCCCGCCAGATCGGCGAACTCGTCGCCAGCAAGCTCCGCGACCTCGACGAGATCGCCTACGTTCGCTTCGCCAGCGAGTACTACGCCTTCCGCAACGTGGGCGACATCCTCGCGCAGCTCGAAGAACTCTCCCACCGCGTCAAGGACGTCAAAGACCAGCAGCCCCTGTTCGACGCCGAGTCGCCGTGAACGCTGCCCGGTCGAGGTGCTGCATCGCGGTCGTGGGGGGGATGGCGATGTTGGCGGGCTGTGCGACGGACGACGCCGAAACAGCCGAGTCCCAACCCGTGGTCACGGCGGACGATCAGCAACCGCTCGACTCCGGCAACATCCGCCCCGACGGCCGGCCCGACTGGTTCTTCCCCGAGCCGCGGGTGGAAGACCGTCGGCTGCTGCTTTGCGTCGAGGCGTTCGGCGAGGACGTCGTCGCCGCCCGCCAGGCCGCCACCGATCGCGCCCGCGATCAACTGCGATTGATCGCCGACCGCCGCGAACTGGCGCTCGCCGGCGACACCATCGACATCTCACGCGTGTGGGCCTGGCCCCTCCCCGGCGGCGGCATCCCCGGCAAACGCTACGCCGGCTACGCCATGGCCTCCGCCCGCTTCACCCAGTAAGCCCTGGCTCTACTGCCTTCGGTGGGACGGGCTTCCAGCCCGTCTGTCTTTCATTCCTCCCCGGTCAGTCCCTGATCCCCTCTCCCCCTCACCTCACTTGGCCCCCACCGCCTTTTTTCCCCGCTTCTTCTCCGCGGCCGAGACGATCTCGTCTCGCAGGTCCGTCTCCATGAACAGGATCACGCTGCACGAGGGGCAGCGTTGGAGATCCCCGCGATTCAGCAGCACGTTCACCTGCTCGACGGGCAGGTGCGTGTAGCACGCCCCGCAGGTGTATTCGCGGTTGCGCCGGTCCTGCTCCTCGACGGGCGCCATCACCTCGTCGTCGTCGTCGAACTGCTCGAGCAGTTGCTCGTACACGCCCAACGCCGAAGCCGGCACGTCCGCCAGGGCTTCCTTGCGCTGCTCCTCGAGCTCGGCGACGCGTTCGGCGATCTCTGACTGTCGCTCGTCGCGGTCGGTCGTCGCGATTGTCTTGACCTTCTCGCGTTCGGCCCGGTCCTTCGCGACCGTTTCGAGCTCTTCGCGGATCGTCTCGAGCGCCTGCATGTTCTCCAGCACACGCTCTTCGATGCGGCCCTTGTCGGCCTTGAGCGTGTTCACCTCGGTGAGCAGGGCCGAGTGCTCCTTGCTCGTCTGGGCGTTGTTCATGCGATCGCGGCTGGTCTCGATCCGCTGCTCGAGGGCCTTCGCCTCGGTCTCGTCGTTGTGGATCGCCGACTCGAGTTGGCGCTTTTGCGTCTCGAGCGCGGTGCAACGCTCGTCGAGCGACGACAACTCGCGATCCTGCTGCGCGAGATACCGCTCCGCCGCGCGAAGGCGTCGCTTGAGGCCGTTGAGTTGTTGATCCACCCGGTACAGACGCAGCAGTTTGGAAGTGACACCCATGCAGTGCTCCAAGGAGTTCTTGCTCGTCCCCACCCCGATCCTGCTTGACGAAAGTGTATCACCGCGTTAGCCCGCTGTCGCACGCCACCCGCGAAGCCGGCCCATCCGACGCCTTCATGTTGCGCCCCACGCGGATCGACCGCCCGGGATCATCGGGTTATGGGCCGATCGCGTGCCCGGGCCACGCCTCGAGCACCCAGAACACCCAGTACGCCACCGGCGCCACCACCAGCGGCGAATCGATCACGTCCAGGACCCCCCCGAAGCCCGGCAGCGCACCGGAACTGTCCTTCAGCCCGGCGTCACGCTTGAGCAGGCTCGCCACCAAGTCTCCCGCCTGCGCCATCAGCCCGAAGAGCAGCCCGATCACCGCCGCCTGCCAGACCGAGACGCTGACGTCGGGCGCCACCGAGCGCCCCGCGGACTGCGTCGCCCAGATCGCTCCCACGCCCACCAGCGACGACACCACGAGCCCGCCGATAAACCCCTCCCAGGTCTTGCCGGGGCTGAGCCATTGGATCAGTTTGTGCCGCCCGATCGCCCGCCCGGTGAAGAACGCGCCGATGTCGTAGCTTTTGGTCACCAAGACGATCACCAGCACCAGCCACCCCGTGTGCTCCTTGCGCAGGGCGATCAGGAAGCCGCCCATGATCCCCAGATAGACGAAGGCCATCAGCGTTCCCGCTGCCGCCGCGGCCACGCCTTCGGCCGACTGGTGGCGCGCGTAGTAGAAGAACGCCAAGAGCAGCACGGTGACCGCGGCGGTGCAGACCAGCGCGATCCCCGAGACGCCCTGATGCTCGTTCTCGACAAAGCTGGACGCGATGATCCCGATCGACACCGCGACCGCCGTCAGACGCGGCCCCACCAGGATCGAACGCCGGTGCAGCATCACGACCAGTTCCTGCGTCGCCAGCACGCCCACGATCAGCGTCACCGGCAGCAGGACCAGCGCCGGCACGCCCACGCGCGCTTCCAGCGCCTCGTCGAGCCACACCATGCCGATCAGAGCGGCGATGAACACGGGGCCCAGCAGCAAGCGGTACTTCAGCACGAACGCACGGTAGCGACACTCGACCGCCCGCGCCCCCTCCGCGAATGCGAACGACTCACGCGTCGACGACGCCCAAGCTCAGCCCGTCTTCGTCGTCGTCATCGTCCGCTTCGAGCAGCGCGAGCAGCTCCGCGACCGGGCCCCGGCTCTCCACCACCGCCTTGCGCGACCGCTCGGCCTCCACGATCGTCGCATCGATCGCGTCGACCCGATCGTCACGCAGCCAGTAGACCCGGCGCGACAGCACCCGCTCGGCCCGCGACGCGGCCGCGTCGGTCGCGCGCAGCATCGTCGCGATCGCTCCCGCGCCCATCCCCTCCTGAACCGGCATCAGCAGCGTCACGTCCTGCTCCGGCATGGCGACCAGCACCCCGCCCTCGCCGAGAATCCCGGGGATCAACAGCTCCAGCGACAAACTCGCTGCCGAGCCCGGCTCGCCAGCCCGCCGCAGTTCCACCACGCCCGCCTCGTCGTCCAGGGGCGTCAGGTCATCGACCGACAGGTGCTCGAAGAGGTTGTCAGCCGCGACGGTCGCGACCGCCTCGAAGGAGACGCCCCATCGGTCGAGCAAGGCCGGCGTGACGAAGGTCCGCGTCGTCCGCCGCCCGATCGACACCGCGTGCAGCAGACCCGCCATCGCCTGGCGTCGGCACAGCGAGCGTGCCGGCGTGTTGAGGATGTCCGGCGTGAGCAGCCGCGGGCGCAGCAGCGGACGCACGACCTCGTATTCCTGCACGTGCCGGTCATCGACGCGCACGTTCAGGGCGTCGGCCACGAGCGCGACGAGTTCGCCCTCGAAGAACGTCGCCAGGGGTCGGGTCAGCCCCCGTTCCAGTTCGTCCAAGTCCAGCGTGAAGCGTCGGTCGCCCGCGCGCACGTTGGCCCGCCGACCGCGCCACTTCAGGATCTCCGCGTCAAGCTTGTGCAGCGTGCGCGCGAGCAGATCCGCCTCGAACCCCGAAGCGGGCGTCGCGCGGTCTGGCGTGTTGGAAGCGTCCCGCCGGCGTGCCATATGAACAGAAGGCTAGGCCATCGGCGTGGGAGCGCTTGCACGGAAGACGCTGCTGGGGCGCAAGTTACGGTGCATCCAGGCCGCCGAAGCGTCGCCGCCGATGGGCGAACGACCGCACAGCGCCGAGCAGGTCGTCCACCCCGAAATCGGGCCATAACACATCACTGACGAACAACTCGGCGTAGCTGATCTGCCACAACAGGAAGTTGCTCACCCTCATCTCCCCCGCCGTGCGGATCAGGAGGTCGGGGTCGGGCAGGCCTTCCGTGAACAGCTCCGCACTCACCGCCGACTCGTCGATATCGGACGCCGCCAGCTCGCCGTCTCGCACGCGCTCGGCCAACCGGCGCGCCGCGCCCGCGATCTCGTTCCGGGAGCCGTAGTTCACCGCCAGGCACAGCGTCGGCCCCGTGCAGGCGGCGGTCGCCTCGAGCGTGCGATCCAGCGCCGCGAGCGCCTCGTCCGGCAGCCCCTCGCGGCGTCCGATCTGCCGGAAGCGGATGTTCCGACGCGCCAGCTCCTCCCGCTCCCCGTCCATGTAGTCAAGGTACAGACGCATCAGCTCCCCCACCTCGCGGTCCGGACGCTTCCAGTTCTCCAGCGAGAACGAGTACAGCGTCAGGCACTCCACCCCGAGCCGACCGCACGTGTCCAGCGCGGTGCGCACGGAACGCGCCCCGTTGCGATGGCCGAACTCCCGAGGGAACTCCCGCTGCGCCGCCCAACGCCCGTTGCCGTCCATGATGATCGCGATGTGCCGCGGTACGCGCGACGGATGCACGCCCGGGAGCAGACGCGTCGGGTCGGCCTCGGGCGTGCGATGACGCATCGCGCGCACCACTTCCCGCGCCCCGGCGTCCTCGATCGACTCCAGCGGCGTCAGCATCGCGACATCATCGTGTGCAGTGGGCGTCGGTGTCATGGCCCTCCTACGCGAACGCCCCGCCCCTGGTTCGTCGGCGGTTCATCCTAAGAGGGCCGCCCCGTCAGCGACGGTCGAAGCAGTCCGTGCGCCCAAACTCGGCGCCGAACTCCCCGAAGTCGGCCCCGTCGACGACGCCGTTGCCGTCGAAGTCCGCCGCCGGCAGGTAGTTCGGTCCGCCTTTCATGGAGCCGAAGGCCGACCCGAAGACGCCGAAGTCCGCCCCGTCCACGCTCCCGTTGCCGTCGAAGTCGCCCCGGCACGAGCCGTTCTCCACAACCCGCAGCGTGATGCCCGAAGGCGTCTTGAGCGGCTCGAACCGCAGCTCCGGGCTGATCTTCAGCCCCTGGAAGTCGGCAATCGCCGTCAACGACTGCCCGTACCCGATCACCTCGAACTCCTGACCCGGCACGAACACCGCGTCCGCCGAGGGGTTCACGATCACCGTTCCGTTGGGCGAAGCCCCGTCCTTCGGCGCCAACGCGCCCTGAATCTGCACGAAGTCCCCCGGCACGTCCAGACTGAACACCGACTCCTGTCCGATCAGCAGGTCCCCGCCGATGATCAGTGACCCGTCCGGAGCCAGCTCTCCGTTGAGCAGCACTTCGCCGTCGATCATGCCCCGGCCCTCGAGGAGCCCATCAACGATCACGGGCCCCTTTGCGTTGATGAAGCCATCGCCCAGACGCAGCGTCGCCCCGGGTTGAATGACCAGGTCGCTCAGCGCGACCAGCGCCGTCATCGCGGACATCGTCGATCGGACCTCCAGCAGACCGCCGGCTTCGACGACCAGCGGGACCGCGAGCACGCGCAAGGCGCCCGCCTCGAGGATCAGCTCGCCCGACGGCCCGATCACACCGAGTACCGACAAGGCGTCCTGGCCCGCGAGATTCTGCACCATTCCAGCGCCCTGCAGCGTCACGCTCGCGTCCAGCGTCGTGATCGGCACGCCGTCAAACTCGAACATGCCGCCCACCACCAGCGTCGCTTCGCTCAGCGTCCCGCCCGACGCGTTCGTGAACGTCGTCGGCGGCTGGATCGTCACCCGAGAGCCCGCGCCCACCTCCAGCGTCCCGAAGTCCACGATCGTGAGGTCGCCCGCCGGCGAGAAGATCCGCCCGTTCAACACGCCCAGCCGGCCCGTCGGCCCGAGGATCGTCAGCCCCGCGCCGCCGAACGCGTCGTTGCCCGCCTGATCCTGCACCGTGGAGGCCGACCCGATCAGCGACAGGTCCGCCGCCAACTGAGCGATCAGCGCGTCGTCGTACCGCAACGTTCCCGCGACGCGGAAGACGCCCTGCTCGAGCCGACGCGCCGTCGGCGTTAGCGGCACCGAGTTCACAAGGCTCGAGCCCGATCGCACGCGGAACGTCGTCCCCGCTCCCACGTTGAGCTGACCCGTGTTGAGAAAGTCCGCGTCGGTTTGGAAGTTCCGACCGTTGCGCACGGTCAGCGTCCCGAGGTTCTGCGTCAGCGTGTCGATGGCCGGGAAGCTCGAGCCCGGCCCCGAGAGCAGGACCTCCGCCTCGTTGAAGAGCACCGTCTGCCCGTCGAGCGTGAGCGTCGAGCCGTTGAGCACTTCCCAGACGCCGCCCGCGAGCGTGAACATGTTCGCGTTGACGTCCACGCCGTTGGTCCGGAACTCGCCCGCCTCCACGCGCACCGTGCCCTGACTGTCCAGCGTCACCCCGTCGAAGAACGTCTGCCCCATTCCGGCCGTCTTCTCGATCCTCCCGCGGTTGTCGACCAGCGGCGTCGTGACGCCGCGAGCGTCGCGCGCGCTGCGGAGCATGGGCACGCCCATCAGCGTCTGATCGTTGGTGATCGTGAAGACCGTGCTCGGTGCCGTCGTCAGGCTCGCCGCGCCCTCGAAGAGAATGTCTCCGCTCCCCGACCACAGCACCGTCGGCCCCGTGTGCTCGATCGGCGTGTCGCACACGTCGTCGCACACCGCTCCCTCGAACACCAGCGTCCCTTTGCTCTCCACCGCCGGGATCTTCTCCAGCCGCCCGTCACTCAGCGACAGCGTCCCGCTCACGTCGAGTTTGCTCAGGGTGCCCGTGCCGCCCGACACCACCGCCTGCTCGACCCGCCCGTCGTTCGTCAGCGTCAGCTCGAAGTCGCCCAGCTCGATCGTCGCGTTCGCCGAGTCGAACGTCGCATCCACGACGGTCACGTCGAGGTCGAGCATCACGATGTACGAAGGCCCGGCGACGCTCACGAAGGCGTTGAACGTATCCGGCCCCGCGTTGTTCGGGAACTCGGGGTCGGTCGACCAGTTGCTCGCGTCCGACCACACCCCGCTCACCGGCGACACCCAGAACGCATCCGTCTGCGCACCCGCCGCCCCGGCGACCGCCGACAGCGCGGCGACGC
>CAYTSW010000130.1:0-7585 GCA_964440605.1 uncultured Phycisphaeraceae bacterium | reverse complement strand
CGGAAGGTCCCCGCGTATGACCAGCGATCAGCACGCGCTCATCGTCGGCGCCGACCACCGCGGACGTGGCCCAGCGCTCGCCCTCGCGTTGCGCCTCAAAAAAGAAGGGTTCGACCCGGAGTTGGTCGTGCCCGAGGACGGCGAAACGACGGACTACCCGACGCAGGCGTGCGCCGTCGCCAAGCGCGTCGCGGCGGAACCTCGGCTGCGCGCGGTGTTGATCTGCGGCACGGGCGTCGGCATGGCGATCGCCGCGAACAAGGTCAAGGGCGTGCGCGCGGCGGTGGTGCACGACGAGCTGACCGCCGAGCTCTCCAAGAGCCACCTCGACGCGAACGTCATCTGCCTCTCGGGCGACCTGCTCGGGCAGCGGTTGATCGAGAAGGTCGTCATGCTCTGGCTCAACACCGAGTTCGCCGGCGGGCGGCACGAGCGGCGGGTGAACAAAATCCGGTCGATCGAGGAGTGCGGGGAGGCCGAGTGAGGGAGAGACACCGGTCAGAGACCGGTGCCACCAAGGGCAGAGAGCCTCGGGTGCCACTGACCCGGCTCTGCGGGCCAGTGTGTTGCGGTCACGCCCGCACAGCAGTCTCGGTCTCGCTCCAGAAACCATTTCCATGGTGAGCACTGACTTCGCAAAGCCGAGGACAGTGGCACGCGGTCGAAGACGGGCTGGAGGCTCGTCCCACCAAAGACATGAAGGCATCACTCACGCGGTGCTGAGGCGGACGAACTCTTCGTAGAGCTCGGCGTAGTGGCCCCGGTTGGTGATGAGTTGATTGTGGGGGCCGCGTTCGACGATGCGCCCGTGGTCGAGGACGAGGATGGCGTCGGCACGACGGACGGTCGAGAGCCGGTGGGCGACGACGACGCACGTACGGCCCTCCATCAGGCGTTCGAGCGCGAGCTGGATGCGGTGTTCGGTGAAGGTGTCGACGGCGCTGGTCGCCTCGTCGAGCATGACGATGCGCGGGTCGGCGAGCATGGCGCGGGCGAAGCAGGCGAGCTGGCGCTGGCCCAGTGAGAGGTGCGAGCCGCGCTCGCCGACTTCGGTGTCGAGTCCCCGGGGCAGGCCCTCGAAGATGTCGAGGCAGTCGAGCCGAGCGCAGGCGTCGCGTACGTCGTCATCGGTCGCGTCGGGGCGCGCGAAGCGGATGTTGTCGGCGACGGTGCCGGCGAAGAGGAAGTTGTCCTGGAGCACGAGGCCGGTCTGCTTGTGCAGCGAGTCCTGGGTGAGCGACTCGATGGGGTAGCCGTCGAGCGAGATCACGCCCTGCTGATGCGGGTACAGGCGTGCGATGAGCGCGACGATGGAGGTCTTTCCCGAGCCGGTGTGCCCGACGAGGGCGAGGGTCTGCCCGGGCTCTGCGGTGAAGGAGATGTCGCTGAGGACGGGCTTGTCGGGGTCGTAGCCGAAGGTCACCTGGTCGAAGACGATGCGCGCGCCGGCGTCGGTGCGCGGGAGGTCTTGCGCGTCCGACGCGTCTTCGATGGCGGGCCTGGTGTCGAGCAGCGCGAAGATGCGTTCGCCGCCGGCCATGGCCTGGAGGGTGGTGTTGTAGAGCTCGGCGAGGACGATGATGGAGACGAAGAACCCGCCGGTGTAGAGGAGGAAGCCGACGAGGTCGGAGTAGCCCATGTCGCCGGCGAGGACGCGGGAGCCGCCGAAGGCGACAATGACGGTCGCGACGATGCCGCTGGTGAGGTCGAAGAGCGGGATGTAGACGCCGTGGACGCGTGCGGCGTGCATGTTGTTGCCGCGGTGGAAGTTGAGCAGGTTGTGGAAGAGGTTCTGGTTGTGGGCTTCGCGGGTGAAGGCGTGGGTGACGCGGATGCCGGCGACGGTCTCGGCGACGTTGGCGGTGATGCGCGAGTGCGACTCCTGCACGGTGCGGTAGGCGACGTGGAGCCTCTTGCGGAAGGCGGCGTTGGCCCGCCAGAGGAAGGGCGCGACGGCGAGGACCGCCAGCGTCAGCGCCCAGTCGGTAATGAACATGAGCACGGTGAGCAGGCCCGCCTCGATCACATGGATGAGCGTCCGCGGGATGACCTGGCTGACGGCGGCGCGGACGGAGTTGACGTCCGTCGTGCCGCGCGACAGCACGCGGCCCATCTTCGTCTTGTCGAAGAAGCCCATGTGCAGGCGCTGGACGTGCTCGAAGAGGTCGTTGCGCAGGTCGTAGCAGACGTATTCCGCCAGGTGATTGATCGCGACCATGCGCAGGGCCATGGTGATGTAGAAGACCACCGCGACGAGCGCGATGGCGCTGGCGCCGATGATCGCGCCGGTCATGGGCGTGAGGCCGGTGAGCTCGCGCAGGCGCTCGGGCTGCTCGAGCGTCCAGCGGATGGTTTCCTTGATGATCCAGGGGACCGCGACGTACGTCAGCGCGATGACCACCGCCAGCGCGATGATCCAGCCCTGGAGCTTGGGGTAGCGCATCATGCGCTTGAACAGGCGCGTCGCGACGACCTTGGAGGTCGCGAAGTCGGCCTCGGCCTTGGCGGCGTGCTCGGCGACGCGTTCGTGCGTCGGATCGGGCGTCGCGACCAGCGTCCGGGGCGGGCGGGGCGTCCTCATCGTGTGTCGCCTTCCTGCTCGTCGAGCGCGAGCTGGATGAGCGCGGCTTCCTTGTAGTGCCCGGGCGTTTCCATCAGCTCGTGGTGCGAGCCCGTGGCCACGAGGCGTCCGTGATCGAGCACGAGGATCGTGTCGGCCTTGCGCAGCGTCGAGAGGCGGTGGGCGACGATGAACGTGGTCCGCGGGCGCTCGCTGGCGTCGCGTCGGCGGTCGAGGGCGGATTGGATGCGCGCTTCGGTGATCGGGTCGACGGCTCCGGTCGCGTCGTCGAGGATGAGGATCTCGGGGTTGCGCACGAGCGCGCGGGCGAGCGTGAGGCGCTGGCGCTGCCCGCCCGAGAGCGAGACGCCGCGCTCGCCGATGATCGTTTCCATCTCCTCATCGAGCTCGCGGACGAACTCCTCGGCGTCGGCGTCGCGCAGGGCCTGGGCGATGTGGTCGGGATCGGCCTGCGGGTTCGCGAAGGCGGTGTTCTCGAAGACGGTGTTGGAGAAGAGGAAGGGCTCCTGGAAGACCACGCCGATGCGCGCGCGGTGCTCGTGGACGGGCAGGTCGCGCAGGTCGGCCTCGCCGACGAGGATGCGCCCGTCGTCGGGGTCGTAGAAGCGGCAGAGCAGGCCGAGCAGCGTGGACTTCCCCGAGCCGGTGGGCCCGACGATGGCGACGGTGGCACCGGGCTCGACGGTGAAGGAGACGTTCTCGAGCACGGGCGAGCCGGGGTCGTAGGCGAAGGAGACGTTGTCGAAGGTGATCGGGCCGACGGATGCTCCCGCGTCCCCGGGCCGCCGCCCGGGGTTCCAGGCGAGCGAGCCGTTGTTCGAGTGTTCGTGGTCGGCGATCGAGGGCTCTTCGTCGAGGAGCTTGAAGACGCGTTCGGCGCCGGCCATCGCTTCGGGGGCCTGCGCGATGACCATGACGATCGCTTCGAGCTCGCCCGAGAGCTGGCGCATCAGACGGAAGAAGAACCACAGCGAGCCGAGCGTCAAGGCGTCGGCGGCGTTCGCGGCCCGATCCTGGAGGATGAAGGCGATGCCGAAGCCGATGAGCAGCGCAGAGGTGAGAACGGTCGTGGCTTGGGCGACGGGGATGGCCCTCGCCTGGTCGACGGCGAGCTGCAGGCGGTGGTCGCGCGCGTTGGCCGAGGCGTCGTTCAGGCGGACGACGGCCGCGCGTTCGGCGCCGAAGGAGCGGATGACGCGCACGCCGGCGATCGATTCCTGGAAGCGGTGGATGAGCCGGTCGACGAGCTCGGCCTGGCGCTTGAACTTGGGCTTGGTGACGTAGCCGTAACGCGCCATGACGATCGCCTGTAGTGGGAGGGCGGCGATGGCGATGAGGGTGAGGGTGGCGTTGGTGGCGAAGAGGGCGGCGAGGAAGACGACGCCCGCGACGAGGGCGATCAGCCCCCGCACCATCACGCCCTGGAGAAACATGCGCACGGAGTGGACGTCGCCGGTGAGGCGGTTGATGAGCTGGCCCGAGTCGGCGGCGTCGAAGAAGTCGAACGAGAGCGACTGGAGGCGCCGGTACAGACGCGAGCGCAGGTCGACGAGGCAGGCCTGGGCGAAGTGCTCGTCGGTCACGCGTTGGGCGTAACGGCTGATCGCGACGAGCAGGCCGAAGACCAGCACCGCCGCCGCGATCACCAGCACGAGCGTCAACGGTTCCCAGTCGGACGGCGGCTGGAGGAAGCCGGGGAAGTCGTCGAGTGCTTCGACGTCGGCGACGCCGGGGACGATCGCTGGCGCCTCGTCGCTCTCGTCGGATTTCTGCGGCGCGAGCTGGGTGATGGTGTCGATCGCCAGACCCTGCACGAAGGCGGCGCCGACGACCGCGAGCTTGGCGCCGATCGCGGCGAGGAGGGCGGGCGCGGCGGACCACTTGTGCCACCAGCCCAGGATCGCCAGGCGACGCAACAGCGTCCCCAGCGGCGTGGGCGGGGCGTTCTCGTCGAGCGCGTGGGGGATCCGGCGTCCCGGGTTGTTGTTGAGCGATCGCTCCGTCGGACGTGCCACCGCGCCGATGGTACGCTCACGCCATGACGTATCCCGCCGATCCTCCCCGCCGTTCGCGTCACCTGCTCGTTCCCCTGCTCGTGGCCGCCGCGAACCTTCCCCTCTTCGGGTGTTTCGCGCAATCGCCGACCTTTACGCTCGACGGGTGGCAGGTCACCGAGGAGGGTCCGGACGGCACGGTGGTGAACTTCTCCTTCATCGGCGAGAACCCGAACGATGAGGCGCTGCCGCTGCGTGAAGTCCGGTACCAACTGAGCCTCGATGGCCAGCGGGTCTTCTCGGGAGTGCGTTCTGCCGAGGCGACGCTCCCGCCCAACGGCGCTCAGCGGATCGACCTTCCGGTCGCGCTGACGCTTCCCGATGACGCGGTGGTTGACCCCGACGCCCGCTTCCGCCTGACCGGGAGCGTGACGTACGTGGTCCCCGGCGCGATCGCCGAACTCTTCTTCGACAACAACATCCGCAAGCCCAAGACATCGATCACCGCCGATGGCGTGCTGGGTGGGGACCCCGGACGGAGCGAGGCGGCGGGCTGACTTACTCCCACCCGCCCCACTGGCCCGCGCCGGGTGCGTCCGACGCGTTGCCTGCCTCGCTCTCGCCCGCCCACGGCGCGCGATCGGGTTGGATGGCCAGCAGCCCCGAAGCAAAGGCGGCGGCGAGGGCGAGCAGCGCGAGAAGCTTGGCGATTCCGGTGGCCATCGGCGCGCCCCAACGCGGACCGGGCAGGGTGCGGAAGAGCGGATAGCTGGCCAGCGGCACGACGAGGGCGGCAGCGCCAAGGAAGGCCGCGGCGACGATGGGGAGTTGCTCCTCGCCGATCATGGTGAGCGCCACGAAGGCGGCGAGCGGCGCCATGACGAGGCCCGCCGGCCCGCCGCTGCGTACGAGGGCGGGCCACTTGAGGCTGAGCAAGCCGAGCGCGCCGACGCCAACACCGATGACGGCGGTCATGTGGGCGCTCTTCGTGGAAGCGGCCTCGAACAACGCCGCGCCCGCGCCCGCCGCGAGCAAACCGAGCGAGACCATCGTCACACGCGGCGCCTCGTGCTCCATCACCTTGGCCGTGATCGTCCACGCCAGCGCCAGGACGAAGCCGATGGAACCGGCGGCGATCCAGAAGCGATCCTTGGCCCAGAAGCCGTTCTCGACGGCGTACCAGCTCGTGACCCAGGCCGCGAAAACGCCCACGCCGGCGCGGGCGAGGAAGGCGATCGGCCAGCGCAGCCACTTCGTCACGCGGCGCATCGGCAGGCCAACCAGCGTGATGAGCATCGCGAGCAGCGCGACGTGGTGCCGCGCCAGCGGCCAAAAAACGCTCTCGCCCGAGGCGGGCGGGTCGAGCACGATGAGCATCGTCGCGACGCTCGCGCCGAGCGCGAGCGTGCCGATGAAGGGCAGCGGCCAGGACGGACGGGAGTCGACGCGGGTGGACCGTTCTGTCGGCTCGTCGGCTTCATCGGAGTCGCTCTCGAGCGCGGGCGTGGAAGAACGCCCGCGCGTGAGCAGCAGCACGAGACCTCCGAGAAGAACCACGCCCAGCACGATGCCCGCCGGCAGGCCCACGTTGCGTACGAGCAACTCGACGCGCGTGTCGAGCGTGCCGTCGGAGCCTTCGGTCGCGGCCTGAGCGAGCAGGGTGATGGGCATGGGTGTCGATTCCCGGAGGGCGTGGGGTTATTCGCCCGCGGTCTCTTCGATCGCGCGATCGCGCATCTGCTCGAGCTGGGCGCGGATCTGGCCGCGCATGAGCAGGGCTTGCGGCTCGCTGATGCCGGCGCGCTGGTAGTCGACGCGCATGGCGATGTTCCAGTCGCCGTCCTCGAGTTCGTACCCGAGCTGGTCGCGCATGCGTTCGACGAGGTCGGGCATGTGCCCGGCGCCGTAGATGATGCCGATGTTCTCGAACTCCGGCTCGTTGTCGAGGATGAGCCTGAGGTCGTCGATCACCTTCTGGTTGCGCTCGTCGATGATGACCTCGATGAGCGGGCCCGCGTCCTCGCCCATGCCCGCGGCCATCAGGGTGTCGTCGGCTTGGGCGAGCATCTCGATCATCATGAGCCGGCCCATCGCCGAGCCGCCCGGCAGCGCCTCGATGAAGCCGAGAAAGACGTCGATGAGCCCGGCCATGCCCGAGGTGCCGTCGAGCATGCCGAAGAGTTGCGAGCCTTCTCCCCCCTTGGCTTTCACGCGAGCCCGGATGTCGTCGAGCGTGAGGTCGCTGTTGCGCCAGTTGGGCAGGTCTTCGTTCATCTCTTCGAGCTGGAAGGCGAGGCCGAACGTCTCGGCCAGCCGCTTCTGGAGCCCGGGGCGCAGGCCGATCTCCTGCGGGCTCAGCGGCGGCTGGATGGCCAGCGACAGATCGCGGTCGGGCCCCTTGCCGCCCACCTCGCCATCCCGTCCGAGGCTGCGGAGCGTGAAGTCTTCGCCGTCGTCGGAGACGCTGTAGATCAGCGGCCGGCCCCACGCGTCCTGCTTGGCCTGCGTGAGCCATTCGGTCCAGCGCCCCTCGCGGCCCTCGACCACGGCTTCAAGCGTCGCGGGGTACGCGTCCGCCGAGTTCGCCTCTTCGGCGTCCATGCGGGCGCGCTCGAGCGCGATGCCCAGGAGGCGGATGCGACCCTCGGTGAGTTCGACGCGTCGTTCGTCGGACAGGTCGTCGGTAACCTCGCCCACCCCGCCGGGACCTACGCCTTCGTAGAGCACGAGGTCGAACGCCTCGAGCCTTTCCTTAAGGTTCGCGTAATAGCGCGGGTGCGCGATGTGGACCGCGCCGACGAGCGTGATGCTCGGTGCGTCCGCATCACCCGGACGCTCGTACCTGCGCTGGGCGACTTGCAGATCCACCGCACCGTCGCGCGGCTCGGCGACGCGCAGCCAAGGCTCAGGCTCTCCGCCCGACGACGGCTCCTCGGCGCACGCGGGCATCGCCAGGCTCGCGAGCACAAGAGCCGGCACGGACAGCAGAGAGTGGAGGGCGCGATTGGTC
>CAYTSW010000129.1:0-7597 GCA_964440605.1 uncultured Phycisphaeraceae bacterium | reverse complement strand
TGCGCCCGAGCACATCGCTGGCGAAGGTGTCGACGATCGTCGGGGTGACGCGTGTGTTCACGCTCGACTTGCCGACGACAACGCGTGCCTGCCCGCCGGAGGCGGTGACGCTCAGCGGCGTGCGGAGCGCAAAGCCATGGTCGCCCGAGGCGGTGAGCACGATGCCGCCCGCTGTGCCGGAGTCGTTGTCGAGGGTGATCGCGAGGGAGTCGCCCGCTGCTTCGCGCAGCGCGATGCCGTAGCGGTCTTCGAGCAGCGAGGCGAGGGCGGCGGGGAGTTGGGCGCGGAGGTCGACGCCGTACGCGGCGCTGGTGAGGTCGATTTGTCCGGAGCCCCGGTGGAAGCGATCGACGGTGAACTCTCCGTTGAGGGTGAGGGCGTCGTCGCTGGCGGTTCCGTTCATCATCACGTCGCCGGCGAGGTCGCCGGCTTCGGTCAGGGAGGCGTCGAGGCTGAGTTGCTCGATGGCAAACGGCTGGTCGAGGGCGGTGAAGCGTCCCTCGAGGGCGGTGGCGATGAGCGCGACCTGGCCTCGGGCGCCCTTGAGCGGCGCGTGATCGGGGCGGTCGAGCGGGAGCCGCGCGTCGCGCAGGACGATGCTCATCGAGCCGGTGTCGCGCATGGCGAGTTGGGTGTCGGCGTCCGGGCCGCGCAGACGTTCGAGCGCCTGCAGCGTTGGTCCGGGCCGCGTGGTTTCGATGGTCAGGCCCGAGGCGGGTACGACGACGGCGTTGCTGTCGAGGCCGGCCTCACCCGCGATCGAGCCTCGATCGCCCGTGAGGTCGACGTGGAACATGCTCGTCGAGCCGGCGGAGGCGACGGACCCGGAGAGCGTCTGGCCGAGGGCGGCAGCGGCGATAACGGCGGCGTCGGCGGAGGCGACTTCGAGCAGGTCGGTCGGCAGGCCCTCGGTGGTGAGTTCGCCCGAGTAGGTGGCGGCTGCGAAGTCGAAGCCCAACGTCCCGCCGCCGCTGGTCGCGGCAAGGTTGGCGACGGTGCCGGTGCTCGCGAGCGTGAAGTCTTCGCCGCGCGTGGTGGCGTTGGCGTTGGCGGTCCAGACGAGGGTGCCGCCCTGCTGGAGGTCGAGCTCGAGGCTCAGTTGATTGGCCGTGACGGCGGTGTCGGCGACGCCGGAGACCGTGAGGCCTGCTGCTTCGAGGGTCGCCTGCGCGGTGCTTCGGGCGAGGTCGATGCCCGCTTGCGTGCGCGATAGTGTCGCGTTTGGGATGCTGAGGTTCAGTCGCGCGCCGTTCTCGGATCGCACCTGGATGGTGTCGGCCGTCGCGAGCAGGTCGAGGACTTCGGCGGGGGCGTTGGTGCTGATGTTGATGCCGCGGCCGGCGGTGCGGAGTCGGTCGGGTTCGAGCGCCGCGACCGCGCTGGCGGTGGTGAGGGGGCTGGTGAGGCTGGCGTTGATGAGCGGGGTGCCGTGGAGGAAACCGGGGATGGCGTCGTCGCCTTCGCCGGGCGAGGGGACGTTGGCTTCTAGGACGAGGTCGACGGGCCCGCCGGCGGCGCGCTCGAGCGAGCCGGTGAGCAAGCCGGGCGCGAAGGCGGCGGCGAGCTGGTCGAAGAGTTCGGCGCGCATGTCTTTGGCGGAGATCGCGGCCGAGAGCGTCTCGGGGTTCCAGAGGGACGCCTGCTCGGATGCGCGCAGTCGCCCGTTGCTATCGAGCAGTCCCGTTGCCGAGGCGCGGATCTCGATGGCGCCGGCTTCCTGCCGGTCGAGCTGCGGGCGGAGGACCATTCGAGCGCCGAGGCTCGAGGCGTGCTGAGCGAGTTGGAGGCCGCCGGTGGTCGCGGGGAACTCGAGCGAGCGCCTCCCGACGTCGGGCAGCGTCAGCGAGCCGCGCATGGCTCCGAAGGTGAGCTGGGCGGCGAGTTGGGCGGTGGTGAAGTCCTGCTGGGCCCACGGCGTCTGTGCCGAGGGCAGCGGGATGCGGAACTGAGGGATGGTCAGCGCCACGGTGGGCGGCTCATCCAGGGTGACTTCGACGCCCTCGGCGGCGAGCGTCTGCATGAGACGCTCGGGCACGCGTCCCCTGATCACGGGCGTGCCTCGCGCGACCAGCGAACCGTCGGAGGCCTCGAGCGTGGCTTCGGCGCGCCAGCGGGCGGACTCCTCACCCGCGGCGGGCGTAACGCCCAGCAGCACCGCGAGGTCGCGAGCCGTGAGCTGTGCATCGAGCTTGGCTTCGAGGTCGTTGGGGAAGAGGCGCAGCGTGCGGTCGGGAGCGATGGCCGAGCCTGAGACCGCGATGTCGAGCGCCGCGTTGCCGTCGGCGTCGGTCGCGGTGAGGGTGAGGGACGCGGGTGCCGACGTCCCGGTATCGATCGCGCCGTTGAGCGTTACGTCGCGGAGTTCGACGGTGCGGCTCTGGCCGTCGTCGCTCTTGACCGTCCAAGTCACGGCGTTGAACGAGGCGTCGAGCTGGATCGCCAAGCCCTCGGGGAGCGTGGTCGGCTCGTCGGTCGCCTGTGGGTCGTCCTTGAAGAGCGTGGCGATGTTGAGCGAGCCGTCTTCGTTCTTGACGATGTCGAGCGTGTCCCCCCGGACGGTGACGGTGCCGAGGTCGAGCCCGCCCACCGCGAGGCCGAGCAGCGAGGCGCCGGTGCTGGCTTCGATGGAGGCGACGCGTCGTCCCTGGGCGTCGTTGACGGTGAGGCCGCCGATGCGCTGGGGCCCGGCCCACGAGAGCGAGACGTCGCGCACCTCGACGGATCCGTTGAGGCGATCGGCCGCGGCGGACTCGATGACGCCGGGGACGAACTGGGCGACGATCGCGGGGCCGAAGAGCCCGCCCGCACCGATTAGCAGCAGCAGGCAGGCGAAGAGAACGATACCCGCGGTCCGGAGGACCGACGATCGCTTCTTCGGCTTGTCGCGCACGGTCGATCGTTCGGCGGGGCGGGAGCGGTGGTTGGCTGCGTTCACGGGGTCCTCCGTCGTCGGGCCCGAAGCGGGCACGGCCAGACGATATTCGCCCGACTCCCGTGACTCGGGTGATCCTTGGTTCACATGCGCACGAGTCTGACGCCGCGTTCGGAGAACGGTCGGTCCGCGGTGTCTTCGGGAGGCGTCAGCGTCCCGCGGGCGCGGCGGCGTCGGGTGCCGTCAGGCTGAGCATCCGCTCGAGGGCGTCGATCGCCGGGGCCTTGGCCTCGGGGTGGACGCTGATGCGATTGACGACCTTGCCCTCGGCGAGACTGTCGAGGACCCAGAGCAGGTGCGGCTCGTCGATGCGGTACATCGTGGTGCAGAGGCACTGGCAGTCGCTGAGGATTCGTGCGTGCACGCCGCGCTCGGCGGCGGCCTTGCACAGCCGCGCCACGAGGTGGTGCTCGGTGCCGATGGCCCATTTGGAGCCGGGCTCAGCGGCCTCGATGGTCTTGATGATCTTCTCGGTGGAGCCCCAGAGGTCGGCCTTGTCGACGACTTCCTTCGCGCATTCGGGGTGGACGATGATCGTCGTCTCGGGCGCCTCGGCGCGGATCTGGTCGCAATGTTCGGGGCGGAAGAGCTTGTGTACCGAGCAGTGCCCGGCCCACAGGATGACGCGGGCTTCGGCGAGCTGCTCGGTCGTCATGCCGCCCAGCGGCTCGCCCTTGTTGGTCAGGCGCGGGTCGTAGAGAGCGGTGTGGGCGTCGGTGTCGATGCCGTGGGCCGCGGCGGTGTTGCGGCCGAGGTGCTGGTCGGGCAGGAAGAGGATTTTGATTTCTTCGCCGGGCCGCTTGGGCTCGGTGCCGCCGTTGAGCGCCCACTCGAAGACCTGCATGGCGTTGCTGGAGGTGCAGCACGCGCCGCCGTTGGACCCGACGAAGGCCTTGATGGCGGCGGTGGAGTTAACGTACGTGATGGGAATCACGCGGCCGTTGAAGCCCTGCCCGTCGAGCGCTTCGTGGAGCAGGTCCCAAGCTTCGAGCGCGTCGTTGTAGTCGGCCATGTCGGCCATCGAGCAGCCGGCTGAGAGATCGGGCAAGATGACGGCGGTGTCGTCCGGAGTGAGCAGGTCGGCGGACTCGGCCATGAAGTGCACGCCGCAGAAAATGACGTGCTGCGCGCCCTGAGCCGCGACGCGTTGGGCGGCGAGCTGAGAGAGCTTGAGCGAGTCGCCCGTGAGGTCGGCATGACGGATGACCTCGTCGGCCTGATAGTGGTGCCCGAGAATGAGCAGGCGATCGCCCAACTCGCGTCGGCGCGCTTCGATGGCGCGGCTGAGCTCGTCGGGGCTCGATCGGGTGTAGTGCTCGGGCAGAGCGGGCTGCCACAACTGCATGAAGACCACCTTTCGGTTCGCGGCGTGGTGTTCGCCGGCGGGAGGGAAGTCTATGCGGAAAAGTGCCCTGTTCCGAGTGGTTTGCGGGGGCTGACTCCGCGCTGCGGGTCGCTCGCAACCCGTGCTCCGGAGCCACTTCCGACGTGTGCCATGGCTTGCTTGCAAGCCGTGCCCCCCAAGCGTCCGTCACCCGTCGCACCGTGGATCTCTCCGGTGGCGGGCATCGGGGATCACGGGTTGCGAGCAACCCGTGGCACGTTGGTCGACGTCAGGCGGCGGCTCGGGCCGCGGTGGCGGTCTGGACGTACTCCAGCGCGACGCGTTGGCGCCCGGGGCCGGCGGGGCTGACGCGTCGGACGCGGGCGCGGGTGGACGCCGCGCGGGAGGCGATGGCTTCCTCGCTCCATGCGACGTGGACCTCGACTTCGTCGCCCTCGCGCAGGGCGCGGGGGCCGGCGAGTTCGAGCAGTGCGCCGCTTGCCGACACGTCGGCCGTGAGACCCGCGTTGTAGCGCAGCGAGCTGAGCGGGCGGACTTTGCAGGGGCGGGTCAGGGGGGTGCGTGGGTCGCGTCGGCGGTCGATGCGGGCGTCGCTCTTCATGCTGCGAGCTCCCTGATCTGCGGGCGGATCGGGCGTTCAGGGCGGTTTCCCAAAGCTCTATCGGCCCGAAGCGCTCAAGGTCTGAGCCTTTCGGCGTGGCCGATCGAGGGTGTCGACGCGTCGCGCGTGGGGTGTCGAGAGACGTTTAAGACTGAAAAAACAGGGGTGAAATGCGTGTTGCGGGTGGGAAGCGGGTTGTGCGCCCGTAGATTTGTGCGTACAAACTTGTTCCAGAGGGCGGGCCAGGATGGCCGTGACGCCCGTGTGCCACGTGCGATTGCAGCGTTTTTTCACTTACCCGCGGAGGACCAGCAGATGGCCAAGCGTGTCGCGAAGAAGACCAAGAAGAAGACCACCCGCAAGACGAGCAAGAAGACCGCGTCGAAGAAGACGACGAAGAAGGCGGCGGCCCGCAAGCCCGCCCGGATCGTGGGAGCGAAGCAGAAGCCCCGCACGAAGAGCGAGATCTACTCCGAGCTCGCCGAGCACGCCGAGGTGAACAAGAAGGATGTCGCCGCGGTGTTCGACACCCTCCAGGCGATGATCGCGGCGGACCTCAAGAAGGGGAACGTCGGCACCTTTAACATCCCCGGCATGATGAAGGTCACCGTGCAGCGGAAGCCCGCGACCAAGGCGCGCAAGGGCATCAACCCCTTCACGGGCGAAGAGACCGTCTTCAAGGCCAAGCCCGCCCGCAACGTGGTCAAGATCCGCCCGCTCAAGGGCCTTAAGGACGCCGTCTGAGCGGCCCGTCTGAGCTGCCTATCTGATCGGGCAAGCTCGCCACGGCTTTTTCAGCTCCGAACCACCCGCGGCCCCGCGACTCAGCGGGGCCGCGGTACTTTTGCGCCCATGTCACACGCCATCCGACCCGAAACGCCCGATCGCCTGCTCGTCGAACGCCTGCGCGCGCTGAACGTCGCCGGCGTCGTTACCGACATCGACGGCACACTCACCGACGGCTCGCTCTACTGCTTCTCCGACGGCACCGTCGGGCGACGCTTCATGACGCACGACGGCATGGGGCACAACCTCCTGCACGGTGTTGGTCTGGTCATCGGCTGGCTCAGCGCGACGACGGAGGGCGACTCCATCCGTCGGCGCGCGCAGATGCTCGACGTCGCGCACGTCGACGCGGGCAAGGGCGACAAGGGGCCGCGGTTCATCAAGCTCTGCGAGCAGATGGGCGTGGACGGCGAGCGCACGGTCTACATCGGCGACGACGTGAACGACCTGCCGGCGATGGCGCTGGCTGGGTTTTGCGCTTGCCCGGCCGACGCGGTGCCGCACGTGCGCGCGCAAGCGGACCACGTGCTGACGAGCCCGGGGGGGCACGGGGCGTTTCGAGAGCTGGCCGACGCGATTGTCGCGTCGCTCGGTTGAAGGAGCACGGATCGGCGGGCGCCCACGCGTTGGATTCACACGCCGCGTCGGTGCGGGGTGTCTTTTGTGCTGCGGACGAGCACGGCTTGCACGCAAGCCGTGGCACTCTCGGATAAGCCGTGGCGCTCCGGGATAGGCGCGCTGGCCCTTGTGCCACGGGTTGCCCGCAACGCGTGCTCGAACACGCTCACTCGTCGTCCAGCGCCTCGGTCAGCGGTCGACCGTCGTCGAGGGCTTTGGCGATGCGGGCACGGAGCGTCGTCGTCAGCTCGGCCGACAACGCGAGCAGGAGCAAAGCCGCGGCGACGGTTTCGCTGATCAGCCCCGCGGCGAAGAAGGCCGCGGTCAGCATGAGCGTCGCGACGCCCGAGCCGTGGTTGGTGAATCTGGCGGCGAGGGTCATCGGGCGCTGGATGTGCGACGCCCGGAGCGTGCGGCCGGCGAGGTACCAGCGCAGGTCTGCCGAGGCGAGCAGCGCGACGAGCGCGAGGGCGAGGAAGGTCCATGTGCCGAGGGCGTACGGGTCGAGGCGCGCGGTGACGAACGCGGCGAGCGCGGGCAGCGCGACGCCGAGGCCGATGGGGCGGGCGAGACGACGCCAGCGGCGGACATACTGCGTTGGAGCGCTCCGAACGACTCGGACGGCGATGATGGGGAGGCCGACAGCAACACCGGCCCACTGCCCGCTCTGCGCAGCCACGGCGATCAGCAGGAGCACCAGCGGCGCGGCCGAGGCGATCAGGATGGCGACAGCCGCGGCTCGGCGTGCGTGGGCGGCCGCTGTCGGGGCCAGCAGCGCCGCGCCGATGACGAGGCCCTCCCGCCCGCCGATCGTGAGTTCGCCTACGAAGAAGCTCGCCGCCAAAGCCGCGACCCAGACGGAGGCTACACCTATCAGCGGCATCCAGTGGGCCGGCTCGTCCGTGCCCGATTGTTCAGGTCGCATGACGCCGCTGAGCGCATGGCGCGTTCGCGGCACGCACAGCGGCATGATCACGAGCAGCAGCACGCCGATCGCGGCGAACACGCTTTCGTTCAGGTGGAACTCGTGCTCCGCGCGCGCATCTGTGAGCGCCTCCACCAGCGGCTGACGCTCGGCCGTCCGCTGGTCGACCTGCTCCGTGATCGCCTCGGGCGAGACGCCCGACTCGTTGAGGGCCGCGACCTGGGCGGCGGTTTCGGTGTCGAAGTCGCGCAGGGCGTGGGCTTGCGTGACGCCGCCGCGCGTCGCGGCGGTGTAGGCGTCGGGGGCGAGGCGGCCGGCGACCGCGGGGCCGAGGAGGATAGATCGGAAGAGCACACGTCTGAACTCCAGTCACGTGAAACGATATCGTAT
>CAYTSW010000128.1:5538-7708 GCA_964440605.1 uncultured Phycisphaeraceae bacterium | reverse complement strand
CGAGATCGTTTCACGTGACTGGAGTTCAGACGTGTGCTCTTCCGATCTCCGCCGCATCATCCCCCGGCCGCCCTCGGTCCTTTGGATCGGGGGCGGTATTTGTTGTGGGTGATGACGCGCGTGCCACCTCTTGCTTGCAAGCCGTGTCTTGTTCATGGGCGTCCGCGGAGCACTGACCTCGCAAAGCCGAGGGCAGTGGCAGCCGAGGATCGTGGCACCGGAGCCATGAAAAACGCCCGGCTCGAAGAACCGGGCGTAGGTCGTGCCTTGGAGTTGGGAGGGGGTAGGGCGGTTAGAGGCTGATTTTGTCGGAGCCCATGGCGCCGTGGTCGTCCATGCCGCCTCGGGTGGGGATGTTGTCGCGTCGTCCGCCGCCGCCTTCGCCGCCGCCGGAGTAGCCGCCCTCATCATCGACGGCGCCCCATTGGGCGCGCTTGAGGGAGAGGCCGATCTTGCGGTCGTTGATGTCGACGCGCAGGATCTTGACGTCGATCTCGTCGCCGCTCTTGACGACCTCCTGCGGGTTCTCGACCTTGTGGTCGGCCAGCTCGGAGATGTGCAGCAGGCCCTCGAGGTCGTCCTCGAGCTCCACGAAGACGCCGAAGTTGGTGATCTTCGTGACGGTGCCTCGGACCACCATGCCGGGCTTGTAGGCGCCGGGGATGGCTTCGAGCCAGGGGTCCTGGGTGAGCTGCTTGACGCCCAGAGCGATGCGCTGCTTTTCTTGGTCGACTTCGAGGATGACGCAGCGGACGGTCTCGCCCTTGTTGAGGACTTCGTTGGGGTGCGCCACCTTCTTGGTCCACGACAGGTCCGAGACGTGGAGCAGGCCGTCGATGCCCGGCTCGATCTCGACGAAAGCGCCGTAGTTCGCGAGGTTGCGGACCATGCCTTCGATGATGGTGCCGGGGGGGTACTTCTCGGCGACGAGCTCCCAGGGGTTCACCTCGGTCTGCTTCATGCCGAGGGAGATTTCCTGCTTGTTCTTGTCGATCTCGAGGACGACGACGTCGACCTCGTCGTTGGGCTGGACCATCTCGGATGGGTGGCTGATGCGGCGTGTCCAGGACATCTCGGAGATGTGGACCAGGCCCTCGATGCCGTCCTCGAGACGGACGAAGGCGCCGTAGGACATGAGGTTGACGACCTCGCCGCGCACGCGGGAGTTGACGGGGTACCTGTTCTCGATCTCTTCCCAGGGCGAGGGATCCTTCTGCTTGAGGCCGAGGGCGATCTTCTCCTTGTCGCGGTCGATGGAGAGGATCTTGACCTCGATGGTGTCGCCGATGCGGACCATCTCGGAGGGGTGGTTGACGCGGCCCCAGGACATGTCAGTGATGTGCAGGAGTCCGTCGATGCCGCCGAGGTCGACGAAGGCGCCGAAGTCGGCGATGTTCTTGACCTCGCCCTTGACGAGGTCGCCCTCGCCGACGCGGTCGAGCAGGCGCTTCTTGGCCTCTTCACGCTCGGACTCGATGAGCTTGCGCCGGGAGATGACGATGTTGCGGCGCGTCTCGTCGATCTTGAGGATCTCGGCGCGGATCTCGCGGTCGACGTACTCGCCGATGTCCGAAGGACGGCGGATGTCGACCTGCGATGCGGGGAGGAAGACCTGCACGCCAATGTCCACGAGGAGGCCGCCCTTGATCTTGCGGGTGACCTTGCCCGAGACGACGTCGCCCTCGTGGGTGGTAGCGATGATGCGCTGCCAGTTGATGATGCGGTCGGCCTTGCGCTTGGAGACCTTGACGAGCCCCTGCTCGTCCTCCATGGACTCGAGCAGGACCTTGATCTCGGCGCCGACCTTGATGTCGGACGGGTCGTCGAACTCGTCCTTGTCGATCATGCCCTCGGACTTCAGGCCGACGTCGACCACGACGGAGTCGCCGGCCATGCCGAGGATCTTGCCGTCGATGATGCGATCGGAGCCCAGCTCCTGCATCGTGTCGTCGAGGAGGCCTTCCATCTGGCTGTCGAGGGAGTCGGCTTCGCCGAAGGCGCCTTCGAGGAGGCGCGACGCTTCATCGTCCGCGACCCCGAGCGACCGGATTAGCACTTCGTCGATCATGCAGTGATTCACTTCCGCCCTGACCGAACCGATCGTTTCGATCCACGCCGGCGCGGTCGCGCGAAGTACAGCGCGTGGCCGCCGGACGCTCCGCCGCGGGCC
>CAYTSW010000128.1:0-5438 GCA_964440605.1 uncultured Phycisphaeraceae bacterium | reverse complement strand
CGCGCGAAGTACAGCGCGTGGCCGCCGGACGCTCCGCCGCGGGCCGCGACGGGTTGATTGCTCGTTGTGCTGCTGTCCGCCCGGGCCACCAAACCCGGTACGCACGGACACCCCGCGATCGGCCGGGGGCAGGTCTGCATGATAAACAATGGCCGCCCGCGGGGCCATATTTATCCCATCTTTTCGTGGATGAGCAGGCCGAAGCGCCTTTCACGAAGCGGTCAACCCCACCAGCCGCCCGCCTCGCCAGAGGTCCAGCCGAGCACGCGGCGGTGGGCGTTGCTCATCGCCAACCGGCCCGCGGGGCCAACATCCTCGGGTGTCGCCCACACGCGATCGCCGAAGGCCAAACGGTCAGCCGTAGGTTCATCGACGACCCCCGCCGACCACACGGCGAACCGAACCGTCCGGTGCGTCGTCTGGTGCGTGAACCGCGAGAGCAGTTCGGGCTCGCCCAGCTCGGCGTCGAGCCGGCTCGCGACCCGCGCAGCGGCCGCCGGCTGGTCCGACTCCAGCGTCGGCGGCTGGAACATCCGCGCCCACAGGCCCGCCGCCGAGCGTCGCTCCAGCAGCACCCGCCCGCCCGGGTCCGTCACCAGCAGGCAGGCGTGGTGGACCTCTTTGCGGGCCGCCCGCTCTTTGGGCAGCGGCAGCTCGTCCTGACGACCCTCGCGCTTGGCGAGGCAGTCCTCAGCCACCGGGCACTCGTCGCACCGAGGCGACCTTGGCGTGCAGACCGTCGCGCCCAGTTCCATCAGCCCCTCGTTGAACACGCCTGCATCGCGGGCGGCTTCGACGAGCGAACCCGCGCGTTCCCACGTCCATGTGTCAGCCTCGCGTGAGCCCAGCGGCAGCTCCTGGCCCGCGATGCGCATCAGCACACGCTGCACATTGCCATCCACCAGCGGCGTGCGTTGACCGAAGACCATGCTCGCGATCGCGCCCGCGGTGTACCGCCCGATGCCCGGCAGAGACCGCAGCTCGTCGAGTGCGCTCGGCACGACGCCGACGTGGTCGCGGGTGATCGCCTGAGCGGCGGCGTGGAGGCGTCGTGCGCGGCTGTAGTACCCCATGCCACGCCACGCCGCGAGCACGTCGTCCTCCTCTGCTCGGGCCATCGCCTCGGGCGTGGGGAAGCGGGCCATGAAGCCCTCGAAGCGTTCGAGCACGCGGTTGACCTGCGTCTGCTGAAGCATCACCTCGCTGACAAGGCTCGCCCAGGCATCTCGCCGCGCCAGCCCCGGCCTGCGGGTTCGGCTCGTACGCAGCCGCCACGGCAGCGGGCGGGCGGAATGAGCGAACCAGGCTTCGATCTCGTGGGCGATGGCGTGATCGCGATCCTCGTTCGCCTCGGACTGATCGTGCTGACACGTCATCACCCACAGATATACTCACGAAGCGGACGCCGCGTCGCCCGATGTTGTTCATTAGTCCGTGTCCGGGCGCAAGGCGCCCCGGCGACCTCATCCGCGTCAGCCCATCTCTCGGAGCGTCCGTGGCCGACCGATTCCGACAACTCTTCAGCCGGCTCTCGGAATACGAGGTGGTGCCGGTGCTGGTGGAGTTGGCGGTGCTCTGGCTGCTGATCTTCGCGGTCTACCGCTTCATCCGGGGGACGCGCGCCGCTGGCGCCTTCAAGGGCGTGCTGGTGCTGCTGATCGTTGCGACACTCGTGCTCCGCGTGCTCGTGCCGGGTGAGTTGCCGCGCCTGGCGGTGCTGTACGACAACGTGCTGGGCATCGCGGCCATCGCGCTGGTCGTGACCTTCCAGCCCGAGCTGCGACGAGCGCTGATCCGTCTGGGCGAGGCGCCCTTTTTCCGGTCCGAGCCCGAGACCGTGCCGCAGGTCGTGGACGCCATCGTCGACGCGGTGGTGATCATGTCCAAGAACAAGTTCGGCGCGATCCTGGCGATCGAGCGGCGGGTCGGGATGCGCGAGTACATCGAGACCGGCCGCGGGCTGAACGCCGACGTGTCGTCGCATCTGCTCACGTCCATTTTCTGGCCCAACAGCCCGCTGCACGACATGGGCGTGGTGATTCGGGGCAACCGGGTGATCGCCGCGGGCGTGCCCTTCCCGCTCGCCGACGCCGCCGACATGCCCGACGCGCACCTGGGCACGCGTCACCGCGCCGCGATCGGACTCACGCGCGTGACCGACGCGCTGGTCGTGGTCGTCAGCGAGGAGACCGGCGCGATCAGCATCGCCGAGGGCGGCAAGCTCAAGCGCTGGCTCGATGCCGACGCGCTGCGCAGCGAGCTGCGCACGCGCCTGTCCGACGCATCGTCCGCCTCCACCGCGGAGGCGGAGGAAGAGGCGCAGGAGGCGATGAAGGCCCTCCCCGAACAGCCCGCTCAGTCACCCAAGGCCAAGCCACCCAAGGCCAAACGCAAGAAGGCCGCTCCGGGGCCAACGCAACGGGCGGGCGAGCAGGCCGGGCAGGGCGACACGCGCAAGGCCGCGGCCTCGAGCACTGCTAACGAGGCGAGAACAGACGATGCGTGAGCAGATCACCACGGTCGTTGTCGTCACCCTGCTGACGCTCATCGTCTGGCTCTTCGCCGAGATCGCGAGCCTGGGCGAAGACCGCCTCAATGGGCGACTCAGCTTCGCCGGCACCGACACCCTGCTCATCACCACGCCGGACTTCGATGGCGACATTACGCTCGACGTGCGCGGCTCGCGAGGCGCCATCGACCGCGCCCGCAACGAGCTCGACAGCACCGTCCGCCTCGCGGTGGGTGCCCCGGGCGTGCCCGACGTCGCGGGCGACCACACCGTGCGCCTGCTCGACGCGGTCGCGGCCTTCCCGGCGGTGGCTCAGAGCGGCGTGCTGATCGAGTCCGTCCGGCCCCAACGCGTCCAACTGCGGATCGACGAACTGGTCGACACCGAGTTACCCGTCACCGCCGCGGTGGATCCCGGCGTCGAGGCGACCGACGTGACGCTCACGCCTCCGACGCTCCCGCTGCGGCTGCCCCGATCGGTCCTCGTGCGGCTCGAGCAAGCGAACAACGCTCTGCCGAAGGCGGCGCAGGCGATCGTGCCGCTCAACGCGGTGGAGAACCCGACCGAGTCGGGTCCACGCGAGGTGGCGGTGGACGCGGTGCTGCCGCAGTGGCTCGCGCGAACGCCCGGCGTGGAGTTGCGCGCCAAGCGCGTGCGCGTGTCCTTCCAACTGACGGACACGCGCGAGCAGCGGACCTTCCGCTCGGTGCCGGTGCAGGTGCTGCTCACGCCCGAGGAGGCCCAACGCTGGGACGTCGAGATCGCCGCAGACAGCCGCCTGCTCGCGGTGACGATCACCGGACCGAGCGAGACGCTCGAGCGCCTGGAATCGGGCGAGCTGCGACTCATCGCGGCGCTCGCGCTCTCGGATCTGGAGTTGGGTCGCGGGGGCTCGGAGAAGCGGGTGAGCCTGCTCGTGCTGGACGAGGGCGTGCCGAGCCCGCTGCCCGCGGAGCTGCGCGTCGACACCGCCCTGCCCACGGTGCTCTTTGAAGCGACGCGCGCGGGTGGCGATACGCCCTGATGGTCCCCCGATGAACGAATACGGCACGCCCGAGACCGAGTCCGACCTCGCCGCCTACTGCGGCAATCTGGCGGATCGCGCCGCCGACGCACGTCGTGCGCTGAGCGTGTTGACCGCCGCGCAGCGCACAACGCTGCTGCGCGCGGTCGCCGAAGCCATCCGCGCTAGCGCACCGGCGATTCTCGAGGCCAATACGCGCGACCGCTCCGACGGCGCCGGCCTGTCCGAGGCCATGCTCGATCGTTTGGCGCTGGACGACGCGCGCATCGACGCGATCGCGACGGCCGTGGAGCAGATCGCCGGTCAGCCCGATCCGGTCGGCGAGGTCGTCGAAGGGCGCGTGCTGCCCAACGGCATCCGCCTGGAGAAACGCCGCGTCCCGCTGGGCACGGTGCTCGTGATCTACGAGAGCCGACCGAACGTAACCGCCGACGCCGCGGCCCTGTGCCTCAAGGCCGGCAACGCCGTGATCCTGCGCGGGGGGAAGGAAGCCCGGCACTCCAATCGCGCGCTGGCCGAGGCGATCGCCGCGCCGCTGTGCGACGCCGGTGTCGCCGACGCGGTGCAGCTCGTCGCGACCACGGACCGCGCCGCGACCACGCACCTCGTCACGATGCGCGGGCGGATCGACCTGTGCGTGCCGCGCGGCGGGCCCAACCTCATCGACGCCGTCGCCAACGCCGCGACCATCCCCGTCGTCAAGCACGACGCGGGCAACTGCCACCTCTACATCGATGCCCACCTCGACGGCCTGCGCGACGAAGCGATCGCCATCGCCATCAACGCCAAGACCCACCGCTACGGCGTGTGCAACGCCATCGAAACCCTGCTCGTCCACGAAGCGCAGCTCGATACGCTGGCCGCGATAGGCGAGCGTCTCAATGAGCTCGGCGTCGAACTCCGCGCGTGCGAGCGCTCGCGCTCGGTCCTCCCGGACGCCAAGCCGGCGACCGATGAAGACTACGCGACCGAGTTCCTCGCGCCGGTGCTCGCGGTGCGCGCGGTTGCGTCGCTCGAGGAAGCGGCCGATCACATCCGACGATTCGGCTCGCAGCACACCGAGGCGATCGTCACGTCGTCGCTCGAATCGTCCCAGCGGTTTGTACAACTGGTCGATTCGGCGAACGTCATGGTCAACTGCTCAACACGCTTCGCCGACGGCGGGGAGTACGGCCTCGGCGCCGAGATCGGCATCTCAACCGACAAGCTGCACGCCCGGGGGCCCATGGGCGCCCGCGACCTGACGACGTACCAGTGGGTGCTGACCGGCTCGGGACAGGTGCGCTAGCGGCGTTCGGGCAGCGTCGTCGGGTCGATGCTCTCGACGAGTGCCGTCACCCGCAACGAGTAACCGAAGGCTACGTCGGGCGCCAGCAGGATCTCGCTGCCGAACATGTCGCTCTGCGCGTCACGATCGCGCGAATGGAGCGTGGGCTCGGCACCGAAAACGCCCACGAGCCGCCAGAACTCCTGCTGGGGCTGGTCGGCGACTCGGAACGCCGCCCGCCCTTCGAGCGTGATGGTCATCGGTCGCTCGTGCAGCACTTGGCCCGTGCGCGGGTCGGCGACGCGGAACCAGGCGCGCACCTCTCCGCGGTCGGCGTCGATGTCCACCTCCTCGAGCAGAACGAGCCAATCCACGCGGTCGACGTACTCCTTCTTGACCGAGCGCAGCCACGCACGCAGCGCGCTGGCTCGGTCGCGCTGCGCGTCCGGGTCGTCCTCGTCGGGCTCGAGGCCGACGCGCTCTTCGAGATCGCGCCGGAGAGCCGCGGCCAAAGCGGCGGGATGGGCGAGCGGATCCCCCGAGACGTCCACGTTCGGCCCGGGGGCCTCGGTCGGCGGGTCGGAGGCCCTTTCGGGCTCGCTCGCGGGCTGGCGCGGCGTAGATCGGAAGAGCACACG
>CAYTSW010000127.1:0-7803 GCA_964440605.1 uncultured Phycisphaeraceae bacterium | reverse complement strand
AGCTCGACCGCCTGCTCAAGCGACAGGAACAGTTCGAGCGCCAGATCGAAGCCGAGGGCGGCTACGCGATCGACCACAAGATCGACGCGGTGCTCCACGGTCTGGGCTTCACCGACGCGCAGTTCGCGGTCAAGGTCAGCGGGCTCTCGGGCGGTCAGCGCGCACGCCTCGCCTTGGCCAGACTCCTGCTCGCCCAGCCCGACGTCCTCCTGCTCGACGAGCCGACCAACCACCTCGACCTCGACGGGCGCCTCTGGCTCGAGGACTTCCTCAAGAACGACTTCTCCGGCGCCGTGGTGATGATCTCGCACGACCGCTACCTGCTCGACCACGTCGTGACGCGCATCGTCGAGGTGGAGTTCGGGCGCACCATCGACTACCCCGGCAACTACCAGGCCTTCCGCGAGATCCGCACCGAGCGCCGCCTGTCGCAGCTCCGCGCGTTCGAGAAGCAGCAGACCAAGTGGAAGCAGGAAGAGGCCTTCATCCGCAAGTACAAGGCGGGCCAGCGCGCCAAGCAGGCGCGCGGGCGCGAAAGCCGCCTCAACCGCGAACGCCAGCAGACCGCCATCGAGAAACCGCTCGAACTCGCCGAGCTCGACCTCAACCTCCCCAAAGCCGAACGCTCGGGCGAACTCGTCATCGTCGCCCGCGGCATCACGAAGGCGTACACCAACCACGACGGCTCGGAGAAGACGCTCTTCCGCAACGTCGACCTCAGCATCACCCGCGGCGAGCGCTGGGGCATCATCGGGCCCAACGGCGCCGGCAAGTCCACGCTCATCCGCTGCCTGCTCGGCGAACAACAACCCGACGCCGGAGAAGTGCGCCTGGGCGCCAATCTCGCGGTCGGGCACTTCAAGCAGACGCACGAGGGCATCGACCCCGATCGCCTGCTCTACCGGCACATCCAGAAGGCCATCCAGGACGAGCACCCGACGGCGCAGTTCTCCGAGCAACAGGCGCGCAACCTCGCGGGCGCCTTCCTCTTCTCGGGCGACGAACAGGAAAAGGAAATGGGCATGCTCTCGGGCGGCGAGCGGGCGCGCGTCGTCATGGCCTGTCTGCTCGCCTCGGGCAAGAACCTGCTCGTGCTCGACGAGCCGACGAACCACCTCGACATCCCCGCCGCCGAACGCCTCGAAGACGCGCTCGCGCTGGAGGTCCCCGAGACGAGCGAGCGTCCGGGCCAGGAGGGCGGCGACTACGACGGCACGCTCATCCTCATCTCCCACGACCGCGCGATCATCGACGCCTGCTGCGACCACCTGCTCATCCTCGACGGCCAGGGCCACGTCGAGACCTTCGCGGGCAACTACACCGAGTACGCCGCCAAGAAGGCGCAGCGCGACGCCGAGGCGGCCCGAGTCGCCTCCGAGAAGAAGTCCCGCCGCGAAGCCGACCAGAAGAAGCAGCGCCAGGAGGAACACGCCCGACGCGAGGCCGAGCGCAAAAGCAAGGGCCCGTCGACGAACGCGCTCGAACGCCTCAAGACGGAGCAGATCGAAGAGAAGATCGAGACGATCGAGTCGCGCATCCGCGCGATCGACGCCGAACTGAGCGACCCAGACACCTGGCGCGACCAGAAGAAGTGCGACCGGCTGAGCGGAGAACGCACGCAACTCGCCACCCAACTCGAGCCGCTCGAGTTCGAGTGGACGCGTCGCGCCGAGGCGTGACGCTCACTCGTCGCGCGACCGTGACGGCGTGCCCTCACCCGGCTCGAGCACCGGATCGTCCGTTTCACGGGCCGCGGTGGGCGTCTCCGTGACGACTTCTGTTTCACGCCCGTCATCGGCCGCCCGCTCGCGACGCCGGTCGTCCTGATGCGTGTGCCACTCGTCGTCGGGGCCCGACTCGCGGTGGGCCGGCAGCAGCACCTCGACCGCCGCGAAGACCCGCTGCGCCAGGCCGAAGATCACCCGCTCGCCGCTCTTGATGAACATGCCCGTCACCAGCGCGAGCAGCGGCAGCAGCCCGAAGCTCTCGACGTTCTGCCATGCCAGCAGCAGAAAGAAGACGAGCATGTAGATAACGGCCTGCCCCGTCCCCAGGAAGATGCCCGTCCAGAACCGCGCGACGACGAACTCCTCGTTGTCCTGGAGCATGTTCCGGCGCGTCGCGAAGCCGACGAAGAAGAACACACCCACAAGCGAAAGGGCGGTCGACACGAGCACGAGCACGGAGGCGCTCTCGGCGTGCTGCTTGATCTCGACCAGCCCGTCGATCAGCACGGAACTCTGCATCTGCCCGTCGAGCGCGGGCGCATCCTCGACACCGTGGTACGCCCCACGCACGAGCACCTGGAGTTCGGTGGACATCGACCCGCCCACGTCGATCACCGAGGGCGCGCCGAGCGCCGCGTCGTTCTTCCCGAACCGCCAGACCGCGTTGGAGTTGAGGTCGCGATGCTCGAGCGCCGCGCGGGCCATCTGCGCGTTGCCGGGCGTGAACGCGCCGTTGAACGCCAGGCCGGCGATCGCGAGGCTCGTGACGAACGCGATCGAGGCGACGAAGTACGACAGGCCGACCGCGTGGCGATCGAATAGCCACGCGTTCTCACGCGCCCGCTCGCGGCTCGCTTGCTCGTCGCGGTCGCCCGGCCGCGCTTCGTTAGCGTGCCGTGTCCGCTGAAAGTCCCGCGCGCCATGCATGTCCAGGTGCGCGCCGGCCGCGATCAGGAAACCGCCGAGCACCACCAGAAGCACGCCGGGGATCATCACCCAACCCGCCAGCGACCCCGCCAACCCACTCCACGCCCAGGGCACGAAGACAACCGCGGCGCTCGCGAGCACGCAATATGCCCCGGCCCACAGCATCACATCCGGCGAGCCGATGCCCAACTGATCGCAGATGAACCGCATCCACGCGGGACGACGATCGGCACCCACGCCGGGTGACGAATCACCAGCGACGGACTCCAGTTGAGCGGCCGAGCCGCTTCCGTTGCCATCCGGGGGAGGTTGCACCATGCCCCGAACTTACCCCGACTTCCCAGCCGCACAAGCCTCGCCCGCTTTCCAGACCTCACAAAGCTCGGCAAACCCCCGAAACTGCCCCCTTTACCTCCGGCTCACCACCCACGAATGCGACCGAGACTCATGAGCGGACCTCCGAATCGTTCGAGCCCGCGTAGCCCAGCCGCCCCGTGGCATCGGCCACCTCATCTCCGCCCTGCTGCGTCTGTGCGACGCGATCGAAGTCGCCCCGCAGCGCCTTGAGCGCGTAGCGCTCGGCTTCGATCTCGCGCACGGTCCGGAAGCCAAGGCGGCGCAACACGGGCAGCGGCGGGCAGTACCCCTCAAGGCCGTGCTGCAACAGGAAGCCGGTCACCGTCAGCGGCAGCAGCAGCCACCGCTTGCGGAAGACGCCCATCACCGTGCCGAAGAGCGACAGCGCCGCGGCGTTGGTCTCCAGCGCCCGCTCGATGTCCCACTCGCGGTCGAGCTCGCCGAGGCGTTCGTCGATGAGTTCAGGATGCTTGGCATAGAAGCCGATGCGCTCGCGGGTCCGCCGGAAGAGCTCCTGGTTGAGCGACTCCCGCGTGTGCCGCTTCACACGCTCGGCGCTCGGCGGCAGATGGGTCGAAGTGCGTGGTGTACTGGTCGCGGCGTCAACGGGGGGCATAGCAATCTCCTTTGGTGATGCAGTCACCAAAGAGCGTCGGCCCTGAACCTGAACCGGCGTTGATGCGGACGTGAACCGCGCTTCATCCCCGCTTTGTGACCGTCAGGCGTTGCTGCTGAGGGCTTTTACCGCTGTCAGAACCGCCGCGGCGTGACCCGGCACCTTCACCTTGTCCCACCGCTTCGCCACCTTGCCCGAGGCGTCGATCAGATACGTCGTGCGCACGACGCCCATGTAGGTGCGCCCGTACATCGACTTCTCCTGCCACACGCCATACCTCTCGCACACCTTCGCGTCCTCATCCGCGAGAATCGGGAAGTTCAGCTCATGCTTGGATGCGAACTTGGCCTTGCTGTCGACGCCCTGGGGCGACACGCCGAGCACCGTCACGCCCGCGTCCCGGAAGTCGGCCAAGCCGTCTCGGAACTGGCACGCCTGCTTCGTGCAGCCGCTGGTGTCGTCCTTTGGGTAGAAGTACAGCACGACCGGCTGGCCCAACAAGCCCTTGAGCGCGTGCTTGACGCCCTCCTGGTCCGGCAGGGTGAACATCGGGGCTTCTTTGCCCTCTTCGATCAACGCCATGATCCCATCTCCTCTCGTGCGCACGGACGACCCGAGCGTCTGAACAGAGGCTAGGTCCGATACCGCGTCGGTCGATCATTACCTCGACGACGGCTCGCAATCCCTTATGTCGAATGCTGCGCCGGCTTCAGCCGCCGGCGATCCAAGCGGCGAGCATCGCGGCACCGACCAGGCCGAGCAGCACGCCCCACACCATGATCGCCGCGCGTGGCGCTTCGCCGTCGCTCGCCCCCCACGGCCCGTGCGCATCTTGGGCGGGCGCACCCGCCGACCCGACCAATCGGAGCCGAGCCGTTGCCGCCTCGCCAGTGATCGGCTCGCCGCGGCGGGCGGCGTCCTGAGCGATCGCGATGACCAGGTGCGCATCGAAGGCGCGCAGGCCCAGGTCGGTCGCGAGACGGACGAGACGCTGTCGCGCAGCCGGTCGCAGCACGGCGGCGTTGCCCCCTTCGAGGGAGGCGTGAACGCGCAGCGCAAGGATGCGCCGCGCGTCGCCATCGCTGAGCTGGGCTGACTCGGCGTTGGCCCGCGCGACAGCCGCGGCTGCGCGTTCGCGGGCGGCCCTGGCGTCATCATCCGGCTGCGTTGCCGGCGCCGCGCGGTAGAGCCCGCCGGCGGCAGGCGTGGCGACACGGTGCGCACCCGGGGGGCGCGCCTGACGCGCGACGGCGTGCGCAGGAAAGCGGAAGTTGCCTGGGATCACGTCGCTCAAGGGGGCCTCGGGCCCGCGGGTCGGCCGCCGTGCCGATCGCGGGTTCGTACACTCCAGCGCCAGCGCGTGCCGACATCCGGAGCGGCCCCTCCTTGAGCCATTGACACCCTACCCCACGCCCACCTCATGAGCCAGCCCAACGCCCCCAAGCCCGATGCCCCCCGAGGCGATACAGACGGCATGACCGGCGCCATCGCTCCAGACGGCCCCGGAAGCGGGGACGAGCCGCGCCGGGGCGATCGCGAGCCCGCGAGTGTAGACCGAGCGCCGCAAGCGATATTTCCCGCAGCGCCCGAGCCCGCCGCGGTGCTCCGCCCGCTGCGCACGGACCTCACGGTCTCGGCGATCATGGACCGACTCGAGCGGCGCTCGCGGGCAGGCAAGCTCGCTGGCTTCCGACGTGTCGCGCCCGGCGCGTGCGCGGTGGACCTGTTCGGCGCGCCGTTTGACGGACTGATGCTCATCTCCGCGATCAACGCCGAGGCGCCCGACAACCCGGGCTCGGGCCCGGACGCCGCGCCCACCGAACCGACGGCGGGGCCGACGGACATCCGCTTCCAGGCCCGGATGAAGCCGCTGACGCCGGTGATCGTCTGGGTCGCGCTGATCCTCTCGGTCTGGCCCGGCGTGATCGTGGTGGACTCGATGATCCGGACGTACTGGCTGGGCTACCCGAGCGGGTGGTGGGTGACGTATGCGTGGTACGTGCCGCTGACCCTCCTGGCGTTCCCGGTGGTGGGCGCGCAGATGAAGGCGTCGCGCCGCAAGCAGTTGGAGTCGGCGACGGGCATTCGCGACGAGCTCAAGAAGGTGCTGGGGGCGCGGGAGTTCGAGGGTCAGGGCGCCGGGTAAGTCCAAGGGCCACCGGGCTCGCGCCCGGTGCTCTCTGGGTGGGCCGAGTGCCCGGCGCCGGCGCCCCGGTCAATCCTCCAGACGCGATTCGGCGTCGTCATCGGTGACGCTAGTCGGAGCGGTTTCGTCGCCTTCCTGGTCGGAGTCGGACTCGTCCTCCGGCGAAATGGCCTCGATGCGCAGCTTGTGGATGCGCGTCGGCTCGGCTTCGAGGATGGTCACCGCGTGCCCGTTCTGGCGGAAGCTCTCGCCCGCTTCGGGGATGTGGCCCAGCGCCGCGAGCGCGTAGCCGCCGACGGTTTCGTAGTCGTCGTGCTCGGGCAGCTCGATACCCAACGACTCGAGCGCGTCGTTGACATCACGGATCGACGCGCGGGCCTCCATCTCGGCGGCGCGGTGTTCCTCGCTCACCGTGATGATCGGCGGGAGGTCTTCCTCGCCCTCGTACTCGTCCTGGATGTCGCCCACGATCTCCTCGAGGACGTCTTCGAGCGTGACGAGGCCGGTGGTGCCGCCATACTCGTCGAGCACGATAGCCAGGTGCACCTTCTTGGCCTTGAGCTCGACGAGCAGCTCGGTGACGGGCAGGGACTCGGGGACGAACAGGGCCTTGCGGAGCATGGACTTGAGATCGAAGCCGCCCGGATCGTGCCCGAGGAAGCGCAGCAGGTCCTTGGCGTAGAGGATGCCCTGGATGTGGTCGAGGTCTCCGTCGTAGACGGGGATGCGCGAGTGGCCCGCCTCCTCGATGAAGGCCTTGATCGCCGTGAGATCGTTCGTGAGTTCGAGCCCCTCCACGTCGGTGCGCGGCGTCATCACCTCCTCGGTGGTGATGGAGGACATGCGGATGACGGATTCGATCATCTCGCGCTCGGACTCGTTGAGGTTGCCCTCACGTTGGCCTTCGAGGGCGACCGTGAGCAGGTCGTCCTCGAGTTCCTCCTTGTCCGTGACGGTGTGCACGCCCGCGAGGCGCTTGACCGCTTCATCGAGGATGACGAGCGGGCGCGCCGGGAGCGCGAGCGCGTGCGCGAGCTTGATCAGCCAGATGAAGGTGTGAATCAGCTTCTCGCCAACGTAGTCCGCGATCGCCGTGGGCAGCAGGATGCCGAACACCGTGACCAGCAGCGCACCGAGCAGTCCGCCCAGGACGAGTCGGCCCGGCTGGATGAGCACCGCCGCGTCGGCATCGACGGTCGCGAAGACGATCACGCACGCCACCACCAGCGCCGCGACGATCGCCCCGCGCAGCACACCGAGCGACATCGCGTAGTTGTCCGCATCGTCGACGATCGGCTGGAGCGGCGTCATGCCCCCGTTCGACTTGGCGAGCGTCTCGAGCTTGCGCAGCGAGAAGTCGCGCAGCGCGTTGCGCAGAGCCGCGACCACTGTGAGCGCGGGGACAAGACCCACCAGCGCGAGGACGGCTGAGCCGATCACGACTCACCTCGGAACATCGCGGGCAGCCCGACCGCGCGCAGCAACTCATCCTCACGAGCGTGCATCCGCTGATAGCCGGCGTCCGTCGTGTCGTCGTAGTCGAGGCAGTGCAGCAGACCGTGCAGGCAGTAGAGCAGCAGCTCGTGCTCGAGCGGGATCTTGCGCGCTTCAGCCTGGCGGCGTGCTTCGTCCACACAGACGAGCAGGTCGGCATCGACGCCTCGGATCTGGTCGAATCCGCCATCCCCGAAGTCGATGCACATCACGTCGGTCGTGGAGTCGACGAGCATGAGCCGCTTGTGCTCGCGGGTCATGCGTGAATCATCGACGAAGGTGACCCTGAGTTCGCCCTTCGTGACGCCCGCGGGGCGAGCCAGTTCCTCGAGTTTCTCGATCAACCACTCCACGACACTTCCGGGCAGCACAACACCGTCGAACTGCACGTCGACCAAGAACAGGCGTAGAGCCTGACGCTCGGGAGGCGTGTGGGCCGGTTCGCCGGCGTGGGGCTCCGGGTCGGGGGCGGGATCGCCCGTCGGACTCTGCCCGGGTTCGTCGGCGTTCGTGGACTCACCTTCGCGCGGAGGCGT
>CAYTSW010000126.1:0-7865 GCA_964440605.1 uncultured Phycisphaeraceae bacterium | reverse complement strand
GTCGCCGCCTTCAACATGCCGCGGGAGAACCTCGACGAGCTCCTCGGCGTCGTCCAGGCCAGCGCGACACTCGCGGCCGATCCGCCCGACGGCGTCGGGAACTCCATCGACGCCGGGCCTCGCCCGGTCGCCACGCCCGCCTGATCGGGAATCCCCACGTACACCAGTTCCAAGACGCGCCGCCAGCCCGTCGGCTCACGGCACGCGCGACGCTGCACCAAACTCGATTCAGCGCAGCTCTGCGAGCTCCAGAATGAGCTTGAGGTCGGACTCGTCAACGCGACCGTCGCCGTTGACGTCGGCATTGATCACCGGATCGCGATTCGCGTCGAGGATGTCGACGATGATGTATGCATCATCGAGCGTCACCTTGCCGTCCCCGTTCACGTCGAAGCTCGGCTCCGTGAGGTCGGGGAACGGCTTGATGTCGGCCAGGGTCACGACGCCGTCGTTGTTCGCGTCGAGCACGCGCAGGCGGAGCTGTTCGCTCGTGAGATGGGTGAGATCGCCGTTGAGCGGGCGCGAGTCCATCATCGTCTCGGCCACGACGAACTCGGCGGGGATGGGTTCGGGGATGGGCACCGGGCAGAGGATGTTGCAGAAGCGGACGTTGTCGAAGAACAGCGGCCCGCCGATGAACGCGCTGGTGCCCTCGGACGGAGCGTCCGAGCGGACCGAGGGGATCAGGAGAATCTCGATGGTGTCGCCCGCGGTCGCCAGCGAGAGCAGGTTCTGGCAGTTGCAGATGTTGAAGTTCTGGAAGGGGATATTGATCACCCCTTCAATGCCGGGCAGCCCCTCTTCCAACGCCTCCGCGGCGTCTACGCGTCCGGACGCGAGGCGGCACTTGGCCTCCTGGCCCGTCGTCTCGTTGCGCACGATGAGCGTGATCGAGTAGCGCACCTCCGCGTCGCCGACGACGATGAACGAGAGCTGACCCCCGAACTGGAACCGCAGGCGACCGCTGGGCGCCGAGACGAGACGGCGCGAGAACAGCACGGTCGAGTTGGCCGCCGATCCGAGCTGGAACTCACAGTCGCCTTCGGCGAGCGCTTCGGTGAAGAACGTCGCGACGTTGCCGTTGTTGGGCAGGAGGGACAGCGGCGTGAAGGAAGTGAACACGCCGGCGCCCGTGTCACCGAACTCCCCGGTCTCGATGTCGACCGACCAGAAAGCCGAGCCGATGCTGAAGTCGCCGTTGGTAATGTCGTTGCAAACCGGGACGGGGCCGGGTTCGGGCCCGGCGGTTTGGGCGACGGCGGGGCAGGCGATCGCGGAGAGCGCGAGCGCAGAGATAGCAAGACGAGTCATGTCGAACCTCCACATGCGAACCGAGGATGCACGATCTATGTTGTAACGCACAACAGCGCGCACACCTCGCGGCATTAGAATTCGTCAACTGGGTGGATGGTGAGCAGCGGCTGCGAGCCTCAGCAGCACAGACGACTGAAGCCCGTCACCCCGGCCCAAACTCCGATACTTGCAACGTACTCACGATCCAGACGCAGGCCAATACATTTTCGATTTTCCGTCCAAAACCTGGGAACCATGAGGTTCGCACATCATTGATGGCGACGGGCGGGCTTTAAACTTCATACTTTCCCTATCATCGAATGCAGTGATCGCCTGCGTGGGGAGACCTGCGCGGCGATGCCTCGACGGCCGGGAGCCGACACGGCCCGGGCGAGCGGCGCGAGTACGCTGGCCCGTCATGCCCCGCCTGCCGCGCATCCGCGTCCCGCTGCTTGCGCAGATCGCCTCGGGCCAGCGGTACACCCCCGCGCCGGCGGCTCTGCGCACGATCGCGCGCATCGAGCTCCTCGCCGCCGAACTCGAGCCCGATCGTCTCTACACGGATGCCGAGATCGTCGATCGCATCACGGGCTACCGCCCCACCGCGACCGAGGACAACAAACTGCCGGGCGAGGCGCTGCTCGCCGACCTCTCCCCCCTCGCCGAGAGGCTCGCCGCCCACGCGCGCATCGGAGTCGACTCACTGCCCCCCGGATGCCTCGACCGCCCCGCGCTCGCCGAGCGATGGAACGTCTCGACGCGCACCGTCGAGCGCGATCGCCGACGCGGCCTGATCGCGCGGCGCGTGCAGGATCCGCGGGCGGGCGCCAAGCTGTACTTCACGCCCCACGTCGTCGAGGCCTTCGAACGCAGCCACCCGGAACGCTCGCCCACCGTCGCCGACCGCTCGCGGCATCCGCGCCTGAACGACGCCGAACGCGCTCGCATACTCGAGCAGGCGATGCGATACCGGCGCGCGCTCGGCTGGGGCATCACGCGCGTCTGCGACCGCCTGGCCCAACGCTTCAACCGTCACCCCTCGACCATCCGGCGCACGCTCGTACGCAACGACGACGCCCGCGCCGCCTTCGGTCTGCGCCCACCGCTGACCGCTCGCGACCGCCGACGCCTTCTGCGTGCGTTCGAGCGCGGCACCGCCCCCCGCGCGCTCGTCCGACGCTCCGGGCGTTCGCGCGCCGGCGTGCGTCGCATGGTGTCCGGCGAGCGCGCACGCCGTCTGCGCACGCTCGCGCCGCTGCCCCACCACTCGCCCGCGGGCGACGCCTCCTCCGCGACGCTCGAGCACAACGCGGCCCGACACGATCTCACGATGTCGATCGAGCGCGACCCGCGTCGCTGGATCGAAACCGCCCGCGCGATGCCGCCCCAGCCGCTCGACGCCGAACGCGCCCGGGCCGAGGCCGCGCTCGCGCTCCGCGCTCGGGCCGCGTCCATCGCCCGCATGCTGACCCGCCGCGACCCCAGCGCCGTGCTCCTCGACCGAGCCGAGACGGACCTGCGTTGGGCCGCTCGCCTGCGCACGACGCTCGCGCTGCACACCTCGCCGGTCGTCCTGCGCGCGATCGAGGAGCGCCTTGCCCGCCCGCTCTCCGACCTGCCCGCCGAACTCGCCCAACCGCTCATCGACCTCGCCCTTGGCGCGCTCGGCGGCCCGACCGGTGCGTTAGCCCGACACGACCCGACGCGCGGCGGGCGCCTCGCCGCCCCCGTCGGCCTGGCCGTCTCCCGCGCGCTCGCCTCGACCGAAGGACGCGAACTCCTCGACCGTGCCGCCCGCCATCACGCACCCGCCCGCGCCCACAGGCCCGGCACCTTCCCCCTCGACGACTGGGCCTTCGGCCCGAGCGGCGTCGGGTGGTTCGCACGCACGCTCGTCCCTCAGCGACTCAGCAACGCGCCCGCACCCACACTCGATCACGACGCCGCGACTGCCCTGCGCCTCCGATTCGGGCTCGATGGCTCACACCCACGCACGCTCGCGGAAGTCGCCGGCGCGCTCAACCTCGCGACCGCGACCACCGCCCGACACCTTCGCCGAGCGCTGCGCACCCACCACGCGCGCGGCCCCGGCTAACCTGTCGGCGTGACCGAAAACCACCCACACGCTACCCACGACGACGTCGCTAACGCCGCCGACATCCTCAACCAGGGCGGGCTCGTCGGCTTCCCGACCGAAACCGTCTACGGCCTCGCCGCCGTCGCCTTCGACGAAGCCGCCGTCCGCGCCGTCTTCGGCCTCAAACAGCGCCCCGCCAACAACCCGCTGATCGTCCATGTCGACGGCCCGCAAATGGCACGCTTGCTCGTCGCCCATTGGCCCGACCGCGCCCAGCAGCTCGCCGAGCGCTTCTGGCCCGGCCCGCTCACCCTCGTCCTCGACAAGGCCGAAGCCGTGCCCGACGTCGTCACCGGCGGCGGGCCGACCGTCGCCCTCCGCTGCCCCGATCACCCGCTCGCGCTCGAGCTCATCCGCACCGTCGGCAAGCCGCTCGTCGGCCCCTCGGCCAACCCCTCGGGCCAGGTCAGCCCCACCACCGCCGCCCACGTCCGCCACACCTTCCCCGACCTCTTCGTGCTCGATGGCGGCCCGTGCTCCGCCGGCATCGAGTCGACCGTCCTCTCCCTCGTCAGCAACCCGCCCCGCGTCCTCCGCCCCGGCGTGATCACCCCCGCCGCCCTCGGCCTCACCCCTTGCCCACCCGGCGCGATGCCCACCGCAGCGTCGGGCCGCGGAGGGTCGATCGCACCCGACGCCCCCCTCCCCGCGCCCGGCCTGCTGCCGGCCCACTACGCCCCCAGCACCCCGCTGACGCTGACGACCAGGGAGACGTTTGCGCGCACGATCGAATCGCTCGACGGCTCGACCGTCGCCGCCATGCCCCTGGGCGACACGCTGACCCCGCCCGTCGCCCTGTGCCTGCGCATGCCCGACGACGCCGCCGAATACGCCCGCGCCCTGTACGCCACGCTCTTGGAAGCCGACGCGAACTCGTCGATCCAGCGCATCATCGCCGAGCGCCCTTCAGCGCCGGGGGCGCTGTGGGACGCGGTGCGCGATCGGCTGGATCGGGGGGCGGGGGGGCGGTGAGGCAGTTCGCTTCGCGGTGGCACGGGCGTCCCGCCCGTGCCGACGACTCGACTGTGCTACATGCGCGTCAACCGATCGATCCGACTCCGGCCACGCACCAGCTCCTCCTGAATCACGAAGATGACGACAATGAACTCCGCCCCCACGCGCACCACGCACAGCACGATCGCGGCAACCGACAGCGGCTGGATGACGTGCCACACCTCGCCGAGCTGATACGGGGCCGTCAGCACCAGTGACGGACGCGACAGCGGGGTTGACACGTTCGGCTCGGCGATCCCAAGCAGGTCCAGCAGGCGGGCGCCGACCTCCACCACCGCGCTGATGAGCACAAGCGCCGTGAACACCACGAACCCGACCCGGATCAGCCACGGCGTTAACAGCCGCCGAAACAAGAGCCAGTCCCACAGCACGCCGCTCGACCCGAGGCTCCCAACTGAGCGGCGCGAAACGTACTGATCGAGTCGAGACGGTCGGAGCGGCTGCTCAGGGTCGACGGGCGACGGCCCCGCCTCGACCCGAGCCACCATCAAGCCGCGATCGTTCGCATAAGCCGCCGCCGACCGCGCATCGACTGCGTCGACCATCAACTCACCGTCCGCCCCGTTCTCACGCCACGCCCCCACCACGCGGAACCGCTCCATGCTCAACCTCCTGTCGGACTCGCGAGGGTAACGAACTGAGTCCGCACGCAACATCACCCCCCCGGGTGGAGTCTCGACCAACGCCCTGCGGCCGTGACCCTTCGCATTACCCGTTCCTCGCCGACCCCCCTACCCTCCCCCATGCCCTCCAAGGCCGCCCAACGCGTCCTCCTCGCCATGTCCGGCGGCGTCGATTCCTCCGTCGCCGCCGCCCTCCTGCTGCGCGCGGGGTACGACGTCGTCGGCGTCTTCATGCGCCTCGGCTCGCCCGGGGAAACGCTCGACGAACTCACGCCCTACGAGCAGGACGTTCAAGCCTGCGACGCCTCCAAGGTGAAGATCGGCAAGCAGGGATGCTGCTCGATCAACGACGCCGCCGATGCGCGGCTGGTCGCCGCGGAGCTGGGCATTCCGTTCTACGTCTGCAACTTCAAGAAGGACTTCCACCGCATCATCGACTACTTCGTCGATGAGTACGCCGAGGGCCGCACGCCCAACCCCTGCGTGCGCTGCAACGACTGGCTCAAGTTCGGCAAGCTCCACAGCTATGCGCAGCAGATCGGCGCCGACGTCGTCGCCTCCGGGCACTACGCCCGCCTCGTCGACACGCCGGGCCGCCCGACGCTCGCCCGCGGCGTCGACCATTCCAAGGACCAGTCCTACGTCCTCTTCGGCGCCTCGCGCGACAAGCTCCGGCGCATGCTCCTGCCCATCGGCGGCTACGAGAAACCGCGCGTGCGCGAGCTCGCCGAGGAGCTCGGCCTGCCCGTCTTCGACAAGCCCGACTCGCAAGAGATCTGCTTCGTCCCCGACAACGACTACGCCGGCCTGCTCGAGCGCCGTCGGCCCGAACTCGCTCGCGAAGGCGCGATCGTCGATCGCTCGGGCGCCCGCGTCGGCACGCACACGGGCCAGCACCACTTCACCATCGGCCAACGCCGCGGCATCGGAGTGGCGCTGGGCTACCCGCTCTACGTCGTCGAGAAGAACCCGCAGACGAACACCGTCACCGTCGGCGAGCGTGACAAGCTGATGAACGCCGGCGCAATCGCGGGCGAGGCCAACTGGCTCGCCAACGAGAGTTCCTTCACCGACTGGACGCCCGTGATGGCGCAGCACCGGTACAACAGCGCCGCCGTGCCCGCCGTCGCGCGCACGCTCGAGCCGACGACGGGCGACACGCACTCGGGTCGTCGCGGGCGCTTCGAGGTGCGCTTCGACGAACCGCAACGGGCCGTCGCGCCGGGTCAGGCGCTCGTGCTGTACGACCGAGAAAACAACGACCGCGTGCTCGCGGGCGGCTGGATCGAGCGCGCCGAGGCGGTCAACGACTGAACACATGCAGGCTCGTGCCACGGGTTGCTTGCAACCCGTGTTCCCCGGCGTTTACACCACGCGGGTTCTGCTGTGCTTCAGGTTGGACGCCGAGGCCATCAACGACACCGAGCTTGCGCTCGGTGCTCCGAGTCTCGCTCGCGCTGCGCATCACTCCTCCCCGAACAAGAACACCAGCGCCCCCTCCAACCGCCGCGCCCAGGCCTGTTCGTTATGCGCATCGCCTTCGCCGATCACCAGCTTCACCTCGTCCACGCCCGTGCCTTCGCGCAGCACCGCGACCAGCCGCCTGGCGTCTGCGACCAGCTCCGCGTCGCGCGCGGCATTGCCCGTCTCCGCGTCCCCCATCGCGACGAACACCCGCGACGCCCACGGCCCCTCGTACGCCTCGATCTGCTCGCGGAACGCATCGCCGATGTACGACGTCGCGGACGCCGGCGACTCCACCAGCGCCCGCCCGAACGTCTCGGGCGCGAGCATCATCGCCAGCAGCGAGATGTTGCCGCCGAAGGATGACCCGCCGATCGACGTGTGTTCCGGGCCGGTCTTGGTGCGGTACTGCCGGTTGATCTCCGGCAGCAGCTCATCCGTGAGCATGCGCACGTAGCGGTCGCCAATGCCGCGCAACCCTCGGGCCTCGACGACCGGGGAGTTGTACTCCGCCGAACGCATGGCGCCGGCGTTGTCGATCCCCACCACGATCGTCGGCGGCACGCGACCCGCCTCGATCAGCCTCGTCAGCGTCTCGTCGACCTCCCACTCCATCCCGAACGCCGACGTCGCGCGGTCGAAACAGTTCTGCCCGTCGTGCAGGTACAGCACCGGGTACCGCCGCTCGGCGTTCGCCTCGTCCCGATACCCAGGCGGCAGCCACACGCGCACCGTCCGCTCGTTGCCGAGCGCCTCGCTGGCGAAACGGAACGTCTCGAGCTCGCCCACCACCGTCGACGCCCGCTCGCCCTCGCGATGCTGATCAGCGAACCCCATCACCGTGATGCTCCCGTCGAGGTCCGATTCGTCGTTGCGCTCGACATCGCGAGACCACGTTCGGTTCGCGATGTCGCGCCCCTCCGCATCGACCTCAACCGTCGCCCACGACCCCCGCGTCACCTTGAACTCCAGGTGATCGAGGCCCACCCCGCCCGGCCGACCCAGCTCGAACACCCACCCGCCCGGCGTCTCCCCATCGGGCGCAAACGTGCGCGCGGACGCACGACCCTGCGGGTCCCAGCCGTTGAAGTTCCCCGCGATGAACGCCGGCTCCGTCGGTTCGCCGTCGAACAACCCCGATCGGTCGAACACGACCAACGCGATGGGCTCGGCTTCCGATCCATCCTGCGCCATCGCGATTGGAGCACATCCCAACACCACCAGCGCAAGAAAAAAGGGCGTCGACATGACGCCCAAGGTACCGCACCCCACCTCATCTCCCACCCCAGATCGGAAGAGCGTCGTGTAGGGAAAGAGTGTAGATCTCGGTGGTC
>CAYTSW010000125.1:0-8071 GCA_964440605.1 uncultured Phycisphaeraceae bacterium | reverse complement strand
GCGCGCGAACGACACACGTCGCCGCTGACGCACCCGCGGTGGGCGTGCCGGATCAACCTCGCGACAGGAGCACCAGGCGCATGAGCCAGACGACGAACGGCAACGCGAACCCCATGGACATGGTCATCGGCGGCGGGGGCGGCGACCCCGAAGCCGCCGCGGGCTACTACAACAACGGCGCTCGCCTGCGCGAAGCCGGCGACCGCGAGGGCGCTGTTTCCTTCCTCCGCAAGGCCGTCACCGCCGACCCGACCAACGAAGACGCCCTCTTTGCCCTCGCCTATGAGCTCGACCAGCTCGGAGAGGAAGACGAGGCGCTCCAGGCGTACGAACGCGCCGCCGACTCCAAGCCGCCGTCGATCGCCACGCTCATGAACCTCGCGGTCATGTACGAAGATCGCGGCGAGTACGTCCGCGCCGAGAAGTGCCTGCGCCAGGTGCTCGACACCAGCCCGACGCACGAGCGCGCCCGCATGTTCATGAAGGATGTGACGGCATCCAAGGAGATGTTCATCGACGAGGAGCAGGACCGCGACCTCGCCAAGCGCAACGCGCTCATGGACACCCCCGTCACCGACTTTGAGCTCTCCGTCCGCGCCCGCAACTGCCTCAAGCGCATGAACATCCGCACCCTGGGCGACCTCCTGCGCATCACCGAGGCCGAGCTGATGGGCTACAAGAACTTCGGCGAGGCCTCGCTCAAGGAAATCAAGGACATGCTCAACCACAAGGGCCTGCGCCTCGGCCAGGGCCTCGAAGAGCAGCACCGGCGCATGCGCAAGAAGGTTTACGACTCCCTGCGCGGCTCGGGCAACGAGCAGGCGCTCGCCCGCTCCGTCGCCGACCTCGGCCTGTCCGTCCGCGCCCGCAAGGCGCTGCAACTGCTCGGCGTCCAGACCCTGGGCGACCTCGCCGCCCGCACCGAGGCCGAGCTCATGGGCATCAAGAACTTCGGCGCCACTTCGCTCGACGAGGTGAAGGAGAAGCTGCAGGAGCACGGCTTGGGGCTGCGCGAACTCGAGTTCTGAGCCTCTGGAGGGATCTCGCCATGCGATCTGAAGAGCTGCGCGACATCGTTCGCAAGACCCCCTTCACGCCGTTTGTCATCAAGATGGCCGACGGCTCGGAGTATCCGGTCAAGCATCCCGAGTTCATCCTCATCCCGGACAACTCGAGGGTGATCGCGGTGACCCAGCCCGCTGGCGGCTTGGCGGTGCTCAACCTGACGCTGATAAGCGCGGTGGAGTATGTGCCCGACGACCGCGACGAAAACGCCGCCTAAACCTCACCCGAACGCCCCCTCCACGTACTCCCGCGTCCGCTGCTGCTCGGGCTCCTCGAACAGCTGCGCCGTCGCGCCCGACTCGACCAGGTCGCCCTCGTAGAAGAAGGCCGTGCGATCGGAGATGCGGCGCGCTTGCTGCATGTTGTGCGTGACGATCACGATGGTGTAGTGCTCGCGCAGCGTGCGCACCAAGTCCTCGATGCGCGTCGTCGCCTTCGGGTCCAACGCGCTCGTCGGCTCGTCCATCAGCAGCACTTCGGGCCCCACCGCGATCGCCCGCGCGATGCACAGCCGCTGCTGCTGACCGCCCGACAGCCCCAGGGCACTTTTTTTTAGCCGGTCCTTTACCTCGTCCCACAGGCCGACGTCGCGCAGGCAGCGTTCGACCAGCGCGTCGAGTTCGGGCTTGGGCACGCGCTGGTGCAGCCGCACCCCGAAGGCCACGTTGTCGTAGACGCTCTTTGGGAAGGGGTTGGGCTTCTGGAAGACCATGCCCACCCGCCGCCGCAGTTCGACCACGTCGAGCCGCTTGTCGAGCAGATCCTCGCCGAAGTGCTCGAGCGTGCCATCGGCCCGGGCGCCCGGGATCAGGTCGTTCATCCGATTGATCCAGCGCAGGAACGTGCTCTTGCCGCAGCCCGAAGGGCCGATGAGCGCCGTGACGTTCCGCGCCGTCACTTCGAGCGTGACGTCCCGGATCGCCTGGAACGAGCCGTACCACGCGTTGAAGCGCGCCGCGCGCACCGCGACGACACCCGCCGTCGTCTCGTCCGTCTGTTCATGAACCCGCGGCATCGTCTCGCTCATGGCTGCTGCTTTCGTTGGGCAAAGGCGCGGATCGTGATCGCCGCGGCGTTGAGCGCCAGCAGCACCGCGATCAGCACGATGATCCCCGCCGCCGCACGCTCCTGAAACGCGTCGCCCGGCTCCGAGACCCAACCATAAATCTGCATCGGCATCGCGGTGTACTGACTCATCAACCCCGACGGGTGCGACAGGTAGAACGCCGCCGCCCCCGCCACCAGGATCGGCGCCGTCTCGCCGATCGCACGGCTCATCGCCAGGATCGACCCCGTCAGGATCCCCGGCAGCGCGAGCGGCAACACCGCCCGACGCACCGACTGCCATCGCGTCGCCCCCATCGCCAGCGCCGCCTCGCGCTGTGACGATGGCACCGCGCGCAGCGCCTCGGTCGACGCGATGATGACGATCGGGAGCACCAGCAGCGTCAGCGTCAACCCGCCCGCCAGCACCGTCCGCCCGAACGGGATGTTGACCAGCCCGCCCAGCAGTCGGTACTCCGGGTCGTCGCCGCCGAACAGATTCCAAAACCCCACGAACGTCGCCAGCCCGATCAGCCCGTACACGACCGAAGGCACGCCCGCCAAGTTCGCGATGTTCACCCGGATAAACCGGCTCAGCGGTCCGCGCGAGGCGAACTCCTCGAGATAGATCGCCGCTCCCACGCCCAGCGGCATCCCCACCACCAGCACGATCCCGCACAACCAGATCGACCCCGTGATCGCCGGCCCGAAGCCCGCCTCATCGGCGAGGTAGCTCCCCCCGCCCGTCAGGAAGTCCCAGTCGAGCACGCCGATGCCCTTGATGCTGATCGAGACCAGCAGCACCGCCAGCACCGCGACCGCCAACACCCCCGTCAGCGCGCACACCGCGTGGAATGTCGTGCTCATCAGCCGGCGCCGCGCGCGCTTGATCGCCTTGCCCGGCAACGGACCGCGCGTTTCCGGCGGTGTGAGGGTGGGGGGAGTCATTCGTAGACCTCCCGGAACTTCTTCAGGATCGCGTTGCCCACGAGCGTCAGCGCGAGCGTCATCAGGAACAGCAAGGCGCCGACGGCGAAGATCGACTGCCGCTGGATGCTCCCCGCCGGCGACTCGCCCCCGATCGTCGCGACGATAAACGCCGTCATCGTCTGCACCGGCTCGCTCGGGTCCGCCGTCAGGTTCGGACGTGCGCCGGCCGCCAGCGCCACGATCATCGTCTCGCCCACCGCGCGGCTGATCGCCAGCACAAACGCCGCGACGATCCCCGACAACGCCGCCGGCACCACCACTTTCACGGTCACGTCAAACCGCGTCGCCCCCGCCGCGTACGCCCCCTCGCGCAGCGACCGCGGCACCGCACGCAGCGCATCCTCGCTCAGCGACGTCACGATCGGCAGGCACATGATCCCCACCGCGATCGCTGCGCTCAGCGCGTTGTACCCCTCAAAAGCCTCGCTGAACGTCGCCAGCGCTGGCGTGATCACCACGATCGCGAAGAAGCCGTACACCACCGTCGGGATCCCCGCCAAGATCTCCAACACCGGCTTGAGCACTGTTCGCACCCGCGCGGGCGCATACTCGCTGAGATAAATCGCCGCGAGTAATCCCAGCGGGAGCGAGACCACGGCGCTCAGCGCCGCCACCAGCAGCGTCCCCGACACCAGCGGCAACACGCCGAACTCGCGCGCCGACTCGTCCGGGTTGAAGGGCGTCCACTCCGTCCCGAACAGAAAGCTCCCGAGGCTCACCTCGCCTCGCGCGAAGAAGCTTGTCGTCTCCGTCGCCAGCATCACGATGATCGCCAGCGTCGTGAAGACGCTCACGCCGGCGCACATCAGGAGCAGTGCGCGCACGAGCGGGTTCCGCGGCAGGCCCGCACGGCGGCCGATCCCCCCACGCCGATCCGGCGCGGGGGGCACAGGCTCGGGAGCGCGTTGGTCCGCGGGCGTGGTCAGAGCCCGTACACTTCGTTAAGGCCCGCGTGCGTGTGCGCCCCGTCGTCTTTGAGCCACTCGGTCCCCGTCACCCGCTCGTCGAAACGCTCACGGGCCATCTCGTAATGACGATCCTCCAGCGGCGCGTACCCCACCTCGGGCGCAAGCCGACCGGCGTTTTCCAAATAGAAGTCCACGAAGGCGTCGACCTGGTTACGCTCCGCGCTCTCGAGGCTCACGTAGATGTATAGCGGTCGCGAGAACGGGCTGTAGACACCCGAAGAGATCGTCTTCAGCGAAGGCTTCACCGCTTCGCTCCCGGGTGACTCTGCGATCGCTAGCGACCGCAGTTGGTCGCGGTTTTTCAGGTAATACGCGAAGCCGAAGAAGCCCAGCGCGTCGCGATCGCCCGTGATGCCGCGGACGATCCGGTTGTCGTCCTCGGAGAGGCTCATGTCGCCACGCACGGTCACCCCGTCCGTGAAGATCACCTCTTGGAAGAAGTCGAACGTCCCCGAGTCGTACCCCGGCGAGAAGAGCACGATCTCCCGATCGGGCCAGTCGGGCCGCACGTCGGCCCACGTCTCGACGCCCCCCTCCGCCGAGAAGATCCGCCGGATTTCGTCAACGGTCAGGTCGTTGGCCCAGTCGTTTTCCGGGTGCACCGCGAACGTGATCCCGTCGACCGCCACGGGCAGTTCGATGAACGCGATCCCGTTCGCCCGCGCCCGATCCAACTCGGTCGCCTTGATCGGCCTCGACGCGTTGGAGATGTCCGCTTCCCCCTTCACGAATCGCTTGAACCCGCCGCCCGTGCCTGAGCGCCCGACCGACACCTCCACCGTCGAGTCCACCTCGCGGAACTCCGTAGCGACCGCGCGGGTCACGAGGAACGTTGTCGACGAGCCGTCGATCTCGATCGCGCGGCTCGATCCCTCGTCGTCCACGCGCGAGCACCCCACGCCCGTCACGAGCGTCACGCCGACCAGAGAAGCGGCCATCGACCTCGTCAGGCCGCGGAGACGATTACGAACCATGGTGCTGTTCCTGATGAAAAGGGCGCCGGAATTCGACTGTTGCAGCGCAGTCTTGACCGGACAGTAGTCAGCGGGTGTTCAGATCTGATGAAGACGCACCGGCCCTCGCCTCCGACGCGCCCAGGCCCTCCTCGGGCCCCTCCCCGGCCCCCTCCCGCGACTCCGTCGCCGCCGCCGGCAGCGTGATCCAGAAGGTGCTCCCCTCGCCCACCACGCTCTCCACCCCCACGTCCCCCCCGTGCACCCGGGCGATGTGCTTCACGATCGACAGCCCCAGGCCCGTCCCGCCTTCCTTCCGGCTGCGCGCCTTGTCCACCCGGTAGAACCGCTCGAAGACCCTCGGAAGCTCGCCGGGCGCGATCCCCGGGCCGTCGTCCTCCACCGAGAACCGTACCGCCGCCTGGCCCGCGAGCTGCGCCTCCTCCGCCCGCAGCACCACCCGCGAGCCGACGTGCGAGTACTTCACCGCATTGAGCACGTAGTTGAACATCGCCTGCTCTGCCAGCCGACTGTTCACCAGCACCCGCCGCTGGGTCTCGCAGGCCACCTCCACCGCCATCACCTTCGCCGCCGCGTCGTTCGCCGCGTGCTGCCGCACGCTCTCGAGCAGCGTCTCGGGCGAGGTCGGCGCCAGGGCCAGGTCCTTCTGTCCCGTCCGCTCGAGGTTGGTCAGCACCAACATGTCGTCGACGATCGCCCCCAGCCGATCCGCGTTCCGCGCGACCACCTCCAGGAAACTCCGAGCCGTCGTCTGGTCCTCGAGCCCCATCTCCAGCATCGTCTCGACGTAGCCCTTGATGTTCGTGATCGGCGTGCGCAGCTCGTGCGAGACGTTGGCCGCGAAGTCCGTCCGCACCGACTCCAGCCGACGCACACGCGTGATGTCCGTCAGCAGGACGATCACGCCCACCGGCTCGTCGTCGAGGTCCAGCAGCGGCCCCAGCGTCACGCGCACGTTCAGCCGATCGCCCTGCGACCCCGGCACCGCCGCCGGCCCGCGCAGCTCCGTCTCCTCGATCCGGGGCGTCGGGTCCGCCACCGCGTCGGCCACCATATTGAGCAGGTCCTGATTGTCCGTCAGGGTCGCGATCGGCTCCCCGCGCAGGTCCTCGTCATCGCTCACGTTGAATAGCCGCCGGGCGATGCGGTTCACGCGCAGGATCCGATGCTCGGCGTCAAGCGCCACCAGCCCCACCTCCATCGACTGGAGGATCGCGTTCTGTTCCGTCCGCTGCACGCGCAGCTGTTGGATCCGTCGATTCAGCTCCCCCGCCATGTCGTTGAGCGCCGAGGCGAGCGTCGCGAACTCCGGGTCGTCCGGCAACGCCACGCGGTGCCGCATCTCCCCGCTCGCGAACCGACGCGCGCTCGACGCCAACTCCTGCACCCGCACGCTCTGACGCCGGAGCGACAGCAGCGTCAACGACGCGATCACCAGCGGCACCACGGTCAGCAACACCGCCGCCCACGCCAAGCCGCCATCGATCCGATCCAGCAGGTAGAGCGCCAGCGCGAGCTGCACGACGACCAAGGCGCCGAGCAAGGCGAGCCAGACGCGACGGCGTGCGGATTTTCGGGAGCGGGACGCCATCAGGGCGAGATCCTTAGAGATCAATCGGGCGCGCCGATCGCGACAGTCACTATGCAATCAGCGGGATGAAGATGGCAGATGCCGACGCCGCACTAAGCGCGAACTTCGCCGCCCGCTCTCCCACAGGCATCGGCGTCTCCGAAGGCGCTTCGATCTCCGACGAGCTTCCATCCGCTCCCACCTGATCCCACGTCCGGAACGCCCGAACTAAGAAGTATCCATCCCGCACCACCATCCCCACCGCCGCCGGCATCAGCAGCAGAACCAGAAGGCTGCCGCCGATGTTCGGGTCGCCCGGCCCGGGCGCCAAAGAGCGCGAAGAGCACCGCTCCAAGGCACGCCAGAAAGAAGACGACGCGCGGCGCGAACGACAACGCTCCCTTGAACATCACGCTGGCTGCGTCTCTTTGAGTTCGCTCAGCCGATACCCCACGCCGCGGATGGTCTCGACGAGTTGCCCGAGGTCGCCGAGTTTCTGCCGCAGCGCCGCGATGTGTACGTCGATCACGCGGCTCGACAGCACCGCGTCCTCGCCCCGCACCGCCGAGACGATCTGATCGCGCGTGCGCACGAAGCCGGGGCGCATCGCCAGGAAGTGCAGCAGGCGGTATTGCGTCAGCGTGAGGTCGAGCTCTTCACCGTGCACCTTCACCGTGTGCCGCGCCGGATCGATCGTCAGCGTCCCGCCGGCGAGGACGATGAGCCCGGAGACGTCCGAGTCGCGCCGGCGCAGGACCGTCTTGATCCGCGCGATCAGCACGCGCGGGCTGAAGGGTTTGGTCACGTAGTCCTCGGCTCCGAGTTCGAGCCCCACAACGACGTCGCTCTCCTCACCCTTGGCCGTCACCATGACGATCGGGATATCTCGCGTTCCGACTTCACGCTTCAGACGCCGGCAGACCTCCAGCCCGTCCACGTCCGGCAGCATGATGTCCAGCAGGATCAGCGCGGGGGGCGACTTCTCCACCAAGTCGAGCGCGACCGAGCCCGAGTGCGCGATCTGCGTCGGGAAGCCTTCACGTTGCAAGTGAAACTCGATGAGTTGGGCGATGTCCGCCTCGTCCTCGACGATCAGGATCGCTGGTCGCGCCACCGCTGCCATCCTCCAGAAACGTGCCACATGCTCGCCGTCCCGGAACGTTCGCCTGCCGCGAGCGTCCGACTCCACAAGAGTAGGCGAAGCGAGCACGTTCGCAACCGCTTGCCCCTGCGGGATCTCCGACAACCCCGAAAACGCCCCGCTGCGTCATCGAAGAACTTCCACCAGTCATCCACGCTTTATCCCAACCGGCCTCCTGCGCTGCGGAGAGGCCCCCGCTCCACCGCCGCCTCGCGCCGCCATGGCGATGGCCCACCCACGCCACCGCTGGTATTCTTGGACCCCGCGCCGCCGCCACGCCCGCGCGTGCTCGGAGCGTGCCCGGGTGTGCCCCGCGACC
>CAYTSW010000124.1:0-8187 GCA_964440605.1 uncultured Phycisphaeraceae bacterium | reverse complement strand
GTGAAGGCGGACGCGGGCTGCGCTGTCGATGTGGATCCGATTGCGCTGCGCTAGTCGGCAGCCGGCTCCACGCACACCACGATGAAGGTGAGCGGCGTGTCGCCCGTGTTGATCAGGCCGTGGGTGTGTCCCCGGCGGACCAGCGAGCAGTCGCCGGGGCCGATGGGCTGGCGGGCGCCGTCTATGATCATCTCGCCGCGGCCGCGGGTGACGAAGTAGAGCTCTTCGTCGTCGTTGTGCGGGTGCTCACCGACCGAGGCGCCGGGCGGAAGCGTGGTTTCGTGGACGAAGCGGATGCCGACCTCTGAGGGGGGTGGCGTCTCGGATTCGTCCATGACGACGCGGCAGAGGGCGGTTCCGATTCCGCCGTGGCACTGGGGGATTTCGTGTGGAAGCGTGTCGGCGGCGTTGCGTTGCATGAGGTCATCCTGTGAGTCGCCCGATGGTGCGGAGCCGCTATGCTCCGGCCCGTGACCGGATGAGCACGACTGGTTCAGCAGACTACGAGACGTGGAGCAATGCGATGGAGACAACGCTGATCATTCTCAAGCCCGACGCCGTGCAGCGGGGCCTCATGGGCAAGATCATCTCGAGGTTCGAGGAGAAGGGGCTGGCGATCGTGGGGGCGAAAATGATGCAGATCTCGCAGGATCTGGCGTCGACGCACTACGCCGACCACAAGGGCAGGCCCTTCTACGAGGGGCTGGTGAAGTTCATGACCTCGTCGCCGGTCCTGGTGCTGGCGGTGCGTGGGAACGGCGCCATCGCCATCAGCCGCAACATGATGGGCGCGACCTTCGGCTCCAAGGCCGATCCGGGCACGATCCGAGGTGACTTCGGGGTCTCCAACTCGTTCAACCTGATCCACGGCTCGGACAGCCCCGAGGCCGCCGAGCGCGAGCTCAAGCTCTTCTTCCACGACGGCGAGGTGCTGTCGCTAGACAGGGCGATCGATCAGTGGGTGTACGACATGTCGTCGGGCGCGGCGGAGTAAGACGTTCGGCGGGACACGTGCGGCGGGGGAGGGCGGAATACCGGGCCGCGTGGAAGCGGTTGGGCGGGCTCGGACGAGCCGGGACTGTCACACGCGCCGAAGGAGGCCGCCATGCCGTTCACCGCTTCAACCAACAAGCCTGCCACGATCACGTCCTGGGTGCTGCAGGTCGTGGGGGCCGGGGGGATGCTCGTGATGGGGGCGGTGCCGAAGCTGCTCGGGCAGTTCCCGTCGCCGGCGCTGTTCGAGCGCATCGCGGAGAACACCGGGATCGCGGCCGCCGAGCCCTTCGGGCGCTACGCGGTCGGCGTGACGGAACTGACGGCGGCGGTGCTGCTGCTCGTGCCGAGGCTGCACGTGTGGGGCGGCGTGGTGCTGTCGGTCGCGATGCTCGGGGCGTTTGCGACGCACCTCGGGCCGCTTGGCATGTTCCCGGAGTTCACCGAGCCGGAGACGGGCGAGACGATCACGCTGCCCTTCTTCTTCTCGCTGGTCTTTCTCGCGGTGGGGCTTGGCGTAGTAGTGCTCCGGCGTGACGAACTGCCGGGCGTGGGGCCAAAGCGGGCGACGAAGCGCGAGGGCTGAGACAGGTCAGGCGGGGACAGCGGCGGGCCGATGCGGCGGCTCGCCGACATAGGCCTGTTCCGACTCGGTCGCGGGCGAAGTGAGTCTCCAGCCCCAGGCGGCGATGATCGCGGCGATACCGAGCAGGGCGGCGCCGAGGCCCTGGTGCGCGGTCGCGAGGAGGATCGTCGCGGTGGTGTCCTCGGCGAGGTGGTCGCCGTCGTACGTGGGCAGGACGAACATCAGCACGACGAAGCCCAGCAGCACCTGCACGATGACCAGAGAGACCGCGGCCCAGCCGGCGGCGGGCAGCGGTGAGCCGCGATACGTCGTGCCGCGCAGGGCGGCGAAACAGAGCACGACGGTCACGATCGCCGCGAAGCCCATGTGTGTGTACGCGAGGTGGGGGTGCTCAAGGTGCCGCGACGTGGCTCCGAGGATGAGCTGGACGAGCAGCGTCACAACGAGCAGGAGGCCGGCCCAGCGCATCAGGCCGTCGCGGCGCTGGGGAAGGTTGCAGCGCGTGGCCCATCTGGTGGAGGCGAAGGCGGCGAGGAAGCAGAGCGAGGCGAGTGTGAGCTGGCCCCCCACGCCGTGGATGACGGCGTAGGTGACGCTGGCAAAGGAGTCCTGCGTAGCGGCGAAGTTGCGCGCCGCTTCGGCGGGAGCAGTGGCGACTGTCTGGGCGCGGGCGCCGCTGGGGTCTTCGGCGGCGGTCACGCGGATGCCTCCGAGCGTCCCCTGAATGCACACGAGCACGAAGATGGCGACGCTCGCCCAGCGGACGCCGGGACGGGCCCTAGCGACAAAGGCGAAGATGACGAGGGTGAGGGCGGTGAGGCCGACGAGCGAGCCGAGCAGGCGGTGAGCATGTTCGTAGTAGATGCCCCCGGTCATTTTGGAGAGGGGGAAGAGGAACATGTTGGCGTTGTAGCTGGTGGGCCAGTCGGCGACGCTGAGGCCCGCGCCGGAGGAGGTGACGAGTCCGCCGCTCATGATGACGGGGATCGCCGAGAGCATCGCGACGAGCGAGAAGCCGGCGACCCACTGCTGCGGGGTGCGTCGGGTCGCGGCAGAGGCTCCGGCGAGCTGGGCGCCGAGCCAGGCGAAGCCGGCGCCGACGAGGGCACTGGCGGCGAGCCAGCCGGCGACCGCGATGGGCCAGGCGGGGTGGGCGGCACCGTCATCGGTGGTGAGCAGGGCACCAAGGATGAGCAGATTGACGAGACCCGAAATGAGCCCCGCGAAGGCACCGATCCGCAGCGGGCGGTCGGGTGCGGCGTATCGGCCGGTCGCGATCATCATCCCCGCAAACGTGATGAGCAGGAGGATGCCCACCGGCATGGGGTCGAGTCGAAGCAGGGGAAGGTGGGTGACGAAACCGACGAGCCACATGGCGACTGCTGTAGCAAACCCAAAGGTGATAGCGGGCCCACCCAGGCCGGGCCGCGTAGTTGGGCTGTGTTCGGTGGAGTCTGGCGTGGCTGATCCGTTCATAATTCCAAACACCCTGATCGTTGTGGTGAACGTTTCGAGATGCTGTGAGATCGTAGCGCCTCTGGTCTGACGAGACTGTCCCGAGCCGTTGGTGGGGGTATCGACGCCCGGGCGCGGATCTCTGAGAATGAGTCTCATCTACGACAATCCCAGCGGTGGCGGTTGACGCGCGGGGTTGGTGCCTGTTCACTACTGCCGAACCGCAATCGCTCTTGTCTGGCGACAGCGGCTTCGTCTCGACCGCGTACCGGGGCGCGAGCGTTTCCGGGATCGGTCCAAGCAGGCTGTGTTTGAGGCCCGAACGGTCCCCATACCGCCGCAGGCATCGGAGGCTCGATTGTCTCTCGTCTTTCCCAAGTGGACCAACGCGATTCCCGCGGTGCTCGTGGGCGGGCTGGGCGCAACTGCGTTCGCGGTCGTCGTGGGCACGTGGTATTACGCGACGCCCGACTTTTTCGAGATCGGTTATCAGCCCGAGCAGCCCGTGGCGTTCAGTCACCGGATCCACTCGGGGCAGCTCGGCATCGATTGCCGTTACTGCCACACGAACGTGGAGGAGTCGGCGCACTCGAACGTTCCCGACACCGCGACGTGTATGTCGTGTCACACGGGTGACGTGGCGACGGACCAGGCGTATTTGCGTCGCGACCTTTGGCTGTCGCACAAGGAGAACGAACACTTGGTTGAACTGCGATCGAACTATCAGACCGGCGAGCCGATCCAGTGGCGTCGCATCCACAAGCTGCCCGACTACGCCCACTTCAACCACGCGGTGCACGTCAACGCCGGCGTGTCGTGCTATTCGTGCCACGGTCGGATCGATCAGCACGAAGTCGCGCGGCAGGTCGAGTCGCTGTCGATGGGGTGGTGTCTGGACTGCCACCGCAACCCCGAGCAGCACCTCGTCGCGGTGAGCGACACGGACCCGATGAAGCCTCGCATCACCGACCTCGGCGAGATCGCCCAGCAGCTCAAGTCGGGCGGCCAGCGTGCCGCGGGCCTGGCGCTGATCGAGGAGCTGGGCAACGAGCCGCCGCAATCGTGCGGGGCGTGTCACTACTGATCGGCGCGCGGTGTGTCGGAATCGAGGACGGCGCCGCCGGGTGGGCGGGTCAGAAATGCAGCACTCAGCAGCAGCGAGCAACCCATGAGCAACCTGGATAACTGCCCTTCCACGAACAAACCCGGGACGAACGCGCACGAGAAGCGCCGTCGCGATGAGCGGAACGGTGTCGGGCCGCGGGAAGTGTCCGCGGCGACCGGCAAGGCCTATTGGCGTTCGCTCGACGACCTCGTCGGCACGCGCGAGTTCAAGGACTTCCTGCAACGCGAGTTCCCGGCATACGCCAGCGAGCTGCTCGATGGCTCGCGCCGCAGCTTTCTCAAGATCATGGGCGCGTCGCTGGCCCTCGCCGGCGCGACGACGATGAGCGGCTGCCGGCGCCCGGACCACAAGATCCTCCCCTACAACAGCGCGCCCGAGCACATCATCCCGGGCAAAGCGCTGTACTACGCGACGGCGATGCCCCGCCCCGGCGGCGGCGCCGAAGGCGTGCTCGCGACGAGCTTCGAGGGGCGCCCGACCAAGCTCGAGGGCAACCCGCTGCACCCGGAAGTGCGCGGCAAGAGTTCGTTGCTCGGGCAGGCTTCGATCCTCGGCTTGTACGACCCCGATCGCAACCCCGCGGTGGCGGCGGCGCGGAGCGCCGGCGGGATCACCGCGACGCCCTGGGCCGAGTTCGAGAACATGGCCCGGCGCGAGTTTGGCACCTTCGACTCGACCAACGGACGCGGGCTGGCCTTCCTCGTGCAAAAGTCGACGAGCCCTGCCCGCCAGGCGCTCAAGCGCCGCATCAAGGAGCGGTGGCCCGAAGCGCGCTGGCACGTCTACGAGCCTGTCGATCGCACGAATAACGAGGCCGGCACGCGCATCGCCTTCGACCGTGTGTTGCGGCCGGACTACCACGTGGACCGCGCCGAGACGATCGTCTGCATCGACCACGACCTGCTCGGGCGCGATTCGTCGGTGTCGGCTCAGCGCGGCTGGGCGGCGTCACGCTTCCGGCCCGGCCGGAGTCCCGAGAAACAGGCGTCTGAAGCGCAGATGAACCGGCTGTACGTGCTCGAGAGCAACACCACGCTCACGGGCGGGCAGGCCGACCACCGACTGGGGCTCAAGCCAAGCCAGATCACGGCGGCCGTGGTGGCGATCGCGCATCACTTGCTGGGCGCCATCGGAGGATCGCGGGCCGACCAACTCCGGTCGCAGATCGCGTCGGTGAACGATAGGCTTGGCGGCGCGGCGCTGCTGCCCGCGGGCTGGCTGGAAGCGTTGACGGAGGACCTCGTTGGTGCGGACCGCGCTAAGCTCGGTCGCTCTGTGATCACGGTCGGCGAGTCGCAACCCGCACAGGTTCACGCGCTTGTGCACGCGCTGAACGACCTGCTTGGCGATATCGGGGCCGACCCGTCGTCCAACGCGACGGCCACGACCTTTTACTACGAACCGCAGACGAGCGACGAAGCCGTCGACAGCGTCGACTCGATCGTCGACCTCACCCGCCGCATGCGTTCGGCGGATGTTGACACGCTCGTGATCATCGACGGCAACCCGTGCTACGACGCGCCGGCGGACCTGGACTTCACGCGCGCGATGGAGGGCGTGCGCCGGAGCATCTTCCTCGGCGATCCCAACGAGACGGCCGAGCACGCCGACGTGTATCTCCCGATCGCGCACTGGCTCGAGTCGTGGAACGATGTGCGGACGAGCGACGGGACGTATTCCGTCGTCCAGCCGCAGATCGCGCCGCTGTACGGCGGCAAGAGCGACCTCGAACTGCTGGCGACGATCCTCGGCCAGCGGAGCGCGGACGGGTACACGATCGTGCGCGACGTGGTCTCCAGCGAACTGCGCATCCCGCGCACGCTCGCGGGCAACGTGACCAACCCGGCGTTCGAGTCGGCGTGGCGGCGCTGCCTGCACGACGGGATCCTGGTCTCGACGCTGGGCAACAACAAGCCGGTGCGCCCGCGGGCAAATCTGAGCCTCGTAGCCGGGACGCTGCGCAGCGCCGCTGACCGCCTGATGCCCAGTGACGGCGTCGAGGCGGTCTTCGTGCCGTGCCCGAAGGTCCACGACGGGCGCTTCGCCAACAACGGCTGGCTCCAGGAGGTGCCCGACCAGGTGACCAAGGTGGCGTGGGACAACCCCATGATCATCGGTCACAACACGGCCGAGCGTCTCGGGCTCGCGACGAGCCGCAAGCTGGGCGGGCCGACGTACAACAAGGTGCAGGTCGCGACGGTGCGGATCGGCGAGCGCGAGATCGACGTGCCGATCTGGGTCGTCCCCGGCACGCCTGACGACGTGGTCGTGCTGACTTTGGGCTACGGCCGCGAGCGCGGTGGGCGGATCGCCGAGGGCACGGGCGTCGACGTTTACCCGCTGCGGACGAGCGAGTCGATGAGTGTCGCGCGGGATGTCGAAGTGTCGCAGGCCCGCGGGCGTTCGCCCTACATGGTCGCGACGACGCAGGACCACTGGTCCATCGAAGGCCGCGCCCTGCACCGCGAGGTCGATCTCTACTGGTGGAAGAAGGTCGGTGACAAGGCGTTCAAGAAGAAGGACGCATACGGCAACAAGAGCACGCTGACGCCGGCGGAGAAGCTCGGCATCCTGGCGCACGCGCCGGAGAACGAGGACCTCTACCTCGACCCGCCCGAACGCCGCGGCTCTTCGATCTACTACCACCGCGTCGACAAGTCGGGCAAGCCGATCCTCGACGAAAAGGGCAACAAGCAGCGCCCGCTCAACGGCTATGACAACCCGGTGCAGCAGTGGGGCATGTCGATCGACCTGACAACGTGCACCGGGTGCAGCGCGTGCGTGGTGGCGTGCCAGGCGGAGAACAACATCCCGATCGTCGGCAAGATGGAAGTCGCCAAGGGTCGCGAGATGCACTGGATCCGCATCGATCGCTACTTCGCTTCGAGCGAGTCGGACGACTGGGCGTTCAGCGACACGGACATGGTCGTCCAGCCCGTCACGTGCATGCACTGCGAGAAGGCCCCCTGCGAGGTCGTGTGCCCGGTCAACGCGACCGTACACGGACACCAGGGCACGAACGACATGGCCTACAACCGCTGCATCGGCACGCGCTACTGCTCCAACAACTGCCCGTACAAAGTGCGTCGGTTCAACTACTTCGACTATGCGACGAAGAAGTACGAGGGCGACGTTTACGGCCTGCCCGACGAGGCGACACCCGCGAACGAAAATCTTGTGCCGCCGCGCTTCCGCGAGAAGATCGACGAAGTCTCTTCGATGCAGAACAACCCGCACGTGACGGTCCGTAGCCGCGGCGTGATGGAAAAGTGCACGTACTGCATGCAACGCATCAACGCGGCACGGGTGGAGACCAAGCTCGAAGACCTCGATTTCGTGCCCGACGGCTTCTTCCAGGTCGCTTGCCAGCAGGCGTGCCCGACCGGCGCGATCGTCTTCGGCGACATCTACGACAACGCGGCCAACGGCGGCCTGGGCTCGCTCGTCAAGCAGGCCAAGGACGATCATCGCACCTACGCCATGCTCGGCTACCTCAACGTCATCCCGCGCACGACCTACCAGATGCGCATCCGCAACCCGAATCATCTGATCCGCAAGCCCGCCGAGCACAACCCCTTCGAGCATCACGGCACGGACTACGGCGACGAGCGCACCATCGAGCCGGTCGATGACGGGCACGCCCGACTCAGCCTCCCCATCCTGAATAACGCCAGCACCGGAGCCATGGCATGAGCAGCATCCACCCCGACCAGGCGGAGGCCCTCGGGCTCGTCGATCGGCGGTCGCACGACGGTCCCGACCCGGACACGATCGACGGGTCGATCGTCGACGACCCGGCGGCCCGCCCGCCGCTCGTGCTCGGCGACCGTGACTTCAAGAGCGTCACCGACACCATCTGCGGCTGGATCGAGGACAAGACCCCCGTCTGGTGGGTGCCGGCCTTCGCCGTCAGCAACGTGCTGGCGATCATCGGCACCGTGATGATCATCTACCTGATCATCACGGGCGTCGGGGTCTGGGGCCTGAACAACCCGGTGTCCTGGGGCTGGGCGATCGTCAACTTCGT